>NZ_BAABEM010000021.1:0-353730 GCF_039540155.1 Gibbsiella greigii
ACTATATCGTTGGGTATTACAGTGCACTCAGGCCACACGAATATAACGGTGGGTTACCACCAAACGAATCGGAAAACCGATACTGGAAAAACTCTAAAGCGGTGGCCAGTTTTAGTTGACCACTTCACTGGAAGTTGCGTCCCGCACGCGGCAGCACCTCAGCAACATCATGCGTTATGCCGTCCATCAGGGATTAATCGACACCAACCCGGCGGCCAGCCTTGAGGATGTGACGACGCCGCCTGTCAGACGCCATTATCCCGCCCTGCCACTGGAGCGGCTGCCTGAACTGCTTGAACGGATTGACGGTTATCACCAGGGGCGTGAACTGACCCGGCTTGCCGTCCTGCTGACGCTGCATCTGTTCATTCGTTCCAGTGAGCTGCGCTTTGCCCGCTGGTCAGAGATTGATTTCAGAAACCGGGTCTGGACGATACCCGCAACACGCGAGGCCATTGCAGGCGTGCGTTATTCCGGGCGCGGTGCCAAAATGCGCACTGCTCATATCGTGCCCCTCTCAGAACAGGCCATCGCCATTCTGAAACGGATTAAGGATATTTCCGGTGAAGGTGAACTTGTTTTCCCCGGCGACCATAACCCGTATAAGCCGATGTGCGAAAACACGGTCAACAAGGCATTGCGCCTGATGGGATACGACACGAAACAGGATATCTGTGGCCACGGCTTCCGCACAATGGCATGCAGCGCACTGATGGAATCCGGTTTATGGACACAGGATGTGGTTGAACGTCAGATGAGTCACCAAGAACGTCACACTGTACGGGCAGCTTATACCCATAAAGCTGAGCACCTTGATGCCCGAAGGGTCATGATGCAATGGTGGTCAGATTATCTTGACAGATGCAGAGTGTTATTCGTGTCGCCTTACATCTTGTCCATAAAAGGTCATGTGAGCAGGAATGAAAACGATGAACAGGATGGATAACAGACATTTTATTTATTAGCCAGTTAATAGATAAATCATTCACACTAATAAGAGCCATATTAGTAAAGTAGCTTCCAGAATGTCAGAGGTATTTTGCCTCCTTTCCGTAGTTTTCATTAAATGAGGATCGATAAATGCCAGCAGCAAGACAGTATTAATAAGCTGCTGGCATTAATCATTATAATCGTTCCAGTATATTATCGATGCAGGCGTAGCATACTTGAGAGTGACGATAGCGCTGATATAAAGCAGGCAAGCCCAAAAACGTAAACGACAAACTGTGCATCGGTGTCGTCCGTTAATCTGTTTAACAGTGCAATAACCATCGCAACCAACGCCGCACCAATGGATTGTCCTGCTGTCCTGGCGGTCGACAATACCCCCGAGGCGGTCACCGTTCGGTTCGCAGAGACATTCGAAAACATTTCTTTATTGTTCGGTGGCAGGAATAGTCCGTAACCAATCCCGCAACCCGCTACACGCCACAGAAAATCATTCATCGTTGCCGCTTCCGGCAGCAGCGCCAATGGTAATCTGATCCTACCCACGTAATGTGGACACCGCCCTAAGCGAGATTCTGGTTTTCAAATTGTTCCGGGCTGAGACCGCCGCAGGCACTGTGACGGCGCCAGCGATTGTAATCACACTCTATATAATTAAACACCGTGCTTCGCATTATTTCACGGCTGGCGAAGTGTTCACCGTGGATGCATTCCACCTTCAGTGAGTGAAAGAAGCTTTCTGCACAGGCATTATCATAACAGCAACCTTTTGCACTCATACTGCCACGCAGATTATGCCGTTTCAGTAAAGTCTGGTAATCCGCTGAACAGTACTGACCACCTCTGTCTGTATGAACAATAACCTGTTCCGGCCGCTTCCGACGCCACAGCGCCATCTGTAACGCATCGCAAACCAGCTGTGCCGTCATCCGCGAGGACATCGACCAACCGATAACTGACCGGGACCACAGGTCGATAACGACCGCAAGGTAAAGCCAGCCTTCATCTGTTCGTAGTAGAGTAAGAGACAGGGCGTAGTCGGACTATTTCCCTGCCTCTCCTCTCCGAACCGGACGTGCACCTTTCAGCGCATCCGGCTCTCCGTTTAAACGCTGGCGAACGCCATTGCCACTTCAGTAAAACGCGATGTGTATGTATTTCTGGCTTCCGTCCTCAGATAGGGATTACCTTCAGGCAGTCGCCAGCGGAACACCTTCTTGCCTTGACCCACCAACCGGTACAGTATTTCACCATTGAGTTTACCGTGGTTAGTTTTACCAAATAAAACCCACGTTTTGCTCTGACCCGGTTTCGGTGATTTACACCACCTCCTCATCAGGCGTTTGATACCGCAGCGGTATTTACGGGCCAGCCAGTGAGCCAGCTTCCAGAACACGATACGGTCAATATAACCGAAGACTTTGGCCTTAAAATCAGCGAACTGGTAGAACGCTGCCCAGCCCTTCAGTTTCCGGTTGAGCATCTCGGCCATATCAACTTTGCTTTCACTGTAGTTGCCTGATAACAGTGCTGTCAGCGATGCTGCGAAGTTTCTGGCTTTCTCCTTGGGGATCGTCGAGACCACCCGCATATCGCCGTAACGACTGCGTTTGCGGATGATACGATGCCCCAGAAAGATAAAGCCATCATTAACATGGGTGATCCGGGTCTTGTCCATGTTCAGCCTCAGTTTCAGACTCTCTTCGAGCACGCGCCGACATTCTTCCCTGATGGTTTCTGCCTGCGCCTTGGTGCCTTTGACGATGAGCACGAAGTCATCAGCATAGCGACAATAGGCAACTGCAGGTTTCCATTGCCGGTTTTCCCTAACCGCAGTGCTTCGGCCTCGCTGGATACTGTTATTCCAGTACCGGCGATTCTTTCGGGCTTTCCCACTCAGGTACCCTTTATGCAGGTACTGATCGAACTCATTCAGCATGATATTCGACAGCAGCGGCGATATTACGCCTCCCTGTGGAACGCCTTCACTGGCCGCCCGAAAGAGACCGACATCGATATGTCCCGTTTTGATGATTCTCCACAGCAGAGCCATGAAACGTGCGTCACTGATCCTGCGACGCACGGCTTTCACCAGCAGTCGATGATGCACAGTGTCGAAGTAGCTGGACAGGTCACCCTCAATCACCCAGCGGCCCCGCGTTTCCCCGCAGTCCGTGAGTTGTAATTTCACCGTGCGGATCGCATGGTGGACGCTGCGTTCAGGTCGGAAGCCATATGAGAGTGTATGAAAATCACTCTCCCAGATCGGCTCCATGGCCATCAGCATGGCCCGCTGAACAATACGATCCCGCAACGTGGGGATACCCAGTGGCCGCAGTTTGCCGTTGCTTTTAGGGATGTAAACCCGTCTGGCTGGCAGGGGCTGGTAATGACCCGAGAGAAGTTCCTCCCTGAGTCGTTGCAGCTCAGCAGGTAGTCTGGCCTGTAACTTTACTTTATTCACACCATCAACGCCGGGGGTATGCGCCCCCTTTGATGAAAGCGTGATCCGCGCGGCTTCAGCCAGCCATTCTGGTTGTGTTATCAGACGTAGCAGCCGCTCAATCCGTCGGGACGGATCGGTTGCTGCCCATGTGGCAAGCTTGCGTTGCATTTCGCTGATTATCAAAGGTCTTCACCTCATTAGGTCAGTTAATTTACGTCGCAAACACATTCAAACTGCTTCCCTTCGCCATGTAATGGGCTTTCCCCATCGCGGACTACTATGGAAGCTCCGCCAGCCAGTGCAACATCGGGGCCATGCCCCCTTAGCATTCGCAACTGACCTTCCCCGGTTCACTTGTCTGGACTCAGGCATGCTGAGGAGGCTGCCCGT
This sequence comes from Gibbsiella greigii, assembly GCF_039540155.1. Taxonomy (NCBI): domain Bacteria; kingdom Pseudomonadati; phylum Pseudomonadota; class Gammaproteobacteria; order Enterobacterales; family Yersiniaceae; genus Gibbsiella; species Gibbsiella greigii. The sequence goes on from NZ_BAABEM010000021.1 coordinate 3,785, forward strand.
CGCACTCTTTATCCTTGCTTGCCGCAAGTTGGCAGAAGTCAGCAACGCGAGCGTGATGGGCGCTGCTGTCCCGGTGTTTCGCATACTTGTCAAAGCACCTTTGACCGGCGGTGCTTACCTATCACTGCCGGTTCCTTCTGCACGACCTGTCAGATCACGTAGGCCGTGGTGACATTTTCAACCCACAGAGGCGGATTAACGGATTCATGTTCTTCAGCCTTTCAGTACTCAACCTTGAGGATCATCTTGGCTTAGTGATCTCGCCTCAATCCCCGTTGTCAGCGGGTTACATCACCCTGCAGGCATGCCGCAGGTCACTGCCGCTCAGGTTCTCCACCGTCACACCCGGTGGGATTGTCGGGTTTCTCGTCATGAGTTACCGGTTCAATATTCCAGACAGACTCGTGGTTCATTTGAGCGTCCATGCTCGCCCTGAACTCCGGGCACACAGTACGTGATGTCACCCGCCCACTTCTGGTTCGGGCCGCTGGCGATAAAGTCCTGCTTCAGCAGGTTTTCCGATACTGGCAGGCCGTGCGCACGGTAGCTGACCGGACTGAACTTCCGGCTGGCTTTTGCCCTCAGCCCCTGACGATGCAGGCTGGAGGCGATGGTTTTCACGTTGTATTCCGGCAGTTCGGCTGCAAGACGCGGCGCACCATACCGTTGTTTTGCTGCACTGAATGCCTTGCGAACAGCATTATCGCAATTAAGGCGGAACTGCTGACGCGGGCTGACCTGATAACGGCGCAGACGCCAGGCATACCAGCCGCTGCGGGCGACACGCAGAACCCGGCACATGGCCTTGATGCTGAACTCAGCCTGATATTTTTCGATAAAGACATACTTCATTTCAGGCGCTTCGCGAAGTATGTCGCGGCCTTTTGGAGAATGGCCAGCTCCTCATCCCGTTCTGCCAGTTGCCGCTTTAACCGGGCATTTTCTGCGGCCAGTTCACTTTCACGTTCTGAAGAGGTCATTTGTTGTTGTTGCTTACTGCGCCAGGTATAGAGCTGCGATTCATAAAGACTGAGCTGGAGGGCAGCAGCAGCGACGCCGATGCGCTCAGCCAGTTTCAGGGCTTCATCGCGGAATTCAGGCGTGTGTTGTTTACGGGGCTTCTTGCTGGTTGATGTCGGTTTTGTCATGAGTCACCTCTGGTTGAGAGTTTACTCACTTAATTGCGTGTCCACTATTACTGGGTAAGATCAAACATCGTGGATAGCTATATGCACGTCATGACAGAATTCCTAAGACGTCCAAGAGCACGCAGAATAATGCCAAAAAGTGAACAGTTGAACGTCCGCTTTGGCACAGAGCCGCCTGTCAGATTAGGTTTGGCCCTGTGTCGTAGTTGTGTCAGGTCAAGTCTGAGCTAATACAAATAATGTCAGCCGCATCGTCGCCTGGATGAAAACGGAAGAGCACACCAGGCGCGTTACCTGTCCAGTTTTTGTTTCCATCGAGCGGCGTGCGCTGAACATCCGGTTCAAATGCTCCTGGGGAAATTAATTATCGATGATTGAGTTCTTCAACACGTAAACCCTCTTATTTGCCTTACCACCCTCAGGAACAAACACGTCGAAATCGATTAGAGCCAGGGAAGACAAGTACTCCTTTACCAGACGCTCTTCATCCGACCCAGTTTTCTTCAGCTTTAAATGAGTAAGCAACCAGCCTTTGCGGCGAGACAAAACTATATTTGGCGTCAAACAATTTATCTCTTCACAATCATCCCATCCAGTCAAACTCATACAGATGAAATAGTCTTTCTGCTCATCCCTATCCAGGTACTCATTTGATTTCTCATGATAATAAGAGACCAATTTCGCACCCTCCCTGATAAACAACTTGTTTTTTTCATCAAATGACAGCGACGAAAGGAATGAAATCTGGTTCCATCTCGAAAATAACGGCACCTCTTCAAAAGTGTCGTAATCTGCATAGTAAACATCTGCATTATCCAGCCCTTCCTTATGCAGAAGGCGCTTCATTTCTCTATCAAAACTCTTCATAGCCAGTCATCCACGTTCCACCCATGATCTTTCAACCATTTTAATGTCTTCTTGGAAAAAGATGGAGCTCCGTCATGCGTTGAACCATCCTGATTCAAAGCGGGATTCTTTCCTTTTTCTGGTTTCGTCTGATGAGCATGCCATTGACTACCAGGCACGCTTTCTTCGGGCTCATCTATACGCTTGATATCTTTCGGTCCCTGCCCTCTGTTCACTTTCTTCTGAGCATCTTTCGGGCTGCCGCCGCATGGTGCTTTGGCCAATCCCAGCGGATCTATCCACGTAAGTGGATTTGGAGCATATCGATAAAGATTCACCCCGCCCGCCAGCCCTATCGGGTCCTGCGTCGTAAACCGTCCGCATTCAGGATCGTAGTAGCGGAACAGGTTAAAGTGCAGCCCCGTTTCGCTGTCTGCGTACTGTCCCGCATAGCGCAGCGGCTGGTCGGTGATCGGCTTGCCGGCGCGCAGCGTATGGCTGTCCACCGTCTGACGACGTACCCGGCCGAATTCACCGTACACGCCGCTCCAGCGCACCGCGCCCTCTTCGTCCGTCACCTCCAGCGGCGCACCGTTCAGGTCGGTGCCGTACCAGTACAGTTGACCGTGCGGCGCATCCCCGGCCTGATCGATGCGTGCCAGCGGGGTATACGGCTCCGTCGGATCATAAGTGTACGTCCGGCGCATGCCGTCGTCATGCAATGTCTGTAGCAACCGCAACCCATGCCAGATAAAACGCGTCTCGCGCGTGCGCCGCTGCGTCCCCTGCCCGGTGATCACCCGTTTTCGGATGCGCCGGCCGGCGGCATCGTATTGATAGTGCGCCTCGAACTCCCCTTCGGGGCCAGTGCCGCGCGCGCGGATTAGGCGGTTGTCCGCGTCATAGGTGTAGTGCTGTTCGTCCGCGCCGCTGCGGCGCGTGACCAGATTGCCCCAGGCATCATAGCGGTTGAACAGTCGCTGCCACTGCGTCAGGCGGTTGTCGCTCACCGGATGTGCATGCGAGTCGTCCAACAGGTTGTCCGCCTCATCGTAGCGCAAGCGCTGATGCAGGCCCTGACGAGGCTCGGACTGGCTCAGCAACCTTCCCTGCGCATCGTAGCCGTACTGTACGTCTCCGCGCAGCGCGTCGTTCACCCCGGCCAGTTCGTCGCGGGCGGTGTAGCGGAACACCCGCCACAGCAGTCCCTCTTCCGGCCGGGTTATCCGACCGTCGTCGCTCAGCGCCCCGCTGCTCTGCCAGGCTCTGCGGCCGAGCGCATCATAGCCGCGCTGCTGGGTCAGGCTGCCCTGGCTGCGGGCGGTCTCCCGGTGCAGACGGTCGCGGGTGAATGCGCTCACCAGCTGCTTGTTGAACTTCACCGCGCTGGCATGCCCGGAGCCGTAGTACAGCCATTGCAGGCGGTCGCCCTGCGGCGTGGTCAGCGCCGTCAGGTTGTCCAACCCATCAAACTCGGCCAGCAGCTCGCCGTGCAGCCCTTGTTCGGCCACCCGCCGCCCGGCGGCGTCGTAGCGGAGCTGCACGGTGTCCGGTTCGATGCCCAGCGCGATGCCGGCCTCCGTGGGCGTGCGCGTCAGCTCGGTCACTCGGCCGGCGCGGTCGCGTCGGTAATGCCAGTGCGCCTGTTCGGTGGCATAGCCCATCAGCAGGCCGCCATCGTCGAACTGATACTGTTTCACCCGCAGCGGCAGGCCGCCTTCAGCATCGGGCCTGCCGGCCTCGGAGCGCCGGGCGGGGAAGCCCCGTTCGTCCCGCTCCAGCCGGTATTGCGTCTCATCCGGTCGGATTTCTCGCTCCAGCCTGCCTTCCGGGTCGTACTCGAAGCGGTATGCGCCGCCGTTGCCATTATCGAGCCTGGTCAGGCGGCCGCGCGGGTCGTAGTCATAGCGCAATTCGCGCCCGATGCGATCGGTGACGCGGACCGGCAGGCCAAGCGCGTTGTACTGCCAGCGGATGATGCCACCCGCCGGATCCTCCCACGCCGCCAGCCGATCTGCCTGCCAGGCGAAGGTCTCCTCGCTGCCGTCGGCGCGAACGATGCGCGCCGGTCGGCCATTGGATGCCAGTCATATCGGGTGACCAGCCCTTCCGCATCGGTCTGTTTACGCAGTTGTCCCAGATAGTCATATTCGTAGGCCGTGACGCTGCCGGAGCAGTCGGTGTAGCGAGTCACCAGGCCCTGACGGTTCCACTCCAGGCGCACCTCTCCGCCCTGCGCATCGACAATGACTTCCGGCAGGCTCTCCTGTTCATCCGGGTAGAGGTAACGGGTCACGTCGCCGGCCGGACCGGTCTGTGCAATGACCCGTCGCTGTTCGTCATAGTCGTTGCGGGTGGTGGCGCCGTCCGGCCCGATGACCGCCGTTATCCGATCACTGTTGCGCCACCACTGATAGCCGGTGCGGCGCCCCTCCGGGTCCGTTTCTTCCGTCAGCCGGTTGAACCGGTCCCAGCGGGTGCGGCGCACCGCGCCGCCCGGCAGGATCACACCGCACAGCCCGGCCCGGTCGTCGCCTGCCTGGTCGTCGTACAGCAGCGCGTACTGCCGCCCGTCCGGCGCCAGGTAGGCCGACACCCGCGGCAAGCCGTCAATCTCCTGCCAGCGGTATTCGTTCAACAGCCCGGCCGCATCCCGGTGGCTGGCCATCAGCCCGTCGCGCCAGCCGAAGCTTCGCACTACGTTGCCGTCCCGGCCGCGCACCGCGATCAGTTGCCCCTCTTCATCGAAGTCATAGCGCACCAGCATCTGCAGGCCGTTATCCGTGTACAGATTGACGCGGCTCAGCCGGATGCCGCGGCCGGTGTGTTGGTAGCCACAGACAATACGCTGGCCGGCACAGTCCACAGCCTCGGTCAGCAGGCCCGCCTCATCACGCAGGAAGTCGGTGGCGTTGCCGGTCGTGTCAATGACCCGGGAAACCAGCGACGACCGATCACCCTGCAGAGGCGGATAGCACCAGCGCTCATCGTCCGGGCCATATACCAGCCAACTGTCGTCGTCCAGATGCTCCAACCACAGAGTTTCAGCTTCGCAGTAGGTTCGATAGCCAATGGGAACCTGCGGGAAGCTGATGTAGTCGCCCGAAGGTGCGCGCCACACCAGTCCGTCCTGATACGGCGCCAGCCAGGACTCATGCGGCAGGCTCCACCCCCGGCCCAGAACGCTGTCACCAGGATTCCCGCTTCGCCAGTAACGCTGCCAGCGCAGCGGTAACCGCGAGGGCAGTTCAAAATCAAGCTCATCCTCGCCATTAAGAAACTTTTGTCCACTGACCACATCGATCGGTCGATCCATGATCGCCAGGGCAGCGGCAGCCTGGATCACCTGGCCCGCACGACAAATAATACGCCCCAGTTTGTTGATACCTGGCAGACGCTCCAGCAACGCGGCCAACCTGCCAACCTTGGCCCCACCGCCCAAACCGATCAACCCGGCAAACAACAGCGTCAGATCCGACGCTTTGTAAGCCCATTCCGGTACCTCAGGAGCGATAGCCATCGTCGTAACCGTCGCACCGCCGATACGAACATTCCCTGAGCCAACCAGCACGCTGGCATCGCAGTTCGTCTTGTCTCCGGTCCGGGCTGCCGGATGGCCATTAATGAACACTGTTGACGAACCCTGCGCCATTTGCATGGAGGGACCGTGGTCAGAGCATTCCACCAGGCTGATCGTGGCGATCGCGGCAGGCTTGCCATTGATGAAGACGTTGGGCGAACCGGAAAGGATCTTCCCGGTTGAAGACGCACTTGCAGCACCGGACTCCGCCATACTGTCGCTCGTTGAGGTAGCTGCAGCTGCAGTCAGGCCGCCAACCGCGACACTGAGCGCAACCAGCACGAGACCAACCCCAATACAGGAAGCGGCCAGACCAACCATGAACAGAGCACTGGATGCAAGACCGCCAAGAGCAGCCAGCGTGCCGCCCACCACAGTGCCGGCAATCATGCCCGCCATGGCATGAGAGTGACCAATGGGGTCACCAACACGCGCCGCTTCGTACATAGCCGCTCCTTACCTGTAATCTGCCGGTTTGAAACTACCAAGCAGATCCCGGAAGATCGCGTTGTCTTCAATACTGAGTTTTTCACTGCGGCTCTGTGTAAAAACCAGGACAGAACCCCTTTGCAAGACGAATACTGCCTGTTGCTGCCAAATACGCTTTCCATCTCGAAGATAACTGGCAGAAATACATTCGCCCGATACCACATCTTTACCAAGCGCTACAGGCTGACGATCAGTGGTTTTCCAGCCACTAAGGTGCTGTTCGAGTAATTTTAACTGCCTATCAACATAGCCGGAAAGACTCTCATTTTCTTGCGCAGTATCACGCGAAACATTGATGGAGGATGCATGTGCATCACGAGGAGAGAAAACGTTTACGGTACGGTCTGAGTATCCTGTTGGCAGTGTCACACTGCCCTCGCTGAACAAGCATTGAGAGGAGGGAGAAGACATCCTGGTGCTTCCTTCACTTAAGTATTTCTGATTGATTGAATCTGCCATATTCACTTAAAGCAGGCAATCCGAAAATACTGCAAATGGAAGCCAGACACGCCAGGAACGGTTCCCCCAACTAACTCATACACAAGAAAACATGAATCTTTGGAACCAGGGCAGGAGAAATCCCAAAGGCAGGCGATCGATAGATTCGTGCGCGCTCAGACCGCTTATAAAGGTAAGCATTTATGCCCCCAAAATGTTTTCTGGCACAAAATTCTTGCTAAACAGGCTCAGGTTTTGGGGATTGACTCTTCCCTGTACAAGTTCAGGACCTTCATAGCAAATTCATCACTCTTTATGTAGAAATAGCATTCGGGCACGCCCAGTATTTCCGCCATCTGGCACGCAAGTGAATATTTGGGCGTATGTGTTCCCAGTTCATATTGAGAAATGCGCTGTCTGGCAGTCGCTTCCTCTATGCCTATCATCACACCCAACTTTTCCTGTGTCATGCCACACATTTTCCGGGCTTCTTTCAGTCTCTTCCCTATCATCGCTAATCCAGACAATCAATTTTTATCATTGACGCCTGTCTAGCATTCCTTTACATTTTATTTGTAAAGTAAAACCTTTACATGAGCCATATACCAGGGAAATCGTCATTATAAGATTGTAGTTTATGGGCTCCGTCCGCAAGACAGAGCCCTGTTTCATCATGCGGGATGTAAAAGAAATAATTTGCAGCCCCTGGCTGGACTGCTAAAGAAGCTCAGGACACTGGCTACCAAATAAAAATAAGTCCATAATTAAGTCCTGACCATTTTTTGTTGTTTACGAAACTCTTTTTTCAACAATTGGTTAGAGCCTGGATTCAGGTCCAGTCAGGGAGCCAAATTCTTGTTTTCATGCCTCTTTGCGAATCATTATACGATTTAGATTCAACAAGTTAGCGTGAAAAATCTTCCCGATGCATTTTCAGTTTTCCCTCCGCATCGGGAGAATTTGGTGGTCAGATTTGGGGTCAAGTTGGTTCGATGACGGAGTGACCCCCAAATGTCTCTTAACGACTCAAAAATCTAAAATCATCCGCTAATCCCTTCAAAGTTTCCGATTCTCATGGTCTGTACCTTTTGGTCAACGCCGGCGGTTCATGTCTCTGGTATCTCAAATATCGTATCGATGGCAAAGAGTCCCGCCTCAGTTTAGGCGCTTATCCCGATGTGTCTCTGACCGATGCTCGGCAACAGCGCGACGGCATCCGTAAACTGCTGGCTCAAAATATCAACCCGGCACTGAATCTGGTCGGCGTAATGGCTCCGCCGGTTAGCAGAGTTGGCCGAGATCTCGATTAGTCATTAGCCGTGTGGTATCCGTCATCGGTGGGGCACCGAACATCCGCTTGTAATCCCGGGTGAATTGCGACTGGCTCTCATAGCCCACCCTAACCCCGACTGCGCCCGCTCTTTCACCCTCCGCCAGAAGTATTCGGCGGGCCTCCTGGAGACGGATCTGAGTACGGTACTGGATTGGGGACATCAATGTGATATTTTTAAAATGACGGTGAAACGAACTGACGCTCATGTTTGCCATATTAGCTAACGTCTCAATGCTCATCGGATTTGCATAGTGCAACTTAATCCAGTTTGTCACCTTACGTATTTGTAATACATGAGGCCTGTTAAGAGAGAACTGAGTGAGGACATCGCCCAGGTTACTTTGTATCAGGCGAAAATAAATCTCTTTTACAATCAACGGGGCGACAAACTCAATATCGTTCGGCTGGTCGAGAAGTCTTAACAGCCTCATGAATGGTTCGAGCAAGTTGAATGTCGTTGTAGTCGCCGCAATTCCCGGAAAGGAACATGCGCTAATGGGTTTAGCCGGAACCTTTTGCAACACATCAGCAAGAACAGATAGATCAAGATCGAGAGTAAATGCAAGGTGCGGCATGCCATTTGTAGCCGTGTAAATTTGTGTTGCGACAGGAACATCCACAGTCACCACTAAAATTTTCTTCGGATTAAGCCAAAATGGGCTGCGTCCAAGCTGGACCCGCTTGCTTCCTTGAGCAACAACGAGAATTCTTGGATGATAAATAAGATGCTGTGGACGTGTCGCATTTTCTATCCTGAACAAAGTAAGGCCTGAAATAGCGGTCAACCGATGCGAATCCGTGCAGTGACGTTCAACAATATCGCACAAGGACGGAAGAACCCTGTTCATAAATAATTCCGTATCTCAATGTTTGACCATAGCCCCCAATGAAGCCGCCTGGCTATATTGACATAGTATTCTGAATCATCATATCCGGTCTGCTTGCCGCGAGCGATGCTTAATCCTTTTCAGTGAAAATCACCTTAACCTCAAAGCCCGCCCCGGCGTATGCATTCATGAGGCCCCCCCAGAGGTGGTGATGAGAAGAAAATTGATACGATCGTGCAAAATAACGGCAGTATGGTTGTAGTAGATAAACCCCCAAAGCACGAAAATTTGCTCTATCACCGTTAAATATATTGATCCCCCTTTTTGCAGAAAATACCCAAAGAAGAAACTAAGCGGGTTGCATGCCATCAGGACCAACGTCTTTTAATCATCAGTAGAGGTCAGCGATATGACAGAAAGAAAGGTTTGGTTTATTACAGGATGCTCGACTGGATTTGGATATGAACTGGCACACCAGGTTCTCGCAAAAGGCGATCGAGCAGTCCTCACAGCTCGAAATATCGCAGCGCTTCACAGCCGTTTCGCAGCGTATGCCGATAATGCTTTTATCCTGCCGCTGGATGTCACCAATGAGGACATGATTCGTAAAGCGGTTGCAGAAGCAGAGGCACATTTTGGCCGCATTGATATTCTGGTCAATAATGCAGGTTATGGCTACGTATCAGCGATTGAAGAAGGCGAAGATGTTGAAATCCGGCGTCAGTTTGAAACCAATGTGTTTGGATTATTCTCTCTGACGCGGCACGTACTTGCGGGCATGCGGAGGCGTCATAGTGGTCACATCATTAACTTTTCTTCCATCGGTGGTCTGATGGCGTTCCCGGCGGTCGGTTATTACAACGCAACCAAGTATGCTGTGGAAGGATTCTCTGAAGCGTTGTCTCTGGAGGTCGCCGCTCTGGGTATCCATGTAACGATTGTCGAACCAGGACGTTTTCGGACCGACTGGGCCGGTCGATCAATAATCGAATCCGGTACGATTATTGAGGAATACGTTAATATCACAGGAAAGCGCCGGGAGCAATTGCGTGCCTCCTCCGGAACCCAGCCGGGCGATCCATCACGCGGAGCGACGGCTATTATCAAGGCGACGGAAGCTGCTCAGCCACCGTTACGGCTTCCACTTGGCACCGATGCCTATCAACTCATACTCGCCAAACTTGATGCCATGCGGAAAGATTTTGAAAAGTGGAAGGAACTGACTGTTAGTACCGACTTTCCTGAAAAATGATGCCAGCAACGCGAGACTGGTCAATGAACGCCCTGGGCAGGCCACCTCATGGTACGTCTACTCCTGGAAGAGAATGACGTCTGCCTTGATCAATACGGATATCAGACTCGCCGTCCAGCAAAGCCGCTCAAGGAAACTTAAGCGGCTTTTTTTGCTGCAACAGGTGGTTGGCAGGTTAAAGCGAAAAATATCGCGCGAGATCCGCAAGCAGCCCTGAATGGGAGGGATGCCAGCCGACGCGCTGCCGGGTCTGCGCGCTTGATGCCCGCATATCCATCTGCGCGAACATCGCCAGCCAGCCAAAATGGTCATTAGCGGCTTCAGACGAGAGGCTGACCAGCGGGACACTCAGGCCCACGCTAATCGCTTGCGCGATATCACGAAGAGGAATGCCCTCTTCCGCTACCGCATGATAACGCAGCCCGGATTGCGATTGTTCCACCACCAGCCTGTAAAGCGCAGCGACATCAAGAAGATGAGCCGCGGCCCATTGGTTGGTCCCCTCTGCCACATACGCGGATACCCCTTTCTCGCGCGCAAACGCGATCAGTTCAGTGACGAACCCTTGTTTACATTCATTATGAACTTGCGGGAGGCGGACAACCGAAACATTGACGCCGCTATCCGCGACGCGGGCCCCGGCCAGTTCGGTCGACTTACGCGGATTGCGCGTCGCGGAGTCATAAAAATCTTCGGTAGCCAGTTGACCCGGCGCAGCGCAGCCCATGGCGGCAACGGAGGTAATGATCAGGGGGCGCGAGGAACCCTGCAGCCCTCTTCCCAGCGCTTCGATGGCCAGGGTTTCTTTTTTCGCCGTCTCCTCAGGATAGCTAAAAGAGTGATCATAAGCACAATGAATCACTGCATCGGCCCTTTGCGCCCCCTCAAGCAGGCTCTGAAGATTTTCCAACGCCCCCCGGTGAGTTTCCGCTCCGATGCGGGCCAGAAGTTGTTCGCTTTTATCCGAACGAGCTAGGCCCGTCACCCGATGGCCGGCCCGGATAAGTTCTGCAGTGACCGCGAGCCCAATAAAACCGGTGGCTCCCGTTAAAAAAATATTCATAATTTTCCCCTGCTAAGCGGTTTCAGGTTAACGATTTCACCCTTAATGGCAGTATAAAAGATGAACATCGGTACGGTCTCTGCTATAAATACGTCATTCTGTGCAGATCGTACGGTATTATATGGATCCTCTTTCAGAAGTTCTGTCATTGCTCAAACTGGAGGCTTATATCTCCGGCGGTTTTCCCCTGCAGGCGGGAAACGGGCTTGAATTCAGCCGCCACCCTGGCATCAAATGCTGCGCTGTTATTGACGGAAACTGTTGGGTTGCTATCGCCGGGAGCCAGCAGCCCGTCTTTCTAAAATCGGGTGACTGTGTATTTCTGCCTTCCGGCGCCCCCTTCTATCTGGCGACCAATCCCAACAGCCCACGGCAACCTTTTATCCCGCCGGACAAGAGGACGGGCTCTGCGCTGACAATGCAGGCGCCCCGGAACGGGGCGTTTATTCTTGGCGGACGTTTTACCTTCAGCAGCGCTCATGCCGATATCCTGCTGCATTCCCTGCCTCCACTGATACCGATCACCGAAGGTATTGGGCAAAAGGTCATGCGTAATGCCATGGAATGCCTGCGCGAAGAGATGCGCGTCCCCCAGCCGGGTGGTGATTTGATCGCGCAGCAGCTGGTACAAATCATGCTGGTTCAGGCGCTAAGGGTATTCCTTCAGCAGGAAGGGAGTGAACGCGTTGGCTGGATGTTTGCCCTTTCCGATCCGCAGCTCAAAGCCGCGCTTAGCTATATGCACCAGGATCCCGCGTTCCCTTGGACCCTGCAGGAACTGGCGAATCGGGTTGGCATGTCCCGGACTGTTTTTACCAAACAATTTAAACAAAAGGTCGGCACCACGCCGATGAAATACCTCTCCCGATGGCGAATGTTACTCGCAGGAGAGCGCCTCAGAAACTCCCGCGATTCGATCACGCAGATATCGCTGTCCGCCGGATATGACAGCGATAGCGCGTTTGGCCGGGCGTTTAAAAAAGAGTGGGGATGCTCTCCGCGCGAGCATCGCCAACAGCAGCTGGGGAAAAACACGATCTCGTCATCAAATGCAGGCGAATAACACGCCGCCAGATGCAATAGCCACTTACTGCGACGCAATACGATCGTTGAATGCCTGATAAAAAGCGGCGTAGTCTCCACGTTCAGCAAAACGCTGAGGCTTCACTTTTTCAACCAGCACTTCCGCGATATCGGGCTGAGCACTGAGGATACTCATCGTTTCCGCAATAAATGCCGCCAGCGGTATTCCGGCAGGATTGCTGGCATGCTTATCACCCATCAGCTTCGTTTGTACCAGTGGAGGAACAAGTTCGGTCACCTGTATGGAAGTATCGCGTAGTTGATAGCGCAGGCTCTGCGTCCAGGAGTGAATCGCCGCTTTCGTTGCACAGTAGGTTGGAGTCGGCGCGATCGGTACAAAAGCTAAACCGGAAGAAACCGTCAGGATGGCAGCATGGGGTTGCGCCAGCAGATGAGCTATCAGTGCGGCGGTTAAACGAATCGGCCCCAGAAGATTCGTGGTGATTTCGGCTTCCGCTACCGCAATATCGCCGCTTTTCAAATCTTCCGCACGCATGATCCCCGCGTTATGTACAACAACGTTTAATTTGGGCCATGTTCGGGTTAACGCGGCGGCGCAGGCCAGAATCGACTGCGGGCTATCAATATCAAGGACGATCGCATGCATGCCCGGGTTTGCGGCCACGGTATCATCCAGCGTTTCTTTTCGCCGCCCGGCGATGATCACCACATTGCCCGCCGCATGGAGCGCCTCAGCCAACCCGCGGCCAATACCGGAACCGCCCCCGGTGATCAGAATCGTATTGCCGGTTAGTTGCATAAAAATTCCCCTCTGCGTGCTGCCAATAAGCATCAGTGGCTCATGGGTAATAAGAAGGGAAAAGTATATGGCGTTTTCTCGTTGGCTACTCGACAGAACGTACGTAATACTATGCCGACAATACCTGAGTAATAAGATGATGCGTTAAAGCCAGGAAGACAGGAAGTTTCCGAATTAAAATATGCCCATAGCCAATCTGGCTTATACATGAAACAATTCTTTCATCAATTGCTTTCTCTACTTCAGCCTGCCACCTGCGCAGATCGTTCCGCGTTTGGCGAGCGGATCAACGTATTACCGGATACTTCGGCGCTATAGTTCAGGTTCATCAACGCGGCCGTAGCCAGGCGCCGGTAACCGTCAAGGTGTCGAAACCATCGGGGCAAGCTCATCCCACAATACCGGTGCAAGGGTGAGTGCGAACGACGCCGTCATGTGGTGATCGTCACGGTATACCAGATGATTGCCAATCACCGGGCCACAACGGCTTTGCGTACATAAATAATCGCTGAGATCGATAATCGCCGCCCCCGCATGCTGCGCGGCAAGTGCGAAATCCTGCGCACGATCAGTGACGAGCGCCTTGCCGCGAGGGGCGCCGCAGGCTTGCGTGTCCGTCAGATGATCAGCGAGACATTCGGCCCGTATAAATGAAAAATGTGACGTATCCGCGATCACCGCCACTTTCGAAAATTGCCGCAATTGCTCAATGACCTCGGTAAGCGCGCGTTCCCAGCTTACTCGGCTATGACTATATTCTTCGAAGCTTGAGATAATCACCAGATCCGGTGGCGACGATTTCAGCTTGGCGAGCACATTTCTGCGCCAATCCTGGCAAGCGGAATACTGATTGTTCTGCATCGCCTCACAATCGGATTTTGTATAAGTAATGAGCCGAAAATCATGTGCGTTCGCCAGTTCATCAAGCGCGGGAAACCACTGCGCGGCATGTAAATCGCCGAAGAGCGCCACGATAAGACGCGCATGGGCGTGCCCAAACGTACAGTGGGTTTGCGCCGCCGAGCCGGGATAATCGAGATGACAGCCATTTGTATACAGAATGGGGACGTAGTCACTGGCCTGCTGTAGCGCCGGGATCAGGTTATCCGGAACATAAGAAGTGAATTGAGGCGGCTTGCTAATGGCTACCGGAGTGACCGTTTTTGCTGTTTGCAACGCGGCGGCATTCGCAGCGTAGTAGCTTCCCATAAGCGAAACTGCCAGCCCACCGGATGCGATAGTCGATAAAAGCGAAGGCGCATCGCTCTTGTTTAAATAATAGAGTCCTCGTACGGCGAATAGGATATTTGGAACATAGAGCGTTGCCGCGATCGCATCGCGACTGACGGCCTTGAGTTGCAAAGATGACAGAAACACCCAGGCCAGCAGACTACTGCCGGCAATGACGAAAAGAGCCGCCGGAAGCAGCCGCTTGGCTCGGCGCGCATAGAAGGCGGAAAGCGAAGCCCATGTGTTGCCATGAACTTCAAGCAATTGTCGGCTAATGAGATAGCCCGATATCACGAAAAAAATATCGACGCCAACGTAGCCGCCACGCAATCCCGGTACGCCGACGTGATACAGCACGACAGCACACACAGCAACAGCACGAAGCCCCTGGATATCGCTGCGAAACGGGCGTTTTTCAAGCGCGATCGGGTCCACGGCGTGATCTCCGTCTTGAGTTGGCTGGCACGGCCTTGGCAACGAGCATGCCCACGCCCACAGTCAGGGAGCACCTTGAGGCACACGATGACCTCGCGAGCCGCCTCAGACGCGGTATCAGGGGTGCTTAGGCGCCATTCGGGTAATCCGTATAACCCTCAGCCCCCTGGCTGTACCAGCTCCCCCGGTCATCCGGCGCAAGCGGCAGACGTGCGCGCAGACGATGCACAAGGTCAGGATTGGAAATGAACGTTCGCCCGAAAGCGATCGCGTCCGCCGCTCCGTTATGTAGCGCTTGGGCGGCGGCCTCCGGCGTGTAGTCCTGGTTCAGCACCAACGGCCCGGTGAAGACTTGCCGGATCGCCGGCGAGAGTTTGGGTGAGTCGCGACGGTCAAAGGTGCCATTCGGCCCCGGTTCACGCAGTTCGAGGAAGGCAAGACCAACGCCGTCAAGCAACTTGGCCACACGCAAGAACAACGCCGCTGAATCGCTATCAATGCAGCCTTTACTTTCAGCGTTGGGTGACAACCGCACCGCGGTGCGGCTGGCGCCGACGGCGTCTGCCACACGTTCGACCACCTCTCGCAAAAAACGCAGGCGGTTTCCCGGTTCGCCACCGTAGCCATCCTCGCGGCAATTGGTGCTGTCGCGCAGGAACTGGTCGATCAAATAGCCGTTTGCGGCGTGAAGCTGCACACCGTCAAACCCCGCCGCCAGGGCATTGCGCGCAGCGTGGGCGTAATCGTCGAGGATACGCGCGATATCGGCGATATCCAGCGCTCTGGGCAGTTCATAGGACATCTTGCCGTCATAGGTGTGCGCCTGCCCAGGTGCCGCGATTGCCGATGGGGCAACAGGCTGTTGGCCGGTAACGCTCGAATGCACCGCCCGGCCCATATGCCAGAGCTGCGCGACGATTTTCCCGCCCCGCTCATGAACTGCGACCGTCACCGGTTTCCAGGCCCCGACCTGCGCCTGGCTCCATATGCCTGGCGCATAAGGCCAGCCCAGGCCTTCGCGGCTGATGCCGACGGCTTCGCTGATGAGCAGGCCCGCAGTCGCACGCTGACGATAATAGTCGGCCATCATCGGTGTGGGAATATGGTGGGACGTGGCGCGGGCCCGCGTCATCGGCGCCATGAATACCCGATTTTGTGCCTTGATGGCACCCACGTCGATAGGCGTGAACAAATCAACCATATCAGTTCCCCCGTTTGGGTGCTTCCGTGGGCACTGCCAGTGCCGGCCATGAAACCATGGCTGGCGAGGATGCCGCCCACGATACCCCGCCAGAACACGGGCACACAGAGTCCGATCACGGGATCAGTTTGCGTGCGCGCATCCCCTCCAGGTGCGCCAGCAGTACGTCATCGGAGCGTTCGTTCATGGCATTGAAGCCTGCACGGCGCGCCTTGGTGAGGTCAAAAATCGCGTCGGTTTGCACATGGAAGATAAAATCGCCGAAGGCGCCCAACGCAATGCGGTCGAGACTGGCTTCGGCCAGGCCGGCATTGCTGGCCAGGTTCGCCCAGACAGGCCGCAGCGCCGCCAGGCGCTGAGCGAGTGAGATGGGTTGCGGCTCACCGATCTCCAGGCCAAACCAGTCAGCCAACTTCGGCCAGACATGCGCCCATCGGAACACATCGCCGTTGGTGATGTTAAAGGCACCGTCTGCATTTTCCTGTGCCGCCCACAAAGCCGCTGCGCCAAGCACTTTGCCGCCCGTCACGTTGACCAGCGCGCCGCGATAGGCTGCGTCGGGGCCGGGGAACTGCATGGCCGTTCCTGTCTCCCGGCACAGCGTGCCGTAGGCACCGATCAGGTTACCGAGGTTCATCGCCGAGCCGAGCGAGTGGCCGATAACGATGTCTGGGCGCAGCACAGTCCATTTCAGGCCCTCACTCTCCAGCGAACGGGCATAGTCCTCGTGCCGAAAATAGAGGTTGGGCGGGAAATGCCGGCTGTCGTCTTCACGCGCCGGCGTTTTATACACCCCCAGATGCGCGCCATACACCTTACCGCCCTGGATGAAGATGATCCGTTCCAACGGAGCGGCGGCCGTACGCAACGCAGTGACAAGATTTTCCAGCATCGCGGCGTTCTCGTCAGCCTCTATGCCGGGATCTGAATTGGGTTTCAGGGCCGCGTAAAAAAGATGTGTGACCGTCTTGAAGACGTGGGTGTTGGCCGCCAGGCTCTCAGGGGCAAGCAGATCCGCAGACAGATGCCGGTGATCGCTTGGCCCCGTCGTACTGCGGTTGAGTGTCGTGATTTCCCAGCCGGCGTCACCGAATGCGTCGATTGCGGCGCGGCCCACCACTCCGCCGCCGCCTGCAATAAGTACATGCTTGCTCGCCATGGATCATGTTCCTTTATTAGAAGCGGGCTCCGCCTTCAACGTGGATGGTTTCGCCGCTCACGAAGCCGGCACCGAGCAGCCACAGCGCGGTATCGGCAATGTCGCCGCTCACGCCTGCACGGCCAACGAGCGTCGATGCGGCAGCGCCGTCGAGCAGCCCCTTCTTGGTTTCCGCGCCGAGCGCATCCCAGGTGCCGGAATCAATAATGCCCGGCGAAATCGCGTTGACACGTACCGGCGCCAGCTCCTTCGCCAGGTGGGTGGCGAGGAAGGCTACCGCCCCATTGGACACGCCCATGACGGTGTAGGGCGCACTCGGATTCCACGCCGCAACGCCGGAGAACAGGATGATCGACCCAGCCTTGGACAGGCTCGGTGCGAAATGTTTGGCCACCAGCAACGGCCCGAAGACTTTTGCGTCGAACGCCGTGATGAGCTTGTCCTTCTCCAGCACCGCTACCGGAACGTTATGATGCGCGGACGCAGTGATGACGATGTGGTCGATCTTGCCGAGAGCGGTCGCTGCCGCCGCGATGGTGGACTCATCGGTGATATCCAGGCGGATGGCGCTGCCACCCGACAGGCTGTCGGCAACCACCTTCGCTTGCGTGAGGTCACGTGCGCCGATCACAACCTGCGCGCCGGCGGCGGCAGCCTTCCGGGCGATCGCTTCCCCGAGGAACTTCGATCCGCCGATGACGAGGACCTTCTGACCAGTTAAGTTCTGACTCATGTTGCGCTCTCTGTTTCCAATAGATGAATACTGAATAATAGACGCACAGCGTTCGAGTTGATAAGAGCCTTTGCGATGCAGGCTTTATTCACATAAGATGAACTATGGACCTGTTGACCCACCTTCGTATTTTCATCGACATTGCCGATCACGGCAGTCTGGCGGCTGTCGCACGGGCACGCAGTCTCGCGCCCTCGGCGGTAACCGCCAGCCTGCGCCGGCTTGAGGCGCACCTCGGTACCCAGCTCATCCTGCGTTCCACCCGCCATCTA
The DNA here is from genome assembly GCF_039540155.1 of Gibbsiella greigii. Classification (NCBI taxonomy): domain Bacteria; kingdom Pseudomonadati; phylum Pseudomonadota; class Gammaproteobacteria; order Enterobacterales; family Yersiniaceae; genus Gibbsiella; species Gibbsiella greigii. Next base: position 21,634 of record NZ_BAABEM010000021.1, read on the forward strand.
ACTTTCACGCCGGAGGGCGAGCTTTTCCTGACCCAGTGCCGCCGTATCGTGCGCGATCTCGATGATGCCTGTGACCAGATTGCCGACGACGGGCCATTGAAAGGAACCATCCGCATCACCGCATTGAATGATTTCGGGCGATCTCGGCTTGCTTCGGTGATCGACTCGTTTCTCAAACAACATCCAGGGGTGCGTTTCGATCTGACACTCGATGACGCAGTCGTGGACCTGATTGAAGGTGGGTACGATCTCGGCATCCGCACGGGGCCCCTTTCCGACTCACGACTGAAGGCGCGGTTGATATTGCGCAGCGGGCGCTCGATCTGTGCCGCCCCGGCCTATTGGCAACGCTGGGGCAAACCAGCCCGGCCGGAAGAATTGGTCCATCATAACTGTCTTGTCCTGTCCCGAATCGGCAACCCCCAGACGATCTGGCGCTTCAATGACGGCACGGAGACGCTTTCCGTTGCGGTCTCGGGCGACAGAACCGCGGACGACGGCGGGCTGTTGCGCCGCTGGGCGGTCTCGGGTGCCGGTGTCGTACTGAAATCAGATTATGACATCGCTGATGATCTAAAGGCGGGAAGACTGGAAACGGCGCTGGACGAGTTTAAGCAAAACGACGTCAATCTTTATGTCGTGCATGCCGCCGCCCAGTATCTCCCGCGCCGGGCGCGCGCCTTTATTGAACACCTCGTCACCGAAGGCAATAACGACACAACGGAAACCGCCCCATAAACGCGATGACGTAACACCATCAGGCGATCCGTTAGCGAACGATTTCCACCAGTTTGCTATCTCCGATAAGACGCTGCCACGCGCACTCTATTTCTTCAGGAATATCAACATGGCCGATGAATCCTGCCCCTAATGGGCCGTAGCCTGACACATCATCCCGAAGACGCTTCACCTCACCCAATATCATTGAGATGTAGCGATTAATCGCCCATACACCGTAGAATTGCACGCCAGTAATAATCGGCTGATTGCTTGCCATAATTAAATGGGGTTTAAAAACCGGCCAGTTAATAAAACGCCCCGCCATATTTTTCTTCTTCCAACTGAATGCGAAAGATTCGTAAGTTCTGCGCTGCATCAGTGGATCTTGCACAAGAATAATCGTTGATGGCGCCCAATTATGCTGTAATATCAGTTCACTACTGAAATCAGCATTTTGACCACAGTTGGTTGATTGACTCTCAACAAAAATCTTATTTTTCGGTATTCTGAAAATTCGCTCAGCAATATCCGCAAGGATCTCCGCTTCACTTTTATCTTCGGTTTCAATAGCCGTGGTCAGGGGATTATTTTTAACCGCCTGCCGCAGAAGCGCCGTCGAATGCCCTATACCACCACTAAAAAGTACTGGGATACCGGTTTCAGCAATAAACCGCATAGCCCCGGTAATATTAGGCAGAATTGCATGGCCTGCCAGGATGAGCAGATCCGGGCTGATACTTTCAGAAGCAGCCAGCTCGTCAGGTGAAAGCCAATCAGCCAGCGTATTCAGATCGTGGATTATGCCACTAGATAAATTCATAACGACCTCGTTATTTGTTGCTGTGGGAATCAAGCTCATACGCCACGATGCAATATGGTCTGTACAGGGCCGGTGTGCGAGTGCCTGAAGATTACCCCGGCCCGTCGCTGCCTGCCGCAAGCAGAGGAACGATGATATCACTGAGTGGCGTTGGGATACCGTGCATACGCCCCCGGCGTTGCACCACGCCATTACGAATATCCCATTCCAGCGGGCGCTCCGCTTGCCGGTCGGCGAGGATCGAGGTGCCTAAATCAGCCGGGGCACGATGAAAGCCATCCACAATCTCCCGCGGCACGTCATCACTTAGCGTTGCGCCTTCGGCGCGCGCGACGGTGAGGCATTCACACAAATACGCTAATGCCAGCTCGGTGATATCGGCGCGTGCAAACATGCCGGCACGGCGGTTCGCCAACACCATCAACCCCGCCACCGCGTTCTGAAGCAGCTTGCGCCAGGCGATAGAGGTGAAATCGGCCGCCAGGTCCACCGAACAACGTGTGCCGCTTAGCGCGTTGAGCACCAACTTCGCCTGCGGAGAATCCGGCAGTGTGAGCCGCGGTTTAGCACGCAGCCAGACGGAAGCATCCGCTTCACGCTGTGCTGGGAACCATACCACTGAAGGCAATACCGTAGCGCCACACACATAAGGTGCAAGCAGGCTCTCCTGCTCAACGCCATTTTGCAGTGCACACACCACCGTGCGCTCATGGCATAAAGCAGCCAACCATGGCGCCGCCGCATCAATCTGCGTGGTCTTTACCGCAACAAAAACCAAGTCAAACGGGTGGGAAGTCTCCGTGGGATGAGTAAGCACCGGCCCAGGGACAATAATCTGGCCGCCATCGTAGCGCAGTACCAACTGCGTATGCGCTGTGCGCCCGCAAAGGCGTGGCGTTCGCCCTACCTCATGCAGTGCCGCAGCAATGGTTGTGCCAATAGCGCCCGGCCCAATAAGCGCAATGGTTGGATTCAAAGGCATCGTTTCATCCTCCTGATCCTCATAGGCTGCCCTGCGGCATTAGCAGGGCGCATATCAAGATTTCATCGAACAACGACGACGCACCTTGCCATTGACGCTATTCGGTGGTCGCCGCCGCCGGTGTTGTGGTTTCTGGCACCGCAGTGGTTGTCGGCGTTGATGTTGTTGCTGGCGTCGTGGTTGTCGTCGGCGTGGTGGCTGTTGGTGTAGATGTCGTTTCTGGCGTGGTTGTCACGGCCGGTGTCGTCGTAGAGGGCGTGGTTGTTGCGGCCGGCGGCGTCGCCGTTGAAGGCGCTGTAGCCGCCGCAGGGGCCGTGGCAGCAGCCGGGGCGCTAACGATCACTTTCGTAGAAGGCCCAACGGTGAATTTAGGCGTTTTGCGCGTTATGGCGTAATTGACGTGCTGCTTGGTGTGCGGTTCCGTTGTCACCTCTACCGCAGGAATGGTTACACGGCCCACTAACGAACGAGCATAGCCGCCGATTTTATGTTTGCCCTCGCTGACGTGCAACTCAACGGTTTGGCCAATAGCAAGAATACCCGCATCAATACCATCAACAGTGACGTAGATCGGTTCACCATCGTCTGCCGGCGTAGCAACATGGGTAACGCTGACCAGCGTAGGCCCGGTAGAAAAATCGACAATTTCAGCCTCAGCCGGGGACAAGACTGCGCTAACCGAGGACTTGGCAGCTGAAGTTGCCGCTGTAATCTTCGCGCATCCGGTCAGCATAAGCGCAGAGGTGACGGCAATCAGGGTGAAACGGTTAATCATGTTGCGACATCTTCCTATCAGATTTTTGTGACTTGGTTAACATCATAACTGATAACGATATTGAGATGAATGTCAGGCTGATGGTCTTAACAAAAACCAGACAAAATGAATATCCCCTCTCACCTCTTCCGGGCAGGAACATATCCTCATCGCTGTTGTATTAAAAAAGAGCCAAATGCAAAAGCGTGCGCACTAAAATGCCGAACATCGCGCCCGGTGCGGCATAGCGGAAAACCCGAGTGAACCGCGAGCCAGCACCGAGAAATATGCCAATCCCGGGTAAATCAAAAGTCTGTACCAGCAGCCCCGAAGAGGCGTTAATTTGGCTAGCGGTAATCTTGCCTTGCTGAACCAGATCAGAAATCACACCGAAATAGGCAGTACCGCCTGCCAGGCATTTCACCAGTGTCGGCATAACGAATACTTCAGGGATGCCCATCGCCGCCAGCAACGGCGACAGCAAATGTTCCAGCCCGCTGACTACCCCGGCCGCCGTCAGCATGCCCACGATAACCATCGACAAAAGCAGCATCGGCACCGAGCCAATGGCCAGCCGAATAGCATCCGAACCTGCGCCATTGATAATCCCGATAATCCCGCGGGCCGTTTTCTCTTCTGGCCGCGCCGCCTCTAAACGGGCGCCTTCCGCCACGGACAGCTTTCGCCCCAGCCAGTGGTAGGTCAACGCGGCCGCGCTCAATCCGCCGATAATGGAGATCACAATCGCGGCGCCCCAATGCAAACCAAAAGGCGTTAACGGATAAAACGTGTTGCCCTGCCCCATCGCGAACACCATCGCCAGCGTCGCCGCCAGATGACGATCGGATACCCCACGCTTTTCCATGATCGATAGCGTGGCAAGCGGCGCGGCAAAACTCACGAAGTTAAGCTGAATCATGGCAAAAGTGCTCATACCGCTAAGCCCGAAGGGCCGCAGCAAGGGCGTCATCCACTTAACGACAACGTCCAAAATGCCTTTGACTTCGAGAAATTTCATGATGACCAGCATCACGACCATGATGGGGAGTAGCGTATACAACGCGACATCAACGGAGGACTTCCCCGCTGAGATGATGATTCCGATTACGTCCATGACCAAACTCTTTCGGGCCATTTATTATTGAACGCGTACCTTAGCACCATCATGCGGGATTAAACAGAGCCGGTTCATTTTTTAACTAAAGGAAACACAACCTCAGGCCGATAATAACAGCCTGATGCAACCAGCCTGCTTTCTGTGCGCAGACTGTCAACGATTATCATCTGCTTTTGCTGCTAATCCTCTCGCGTTATTACCATTATTTTTATCTGCCGTTATGACATAAACAGGCTTGTATTTAATATCCAATAACCTTTTGTTTTTATAATCTCTTTTTTTCTTTCTTCCTGGCCAATACATTAATATATCGGCGATTAAATCAAGTAGTTCCATGCTCATACCGCCCCGTTGGTGTGCCCGTTTGTCGCTCCAGGCCTCACTGCGGCGCCGTACAGGAACACATGCACCGCTTCGCGAACCATTTTTCTTATCTGGCACAGGTTGAGGGGTTCAGGCTCCTGTTCCAGCAGGCGTATTTCACCAACGGCAAAGAAAAGCGAAAGTAATTGTTGGGCCATTATGCGCGGATCGCCCAGCCGGATTTCCCGGCGAACCATGGCAATATCCAGCGCTTGCGTGAGTTTTTCCAGCGCATCACGAAAACCCGCTTCATAAAAAAGCAAACCAATATTCGTGCATGCGGCATCGGATAGAACACGGCGATAGATATCAAGCGCATCCCGATCGTCTTGCAGCACAAGCAGCATCCGCACACCAAAACGGGTGAGCATGGCGCGCAATTGATAACTCTGCGTGTCGGATATCACGGAAACGGCCTGCGTTAAATGCCGGGTGGCATAGGTGCGGATCACCACCGTAAGCAGTTTATCTGGATGGGCAAAATGGTTAAGCAACACGCGCTCGGCACAGCCCAGGCGGGAAGCCAATTGCCGGAATGTTAATGCTTGGTATCCCTGGCTTTGCAGTATCGCAGCCGCCTCAGTGATGATGTGTTCCCTCAGGATATCCGAGCCCTTTCTCATGCTCTCCTCCGTTGTTGCTGAATATAAAGAACCCTAAATCCAGAAACATTTTATTGGCGAAGCGATGATAGCAACGAAAAACCACCCCGTACAGTTATAATCGATATCGCCTTAGGCGCCCGGCGTTCTCCGGTGGTCAGCAAAGGAATAGCCATAGCCTGAGCCGTAAAGGCAGATGATACAGCGTGAAGAATGCCAGCTCTGAAAGGCCAAGGGCTGGCCTATTCAGAGGGATGTGGGGGCCATAATGCGCAGACAGGCAATAGGGAAAACAGCGCGAATTATTTATTCTCTTCCCGCGGTATTGCGCCGTTCAAAAACAACCGCACGGCGCCCTTGACCATTTGCTTGATTTTGGCATTGGTAAAACGCGGCAGTTCGCGCTCAAAGAGCAGCGCATCCGTCTCGGATTTAACCAGGGCGGTAAATTGTTTTGCCCGCAGCATCGGCTCACCTTCGGTCAGCTCACCTTTTTGCATGGCTTCTCTCATGACCTCGGCCAGCGCTTCCATGCTTTGCCGAATGCCGGCCTCGCGAAAACGTGCGCCAATATCGGAATGCCCGGCCTCGCCCACCACCACACGGTAAATCTGCAGCGCCTGATTATCGCCGGTAAGCACCTGAAGCATCCGTTCGCCAAAGCGGGTAATCTTTTGCTCAAGCGAGAGTTTTTCACTGCCAGGCGCCACCAACTCCGCCGCCGCTTCCGTTAAAAAATTTGCGCTGTATTGACGGACTACCGTTTCAAACAGCGCTTCTTTCGATGAGAAATAGTTATACAGGGTCGCCTTAGAGCCACCGACACGCTTGGCAACCTCATTCATTGACGCGCGCTCATAACCGATCTCCTGGAAAACCTGCGCAGCGGCGGCAATGATGGCCTCTCGCCGTTCCTCTGTTAATGTTCTCATGCCATCGCCTCCCCTTGGGTCTGCTGAAGAGTTTACATCAGCAAAACGAACGAAATAACTAAACAGTGCAGTTAATAAAGCATTATGTCACGCTAAAGCAGCCAAGGTTAAGACATGCGTCATGCCGTGGGCAATGGTGCCCATAAACGCAACATAGAAAAACTATACCACATGGTTTAGTTATTAACAGCTCCTCGGTGTTTCAGCAAATGTTAAAAATATTTATTTGTAATAAGAAAGAAAATGATTCTAAAACAAAGCACTCTATGAGCATAAAATGCTAAGGTATTGGCAGTACGCTTCTACCTTGCGGGGCTGACCATGGATTACAAACAGCAAATTCTGAATATTCTGCATAGCACCCCCACCTCGCGGGTCGCCATGACCAAAACATTGAATATCACCCGCGCCTATGTGACCAAGCTGACTGCGGGGTTGCTCAGCGACGGCATTATCGAAGAGTCTGACGTGAAAGACGCGCCACTGGGGCGCCCACAACAGTTGCTGGCCGTTAAAGCCGGCAGGCTGTTTAGCATCAATGTTATGATCAGAACCTATGGCCTGCAGGCCTCGCTCAATGATTACAACACCACCCGGCCAGCGCTGGCCACGGTGAACTATCCATTGAGCGGCGCGATGAAAACGCAACGCCTGGCTGAAATGCTTGATGCGCTGGTGGCGGAGCTATGCGCCCAGGCCGGTGTGGCAAGGGAACAGGTCAAAGCCCTTGGCGTCGCGTTGCAGGGCGGCATCGAACAATACTCCGGCGTCGTGAGATGGTGCCCGGTGCTGGAAGAGCGCAATATCAACCTGCGCGATATTATTTGCAGCCGCAGTGGCATTACAACGCAGATCGTCAACATCGCCTGGTGCTCATGTTACATGATCAATAAGCGAACCCATTCCCGCGAATCCTGGGTGGCTTTTATGCCGGGCTTCGGCAGCCTGGGGTTCGGTTATTGCATCGACGGCCAGCCGGGCCTGGGCGACAACGGGTTTTACCCTGAAATCGTCCATTTGCCCTATGCTTCCGGGCTGGAAAACGCCTTTTTGTTCGATCCCGCCACGCCGCAGCAATCCGCGCAGCGCATGGCCGAAGCGCTCTATTTTGCCATCTGCTGTACCGCGCCGATACACAACATTAAGCGTGTGATCCTGACCGGCGAACTGTTTGAAGACTATGTGGATTTGATCATGCCGATCACCCATTGCCTATTGCGTGAAAACCCCAGCGAACATATCAACACCATTCGTCTGGAATACATGAAAGCCAGCTACAACTACAGTATGGTCGGGCTGGTTCAGCTCAGCGCAGACGCCATCACGGCCACCCTGCTTTAAACGCGCCCCGTTCCCCTTCCCGCTCCGGCATTACGCCCAGCGGCAGATCTCTTTTTTGTGATTCATTTAGCAAAAATGATTTTTATTTTTTTACTTTGTTTCCTCTGCTAACTAATGTGTTCTCACCCGCTTTTCATCCCCCACAAAGAAAAATAATTCATTGATTTCATTAGCCATGAGGTTTCCAATGATCAAAGTAACGCACAACGCCATCACCAAAGGCCTGCTGCTTATCGCCCCGGTGTTGTTCACCGCAGCGCTGCCTGCCGCCGCGGTTGCCAATGAGTCTATGCAGCAAATCGCCGGCAAAACCCTGCCTTACCAGGAAAGGCCGCGCGTTTTCATCCTGAGCGATATCGGTAACGAGCCCGACGACCAAATGTCGCTTACCCGTTTTCTGCTCTATAGCAACGAGCTGAACGTTGAAGGCCTGGTAGCCACCACCTCCACCTGGCAACGGGAAAAGGTGCATCCTGATATGATTGAACTGGTGGTGAACCACTACGCCGAGGTGCAACCGAACCTGCTGAAACACGATCCGCACTACCCTGCCGCTTCGTTGCTGAAAACGCTGATCGCCTCCGGCCAGCCGGCTTACGGTATGGCCGCTACCGGGGAAGGGAAAAATACCCAGGGTTCGGATCTGTTGCTGAAGTCGATTGAGAAAAGCAGCGATCCGGCACATCCTCTGTTTATTAACCTCTGGGGCGGCGCCAACACCTTGGCACAGGCACTGATCGATCTGTCGAAAAAACACCCGGCAGCGCAGGTTGACGCACTAACGCGGAACCTGGTGGTCTATTCCATCTCCGATCAGGACGATGCTGGTGCGTGGGTCAGGCAGCATTATCCACAAATCACCTATATCGTCGATCCGTCCAGCCAAAACGGCGAAGACTACGCCCGCGCCACCTGGACCGGCATCAGCGGCGACAAATATTACCGCAATGCGCCCGGCGCGGATTTCACCACGGTTTCGCAAAGCTGGCTGGATAAAAACATCCGCAGCAAAGGGCCGTTGGGGAAAGGCTATCTGCAATATGCCTTTATTATGGAAGGCGACACGCCGGCCTTTCTCGGCCTGATCCGCAATGGCCTCAACAGCGACATGAACCCCGGCTGGGGTGGCTGGGGCGGCCGTTACATTGTGCGCCAGCCGCAAGGTGAAACCCGCCCGATCTGGAGCAACGGCGGCGATTTCTTCCCTGGCAACCCGAACGCGGCGGATACGGTCATCGGCAGCGATGGCCAGCAGTACACCTCCAATCAGGCCACCATCTGGCGTTGGCGCACCGCATTTCAGCATGATTTCGCCGCCAGAATGGACTGGAGCATAAAAGACTACGCCGCAGCCAACCATAATCCGCGGGCCGTGATAAACGGTAAAACCGGCAAAGAGGTGCTCAACATCACCGCCCACGTGGGGGAAACCGTCACACTGAGCGCGAAAGGAAGCCACGATCCAGATGGCGATAAACTCAGCTATAACTGGATCCGTTACCCGGAAGCCACTTCCGCCATTTCCCACCAGGTGGCGATGGATCAAATTGTCGGCAAGTCAGGGGAAGACTTCCTGCAAAAACCACCGGTGCTGGAATTAAGCAAGAATGGCAAAGAGACGATAGACGTGCAGGTGAAAAACAAGGGAACGGAGCACATTATCCTGGCCGTGACCGACGATGGCAGCCCGGCCTTAACCGCCTACCGCCGCATCATCATCACGGCGCAATAACCGCGCTTATTCAATACCGGCATAGCGTTCGCTGTGCCAAACAAAAAGCCACGGCGCCTTTATGCGCGCCGTGGCTTTTTCATCGTGTCGCCTGGTTAACCGCCCTATTTATGCTGACGGAAGATCCACTCCCGAATCGGCTCAATGGTATAGGCGATGCGCCAAGTGTTGCGATGGCCGCTGGCGCCGGCGGCGGACTGGCCCTGCGGGATCACAGTGCCTTTGCGGAAAGTCACGTAATTAATCGGGCTGTTCTCCGCCGTAATTTTGTCGAAGGCGGCGCGGAACTGCTCCGGCGACCAGGTGCCGTCCCAAACCGCACGGCTGATCTTCGCCCCGGCTTTCTCCAGGTTGGCGGTGATGGCGTTCTGCCCAGGGTAGGCTTTGTCGTCATCCTGTGAAACCAGTATCCACAGTTTCTGCCCGGCCAGCGGTTTCACCAACGCAGGGTCCCATTGGCCGGCGACTAAAAACGAAGCGGCGAAGAAACTGGGGTATTTGATGTCCATGGCGATCGACATCATACAACCGCCGGATTGGCCGGTGGTATACAGCCGGTTGCGGTCAATGCTGTATTTCTCCGCCAGCGTCTTGATCAGCGTAATGGTGATATCCAGCATATCGGAGGTTTTTGAATCGTCATCGGCGATAATTTCCGCATACTGCGGCGCCAGAACGAAACACGGCCGTTTGGCTTGATCGGCCGGGCTGGCCCAGGCTATCGCCCCCAATCCCTGATACAGCGTTGTCCGCGTCACATCGCTGGTTGCGCCCGCGTCGTGCATAAACAACACCAGCGGATAGGCTTTATTGGCATCATAGCCTTTCGGCACGAACAGGTTATAACGCAGCAGTTTGCCGGTTTTTGGATCGTGGAATTCCAATTGCTGAAAATCATCAACGATCGGGTTTTCCACCTGCGTGGTTGCAAGCGCCTGGCTGCTGGCGGGTATCACATCGCCGTTTGCCAGCGTGACGGGCGCCGCCTGCAGCACCTTAGCCGCCGCCGTTTTATAGACGGTGTCATAGGTGGGAATATCCCCCGCGTTGCCGGGGCCGCCGCCTTTCATCCCTTTGCCAGCCTCCTTGCCTGACGCGCCCTGCGGCTGCACTTTCTCGGCCAGCGTGGCGTTGGCATCTTCGGGCGACAGCGTCACGATCGCAAAGCGCCCTGCCTGCGCACGATCGGCCGGGTTAGCCGAGGTACTGGCGAAAACGCCGGTGACCGTCCGCCCTTCAACCTGGAAGCTCGCCGCCTGTAAATCCGCGCTGTTGATCGGTGCATCGTACTCTACGGCAACCGCCGCCAGCCGGATGCCATCGCCGAACACCTGTGTGATAGCGGTCGCACTCTTCGCATGCAGAGCCCCATTTTTGGCAAACACAGGAACATTAATCGCAATCAAGGCTCCGGTGCATACCCCCATAAGCAGGAATTCCCGACGTGATGGCATCTTTATTCTCCTTCGCCGTTGCTGGCTTTCATTTGTTTCAGTTTATCCACTATCGCCGCTGCAGCCGCTTCCGCCGCGCCTTTGGCATAGGGCGAATTACGCGCTTCATAGGTGAAACGCGCGTAGCTTTGCGCATCGGGCAGGTATTTGGCCGCGCCGTCGACCATGGTGGCGACGAGGGTCTGCGGATACGGCGAGGCCGCACGGATTTGTGCGCCAACGCGGGCAGCCAACTCCGGCTGCATGCCCACCAGCACCATAGCGCCGATACGCATCATCACGATCGGCAGCGCCCGCGTTTTGGCACTGGATGGATAATTGAACGCGATAACGGGGCCGGTGGGCCGATCTTCCGGCGTAATCTCTTGCGCGGCCACGTTTATCTGCGCGCGCCGTACCGCCAGCGTGGCTTGGGATGCCGGCGTAATTTGCCCGGCAACCTGCACCACGCCGGCGCCGAGCCGCTCGCCCAGCAAATCCACCAGCGTGAACCCCGCTTCGTGCACATCAATTTGGCCCACGCTGCCGTCGCCGTTGACGACCTGGCGGTTGGCCTGCAAATACGGCGCCTGATCCCCGGCCGCCCCCACCAGGAACAGTGCGACGGTATCCGAACCGTAATGTGCCTCAACGTAACGCGCCGCGGCGCCGGCAAGATCGGCGGAAATCAACTTCCCGCCGGCGGCCTGCTGCGAACCGTCCATAATCGACGACTGCACGGCAAAGTTCATCAGGAGCGCCAGCGGCTTGCCATCACGGCCATCAATACGCAATACGGCGAGAAAAGGATCGGCAAAACCGGCATCGTTCGCCCCCAGCCACCAGCCGTGCGGCGTCGGCACATCACGGTTCACATTCACCCGGCTGGTCCCGGCGCCAAAGCCCAAACGGGCTGGCTGCAAACTGGCGTTGGCATGCTCCGCCGCAGCGCGCAGCGCGGCAAGCACCGCGCGCCAGGCAGCTTCATTACGCACGGTGTCCGTACCGGCGGGCGCTTGCCCAGCGGGAAAAATATGCGGAGTGGAAAAGGTGTGGCTGGCGCAAACCAGCGTGTTGTCAGGCGGCACGCCCGCCACCTCGGTCAGGATGGTTTTTATCGCACTGATCATGCCTTCGGCGATCGAGGTCAGATCGACGACTACGATGCCGAGGCGTTGGCTGCCGTCATCCAGCAGCAACACGCGGACAGCCAGCGGATCGTGCACGCCGGCAAAACCGTCCAGCGGGAAAAGCGCGGCGGGAAAGACGATCTCCGTCCGCCCGGCGCCAGCCCGGAGCGCCGATGCCGTTGCCGTACCTGCTGCCGCCACCAACGGTTGCAGCAGCGCCGCCGCCCCCAGGCCGATGCCCGTTAACAGAAATTGCCGCCGTGATTGCATACCAGACCTTAACCCACCTTCAGCGCCAGCTCCGTGCCGCGTTTGATCGGCAGGGTGACGGAGATAAATCCATTAGCAGGATCGCGAATGTATTCCAGGAAATCCGGCTCGGCGTTATCGTTGAGCACATAGCCGCCGGTGCGTAACTGCAGCGCGATAATCTCAATCACCTGGCGGGCGAGCGAAGGCCCCTGCTCAACCGGCCAGCCATCGATCAACGCAAAATCGATAGGTTCGCCAAGGTCGCGCAGCGTTTCGCGCGCATCGCCCACGCGAATATCCGCATAGTCTGCCAGCCCGGCATCGGCCAGATTGCGCCGCGCCACATCGACCTTCGCCTGCACATACTCCGCGCCGATCACCAACCCACCGCCGTTGTCACGCATCGCGGCGGCAAAATACAGCGCCGACATGCCAACCGAGGTCGCAAAATCCACCACCCGTTTCGCCCCCATGCCGCGGCACAGCAGGTATATCAGATCCCCCTGATCGGGGTGAATGGAAAAACCGTAATCGGCGAAGGCCTCGGGCGCCTTGCCCGCAGCGCCCTGAAACGCACCCGGTTCCGGGAAACGCCGCGCGGCGTTCATCCGGGCGATAACCTCAAGAACGCGGGGATCCCGGATAGGGCTTGGCCCTGTTCCCTGGGATGGAATAGCCTTTGGCATGATCAACCTCCGTTACCTCTTCTAACCGTAGCAAAGCAACCCAGCCCGCTCAAACGCGGCCGATGTTCGCCGCAAGCCGGGCCAGCCTTGAAGAAAGTCTTGCCCACTGATATGGTACTATAAAAGTACCATATTGTAGCCGATGCAGGCTGTCAATGAGAAAACCAGGAGAACGGATGGACGTCACCCCCAAAAAAACCACGCCCAAACGCGGGCGGCCAAAAGTGTTCGGGGAACAGGAACGCCGGCAGTCCATCATCGCCGGGGCCTATGAGGCCTTTATCGAACTGGGGTTTGCGCGCACTACAACGGCCGTTATCGCGGCAAAAGCCAAAGTTTCCAAACGCTCGATCTATGAAGTATTCAGTAACAAAACGGCGCTCTTCGCCGCCGTGATACAAGAGAAACAACACCTGATCCTGGCTCTGCCGCGCCCGCCGGGTGAAGCACTGCCGCTGCTGGAAACGTTGATCGAAATTTTCCGCCTGAATATTGATCAGGAAACCGCCCGCGCGCGTGAAGCGATACTCAATTTGATCGTTAGGGAATCGATCCAGTTCCCCGAGCTGTCCGATTATCTCTATGAAAACGAAATCATTCGTTCACGGGAAGCGCTTATCGAATGGCTCCAACTGGAGGCTGAACGCGGCCGTATGGTGGTTGACGATCCCGAGCTCTGCGCCGGGATGCTGATGGATATCGTATTTGGTGCGCTGCTGCCGCGCAGAAGAACACAACAGGCGCCGGACTATGTGCGCCGCGCGGCGCACATTAAACAACGGCTGGCGATATTCCTGCGCGGCATCCAGGCTGGCCCGGCATAACGCCCGCCCGCCGACATCAGGGGAAGGCGTACCGCGCCGGCGCCGCTATGGCGCCAGGTTTTTCGAATCCCAGCCGCCGCCCAGCGCCGCAATCAGTTCCACGCTGGCCACCCACTGCGTGCTTTGCAGCGACAGCAGGCTTTGTTGCTGGCTCAGGCTGGTGTTTTCCGTAGTGGCGACGTCCAGGTAATCAATCATACCGGCCTCATACTGATTGCGCGTCACGCGTGCCGAATCCTGCGCCGCAGTGGCGGCGCGCTGCTGCGCGGCCAGCTCATCCTGCAGAGTATTCAACTGCACCAGATAGTTTTCCACCTCGGTAAAGCCCTGCAGCACCGCCTGGCGGTAACTGGCGACGCTGGCGTCATAGGCGGCGCGCGCCTGTTCCACCTTCGCCGACGTCGCGCCAAAGTCCAGCAGCGTGCCGCTCAGCTCCGGCCCGAGCGACCAGACGCGGTTCGGCAATGAGATCAGATTATGCAATGCCGAACTGGTGAAGCCACCGCTGGCGCTTAACGTCAGATCCGGGTAGTAACCGGCGATCGCTACCCCCACCGCCGCATTCGCCGCCGCCACATTACGCTCGGCATAGGCGATATCCGGCCGGCGCTGCAACAGTTCCGATGGCAGCGCATGTGGGATCGCCGGCATGGTTGCGCTCAGCGGCGCGGCGGCCAGGCTGAACTCCGCCGGCGTTTTGCCGATCAGCAGCGCAATCGCGTGTTCCAGCTGCGCCCGTTGCCAGACATAATCCAGCGCCGACGCTCTGGCGCTCTCCAGTTGCAGTTGCGCCTGCGCCAGCGTACTGCGTGATTCGGCACCGGCCTGATATTTGTTGTTGATCACCTGCAGATAGCGTTCATAGGCCTGCACGCTCTGCTGATACAGGGCGATTTGCTGATCCATAATACGCAACTGGAAGTAATCCTGCGCCAGCTCCGACTGGGCGCTCAGGGTAATGTTGGCCAACTCGGCCTGGCTGGCCTGCGCGCTGGCCTTGTTCTCTTCCAGCGTGCGGCGCAACTTGCCCCACAGATCCAGCTCCCAGCTGGCGCTGGCCTCGGCCGAGAAACTGTTGCTGACGGAACGCTGGCTGGAACCGCTGCTGCTGGCCTTGCTGCCGCTGCGGGTGCCCGAGCCGGTAGCGCTGAAGGTGGGGAACAGTTCAGAACGCGATTCCGCCGCCAGCGCTTTAGCCTGGCGATACAGCGCCTCATACTGCGCCACGTTCTGGTTCGAAATACTCACCTGGCTGAGCAACGACGATAGCGTGGCATCGTGATACACCGCCCACCATTCGCCCTTGTTGACCTGATCCTGCGGTTTGGCCTGCTGCCAGCCTTTGGCTTCCTTATACTGCAACGGCACGCTGGTGGGAGCCGGGCGCTGATAATCGGGCCCCACGGCGCAGCCGCTGAGCACCAGGGCAAGAAAAAGCGGAGTAAAGGCAATATTTTTCAGTTTCATAAACGGTTATTCAGCATGGCGCAAACGCTGCCACTGACGACGAGTGGCGCGGCTGGCGCGATCAAGATAAAGGTACACCACCGGCGTGGTGAACAGCGTAAGTAACTGGCTGAGCGCCAGGCCACCGGCAATCGCCAGGCCCAGCGGGCTGCGCAAATCGGCGTCGCCGCCGCTGCCCAGCGCCAGGGGCAGCGCGCCGAAGAACGCCGCCAGTGTGGTCATCATAATCGGGCGGAAACGCATCAGGCAGGCCTGGGTGATCGCCTGCTGCGGCGACATGCCCTGCTGGCGTTCGGCCATCAGCGCAAAGTCGATCATCATGATGGCGTTCTTCTTCACGATACCGATCAGCAACAAAATACCGATCAGCGCGATCACCGTAAGCTGGGTGTTGGTCAACAACAGCAACAGCAAGGCGCCCACGCCGGCCGACGGCAGCGTTGAAAGAATGGTCAACGGGTGGATATAGCTTTCATACAACATACCCAGCACGATATACACCGCGGCCAGCGCCGCCAGGATCAGCCACGGCATGGTGGCGGTCAGTTCGCCGAACTCACGGGCAGTACCGCTGTAGCCGGCCTGCACGTCGCTCGGCAGGCCGATCTGCGCCATGGCGTTTTTGATCAACACCTGCGCCTGCTCCAGCGAAACGCCGTCCTGCAGGTTGAAGGCGACGGTGCTGGCGGCGGACTGCCCCTGATGCGCCACCGACAATGGCGCAGTGTCGCTGCTAAAGGTGACAAAGGCAGACAACGGCACCTGATCGCCATTGTCGTTCACCACGAACAGATCTTTCAGCGTATCCGGATCGCGGGTGAAGGTGTCATCCACCGACATCACCACATGATACTGGTTAAGCGTGTGGTACAGGGTGGCAATCTTGCGCTGGCTGAAGGCGTTATTCAGCAGGGTATCGAGCATATTGACATCAATACCCAACCGCGTGGCCTTGTCGCGATCGATATTGATCATCACTTCCTGCCCGCCGTTCTGCGAGTCGGAATCCACGCTGGTCAGTTGCGGGATCTGCGCCAGCGCCGCCTGCACTTTCGGCGTCCAGGTACGCAGGGTACTGAGATCGTCCGCCTGCAGGGTGTACTGGTAGCTGGCGTTGGCGCTGCGGCCGCCGACGCGCAGATCCTGCGCGGCCATCAAAAACAGTTGCATGCCGGCCAGATGTTGCGCTTTGGCGCTCAGGCGGTTGGCGATTTCGCTCGCCGTGGCGCTACGCTGATTAAAGTCTTTTAGATGCACGAAGAAGTTGGCGCTGTTGCGCGAACCGAACGCGCCGCTGCCCATCGACGCCATCACCCCGTCCACGTCCGGATCTTCGGCGATCAGTTTGGCGGCCTGTTGCATCTTGGGCTTCATCGCCTGGAACGAGATGTTCTGATCGGCGCGCACCATGCCCATCAGCAGCCCGGTATCCTGGGTCGGGAAGAAGCCCTTCTGCACCACGGTGTAAAGGAAAACGTTGAGCATCACGGTCAGCAGCAGGCTGAACAACGTCAGGCGCTGGTGCTTCATCACCCAGCCCAGCCCGCGTGCATAGGCCGCCAGCAAAGCGTTGAGCTGATTTTCAATCCACTGGTACAGCGGATGCGGCCGTTTCGTCACCGCCGGTTTGCGTTTCAGCAGCCGCGAACAGAGCATCGGCGTCAGCGTCAGCGACACCAACATCGAGATCAACAGCGACACCGTCAGCGTCACCGCAAATTCACGGAATAACCGCCCTATTACGCTGCCCATCAGTAGGATCGGAATAAACACCGCCACCAGCGATAAGGTCATCGACAGCACGGTGGAGCTAACTTCCCGCGCCCCTTTCAGCGCCGCCCGCACCGGGCTAAGGCCGGCTTCGATATAGCGGGTAATGTTCTCCAACACCACGATGGCGTCATCCACCACAAAACCGGTGGCGATAATCAGCGCCATCAGCGACAGGTTATCCAGGCTGTAATCCAGCAGATACATCACCGCACAGGTACCGATCAGCGATACCGGCAGCGCCAGCGCCGGGATAATCACCGCCTGCACATTGCGCAGGAACACGAACACCACAGCGATCACCAGCAGCACGGCGATCAGCAGCGTCTCTTCGGTGTCATACAGCGAGGCGCGCACGGTGGTGGAGCGGTCGACCACCAGCTTCAACTGTGTATCCGCTGGTAGTTCCTTTTGCAGATCCGGCAGCAATGCTTTGATCGCATCAATGGTTTGCAGCATGTTGGCGCCCGCCTGCCGGGTCACGCCAATCATCACCGCCGGCTGTTGGTTGTAGTAACCGGCCTTGTATTTGTCTTCGATCGCATCGTACACCGTGGCCACGTCGCTCAGGTGGATCGCCCGGCCGTTCTGATAGCTAACCACCAGGTTGCGATACTGCGCCGCTTTATCCAGTTGACCATTATTGTCCACCACCCACGATTGGCTGTTGCCGTTCAGAATACCTTTGGGCAGGTTGGTGGTGCTGTCGGCAATGGCGGCGCGCACCGTATCCAACGAAACGCCAAAGTGGGTCAGCATCTGCGGCTGCAGATCGATACGCACCGCCGGCAGCGCGCTGCCCATCAGCGACACCTCGCCGACCCCCTGCACCTGGGCGATTTTCTGGTCGATCTTGCTGTCCGCCAGATCGTAGAGTTCGCCGGCCGGGCGCGTTGCCGAAGTCAGCGCCAGCATCACGATCGGCGCATCGGATGGGTTGGCCTTGCGGTAGGTCGGCAGCGTCGTCATGCTGCTGGGCAGCAGGCTGCGGGCGGCGTTGATCGCCGCCTGCACGTCGCGCGCCGCGCCGTTGATATCGCGGTTCAGTTCAAACTGCAAAATGATATTGGTGCTGCCGGAGGAACTGCTGGAGGTCATCTCGGTAATCCCGGCGATCTGCCCCAGCGCCCGCTCCAACGGCGTCGCCACGGTGGCGGCCATGGTTTCCGGGCTGGCGCCGGCCAATGAGCCGGTCACCATGATGGTGGGGAAATCCACCTGCGGCAGCGGCGCCACCGGCAGCAGGCGATAACCCAGCATGCCAAGCAACAGGATCGACAGCGTCAGCAACAACGTGGCGACCGGACGGAAGATAAACAACCGTACCATATTCACTCCCCGCCCTGAGACTGCTGCTGCGCTTTACGCATATAGCGTTTCCCGCGCTGCGCCAGGCCGTCGAACCATAGATAAATCACCGGCGTGGAGAACAGCGTCAGCACCTGGCTGACGATCAAACCGCCGACGATCACCAGCCCCAGCGGCTGACGCAGCTCCGCACCGGAACCGGAAGCCAGCATCAGCGGCAGCGCGCCGAGCAATGCCGCCATGGTGGTCATCAGAATCGGCCGGAAACGCAGCAAGCAGGCCTGATGGATCGCTTCACGCGGGCTGAGGTGCTGATGGTTCTCGGCCTCAAGCGCAAAGTCGATCATCATGATGGCGTTCTTCTTAACGATGCCGATCAGCAAAATCACGCCAATCAGCGCAATCAGGCTGAATTCGGTGCCGGCCAGCAGCAGGATCAGCAGTGCCCCCACCGCCGCCGAAGGCAGCGTCGACAGGATGGTGATCGGATGAATAAAGCTTTCGTACAAGATGCCCAACACCACGTACATGGTGAGCAACGCCGCCAAAATCAGCCACAGCGTGTTGCTGTTGGCGCTCTGGAAAGCGGAAGCTTCCCCTTGGTAACGCAGGGTAATGCTCGAAGGCAGTTCCAGTTGCTTGCTGACCTCAGCAATCGCCTGCTGCGCGTTTTCCAGCGAATAGCCGTCATTCAGATTGAACGACACCGTGACCGCCGGGAACTGGTTCAGCCGCATATGCATCAACGAACCAGGGCGCTGGTGAATGGTGGCGATCGAGGTCAGTTTCACCATATTGGCCGTCGAACTGCTTGAACTGGTCGACGTCGACGTGGAGGACGTTGAGCTCGTAGAAGACGTCGATGTTGTGGATGAAGATGACGTACTGCTGCTGTCGGAAGACACCGTACTGGCCAGCCAAACGTCATCGAACGACGCCGGGGACTGCTGATAGGCCGGCGCCACTTCCAGCACCACGCGGTACTGGTTCGACTGAGTAAAGATGGTCGAAACCAGGCGCTGCCCGAAGGCGTTATATAACGCGGTATCCACATCGGACGCGGTAATGCCGTAGCGCGCCGCCTTATCGCGGTTCAGCTCGACATAGGCCACCTGCCCCTGATCCTGCAGGTTGCTGACCACGTTGTTGAATTCCGGGCGTTTTGCCAACGCCGCCACCAGCTGCGGCGACCACTTCACCAGGTTTTCGCTGTCGGCGTCATCCAGCGTGAACTGATACTGGCTCGGCGTCACCTGGTCGTTCACCGTCAGATCCTGCGCCGATTGCATATACAGCTCGATGCCCGGCACGCTGCGCACCGCTTGTTTCAGCTCGGCGATCACCGTGTCGGCGCGATCGTCGCGCTCATCGAACGATTTAAGATTGATTTGCAGGCGCCCGCTGTTCAGGCTGGTGTTGTTGCCGTCGATGCCGATGGTGGACGACACGCTCTCAACCGCCGGATTCTGCAAAATCACATCCGCCAGCGCCTGTTGCCGCCTGGCCATTTCACCAAAAGAAACATCCTGCGACGCCACGCTGATCCCCTGAATCAACCCGGTATCCTGCGTCGGGAAGAAGCCTTTGGGGATAATCAGATAAAGCAGCGCCGTCAGCACGAAAGTGCCCAGCGCCACCAGCAGCGTCAGTTTCTGATGGTTAAGCACCACCGTCAGCAAACGATCGTAGCCGTGGATCAGCTTGTCGAAAAACTCCCCGCCCTTGCGCGAAAAGCGCGACTGTTTTTCCGGCGGGATGTGGCGCAGCAAATAGGCGCACAGCATCGGCGTTAAGGTTAACGACACCAGCATCGACACCAGTATCGCCACCGCCAGCGTAATGGCGAATTCGCGGAACAGCCGCCCGACCACATCGCCCATAAACAGCAGCGGGATCAACACCGCAATCAGCGAGAAGGTCAGCGAGATGATGGTGAAGCCAATCTGCTGCGAGCCTTTCAGCGCCGCCTGCATCGGCGTTTCGCCCTCTTCCAGCCGGCGGGAAATATTCTCCACCACCACGATGGCGTCATCGATAACGAAGCCGGTGGCGATGGTCAGCGCCATCAGCGACAGGTTGTTGAGGCTGAAATCGGCCAGATACATCACGCCGAAGGTGCCCACCAGCGACAAAGGAACCGCCACGCTTGGGATCAACGTCGCGGCGATATTGCGCAGGAACAGGAAGGTCACCATGATAACCAGCGCAATCGACAGCATCAGTTCGAACTGCACGTCGCTGATTGAAGCGCGAATGGTTTGCGTGCGATCGGACAATATCTCCATTTTCACGCCATCCGGCAGCGCCGCCTGCAGCGTCGGCAGTTGGGCCTTGATATTATCCACTACCGAGATAACGTTGGCGCCTGGCTGGCGCTGCACGCTGATGACAATCGCCGGGCTGCGGTTGGCCCACGCCGACTGATAGCTGTTTTCCGACGCTTCTTCAATATGGGCGATATCGTGCAGGCGCAGCGCCGCACCGTTCTGGTAAGCCAGAATCAGATTGCCGTACTCTTCGGCGGTGCGCAGTTGGTCATTGGCATCAATGGTGACCGAGTGGTATTTACCGTCAAAGCCGCCCTTCGAACCGTTAACGTTGCTGTTGCCGATCAGCGTATTGACATCTTCCAGCGTCAATCCCCGCGCCGCCAGCGCTTTCGGATCCACCTGCACGCGGATGGCAGGCTGGTGCCCGCCGGCCAACGTCACCATCCCCACGCCGGAAATCTGCGACAGCTTGAGCGCGATACGGGTGTTCACCAGATCCTGCACTTTGATCAGCGGCAGGGTATCGGAGCTGGCGGCCAGAGTGATCACCGCGCTATCCGCCGGGTTAACTTTTTTATAGGTCGGCGGATTGGGCAGATCGCTTGGCAGCAGGCTGTCGGCGGCATTGATTGCCGCCTGCACTTCCTGCTCGGCAACGTCCAGCGACAGATCGAGCGAAAACTTCAGGGTGATCAGCGAAGAACCGCTGCTGCTGTTGGAGGTCATCTGGCTCAGGCCGGCCATTTGCCCCAGTTGGCGCTCCAGCGGCCCGGTCACGGATGACGCCATGACGTCCGGGCTGGCGCCCGGATAGAGCGTCGTTACCTGGATGGTAGGATAGTCAACCTGCGGCAGGGCGGAAGTCGACAGTGTGCGATAAGCAAAAATCCCGGAAATCAACACGCCGACCATCAATAAGATGGTCGCGACCGGGCGCTCAATAAATATTCGTGACGGGTTCATTGAGCCTTAGCGCTCCCACTGGCCGCGCCGGTCTGCGTCTGTTCCGCCGTCACCACACTGACTTTGCTGCCGGTGGCCAGGCGATCGACGCCTTCCGTCACCACCCGATCCCCCGGCGCGACGCCGGAAATAATCGCCCGCTGGTCGTCACCGAAGTTCGGCCCGGTTGCCACCACCTTACGCGTTACAGTGTTGTCTTGGTTGATCACAAAGACAAAACTTCCGTCGCTGCTAAGCTGCAGCGCCTGGGAAGGAATTACCGTCGCCTGCGACAGCAGGCCGATTTGCAGCCGCACGTTGACGAACTGGTTGGCGTACAGCGCCTCATCCTTATTATCGAACAGGGCTTTTAACTGCACAGTGCCGGTGCTGGTATCGATGCTGTTGCTGATGAACTGCGCTTTGCCCTCGGCAAGCTGCGTTTTGTTATCCTGATCAAACGCGGTTACCGGCATGCTCTGCCCGTTATGTAACGCTTTCAGCAGCACCGGAATATTGCTTTGCGGCACGCTGAAGGTCACCGCCGCGGGTTGAGTTTGCGTAATGGTAACGATGCCGGTGGTATCGCTGCTGGTCACCATATTGCCCGCATCCACCAGCCGCAGGCCCACGCGCCCGCTGATCGGCGCCGTGATGCGCGCGTATTCGATATTCAGCTTGGCGGCGGCAATCTGTGCTTCATCGGCTTTAATCGCCCCGCTGTACTGCCCGACGGTGGCGATTTGCGTATCCAGATCCTGGCGGGAAAGCGAATCCTGCGCGAACAGCTTTCTGTAACGGGCCAGCGTGAGCTGCGCGCTTTTCAGCAGCGCCTGGTTTTCACTCAGCTCGGCCTGGTACTGCGCCAGCGTGGCCTGGTAGCTGCGCGGATCGATCTGCGCCAGCAACTGGCCGGCTTCCACCTTCTGCCCTTCGGTAAAATAGACTTTCATGAGCTGGCCATCGACCCGGCTGGTTACCGTTACCATGGCGTTCGGCGTCACCGTGCCCAGGGCATTGAGGTACACCGGCACATCGGCCTGGGTGGCGGTTCCGGCATGAACCAGCGTATTGCCACCGCCCATCATCATCCGGCCTGGCCCGCCGTGACCACCGGGGGCACGCATACCGGTTTGGCCGCTCTGCCCTTGTGGCCACAGGCGCCAGACCACGCCGGCAACGATCAGAACCAAGATAACAAGTAACAGAAGTTTCAATAATCGAGAACGCGATGGCTTAGTCATGAAAATCTTAATGTTGATGAGAAAAGGACACCTCACCCACTTGCGGGATAAGGAAAGTATATACCCTTGATACTTCACGTTGCCGATGTGCTGGCTTTGCTGCAACTCGGATTATTTTGGGTATAGGTGCTTATTATCGTCAACTATGTTAGCTGCTTTCTATAGCTGAACTGTAAGGTTTTCGTTAAAAGGCTTCAGTATTTCCAGCAGCCGGCGGATGCACCCACGGCCAGCCACCGCCCGTTAGGCTACACTAGGCTTTAGGATACGCCCGTTGCCCATCAGATTCAGGAGACACCGTTTGCCGATTCGCCTTCCCATCACCTTGCAGCAGGATATGTTGCTGGGGCTGTGCTGCTTGCCGGCCATTATCGTGATTTACCTGGTCGGCTTTGCACTGGATCGCGTCCCGGCGGCAAGCGTGGTGGCAAGCGGCGCATTAACGCTGGCGTTTGGCGCCAACAAAACCTGGGGCGGCTCGGCGTTTTCACTGCTCATCACCACCACGCTGGGGCTGGCTTTTTCGTCCTGGCTGGGCTGCCTGACGGGGAACGTTTTACCGTTGTACATCGCCGGCGCCATGCTGTATGCCGGGGTCTACGTCACGATGGCGAACGTGGACAGCAGTGCCTGGTGGATGTTGCTGCAATGGGCGATCGCCTATCTGGTTTCCGGCTATTTCGCCGGCTCCGCGGAACACGCCGCCGCCCGTGCGGCCATGACGGGCGGCGGCGGCCTGCTGCAAATGCTGTTCCTGGCGTTGATCTTCCGCCGTTACGGCTTCCACCGGCAAGATTTCAGCCCACGATCCTGGCTGCGTTTTTTGCGCATCACTACCAGCAAATACAAGCGCAAAATCCATCTGCAATGGTCGATTTTTTACGCCCTGCTGACCATGTGCCTGGCATTAAGCACCGTCGAACTGCTTCATATGAAAAATGGCTACTGGGCCGGTATGACGTTGCTGTTTTGCCTGCGCAACAACTATAAGGACACGGTGGAGCGGGTGCAGGCGAGAGTGCTGGGCACGCTGATGGGCAGTATCCTGGCCGCCACGCTGATAGCTTATTGGCACAGCCCGCTGTTGCTGGTCTGCGGGTTTATTTTGTTTGGCTATATCGCCTTTACCTTTTCCTATTCGCTGATTTCAAAATCCTATTTTATCTTCACCTTTTTCGTCACTCTGATGGTGGTGTTTATGATTTCCAGTCTGGGTTTCTCACAGGTGGATGTCGCCACGCATCGCCTGGAATCAACCGCGCTCGGCGGGATATTTGCGATCTTTGCCGTCATGATGACCCGTCTGTTTACCCGGCGGCAAATCGTCAATAAATGAACCGCGATTGCCGTGCCGAAGAATAAGCGCCAACCCCAGGCATAATGGTTTGGTAGTGTTCTCACGACAATCCCCCCCTGAAATATAAATGGCACCACCATAATTAACGTTTAAACATTTCAGCATGAATAATAATTTTTCATGAAGGTTTTATTAAGAAAAGAATAGTTCCCCTTTGGTGTCTTGCTTTTATTTTTTCTCGCTGAAAAAATAGCGCCTTCGAAGGACGTTATATCCTAAATAATTATCAATTAGCTGAACAAGACAAATGTATAATCGTAATTTATTCCTTTTCCCCTGTTTGCTTTTTTCCATAAATGCTCATGCACTATCGCTCTCTTGGGCGCACGAATTCGCCGACGTTACCCGTGAGCATACCGATAAGTTTGAATTAAACCACAGCTTTGAAAACGGCCTTGGCGTCTCGACGGCGCTTGAGTACTCACCGCGCGAAACCGAAGATGGCCGCAGCGGCCAGGCGTTCAACCATTTAAAAAATAAAAAGAAGGTGTTCGGCATTGATTATGCGATTAATGCGCCGGCTAACTTTACGCTAACGCCCGGCCTGTCGCTCAATCTGTATGATGAGAAAAAAACCTGGAAGCCGGGGTTAGAGATCCGATGGGATTATAATAAATCGCTGGCTTTCGTCACGCGCTACCGCTATGAAATAACCGACTATGATGAAAAACCTACCAAACACACACACCGTATAGATATCGGCGCCAAATATAAAATACAACCGGTAACACTGATCTATAAATACGCACGTTACTTTAGCGACAAACCAATTTATGCTAAAAAAGACACCGACTATAAGCACGAGGTGGCCATGAAGATTAAATTCTTCACCCATTGGAAATATGTAATGGAAGTCAGTAATGAGTCAGTGGCAAAAAACAGCGAACGCCGGCAGACGGTTTACACCACGGGGGTTGAATATGCTTTTTAACTCCCGCCAATACGGCCATATGTATAAACCCATGCTCAGCGCCGCCTTGTTAGCCCTGAGCGCCTCGTTGTTGGCCGCCACCCCGGCGCATGCAGTAGACGAACGCTACACGCTGGAAAAAGTGGTGATGCTAAGCCGCCATGGCGTGCGCCCACAAACCGACACGGAAAAGCTGAACAAAGCCACCGGCCGGCAATGGCCGCAATGGAACGTCGAGGACGGCCACCTTTCCGGCCACGGCTACGCCGGCATCGTTAACCAGGCGGCTTACCAGATCGCCAGTTGGCGCCGCGCCGGGTTAGCGCTGGGGCCGGCGTGCCCACCGGCCGGTGCGGTGTTTGCCTGGGCCAGCCCACTGCAACGCACCAGAGCCACCGCGCAGGCGCTGCTTGACGGCATGTTTCCCGGCTGCGGCCTGGCCGCTGGCCACACCCGCAACCGCTACGATCCGCTGTTTCAAAGCGTAGACATGGGCCTGGCGAAGCCGGATAAGGCGCTGGCCAGGCAGCAGATTATGGCGCGCATGGGCGGCAGCGAAGCCGCGGCGGCCGCGCATTATCAGCCCGACGTGGAACGCCTGCACGCCGCGGTTTGCGCCGACGATACGCAGGCGTGCGCCTTCCTGCACGAACCGTGGAAACTGGTTGAGAAAGAAAACGGTTTTGCGCTGAAAGGCCCGCTGTCGCCCGGAGCAAATATCGGCGAAACTATCCGCCTGCAATACAGCGAAGGGTTGCCGCTCAGCCAGGTCGCTTTCGGCCATGCCGCCAACGCCAAACAGGTGGCGGCTCTGATGGCGCTGCACGCGGCGAAATACGATTTGATCAGCGATACGCCGGAGCTGGCGCGCCATGGCGGCACATTACTGATGGAACAGCTCGCCACCGCACTGAAGCAGGGCACGCCGCTGGAACAGCCGGCCGCCAAAACCCCTGCCCCACGGCTCACGCTGTTTATCGGCCATGACACCAATATTGCGCAAATCCACACCATGCTGAACATGAACTGGGCGCTGGGGGAATACCCGCCCAATGACATCCCGCCGGGCGGCAGCCTGATTTTTGAACGCTACCGCGATAAACGCAGCGGCCAACGCTTGGTGCGCCTGGCGTTTACCGCCATGTCACTGGATCAGTGGCGCAGCCTGCGCCGCATAGACACCGCCCACCCCTTGCTCAGCAAGGATTACAGCGATAAGCATTGCCATAAAACCGCGCGCGGAACACTGTGCCCGCTCGACCACGTGCTGCAGATGATGCAACACGCACAGGTTGCCGGCATCAACACCCCTCAGCCGATTTTCCAGTAGGGGCTAACGCCAGCGCCAAGCCAGGCTGTGTCATGCACTATTACGGGACACAGCCTACTTTTCGCAATGCGTTTAGCCTGCCGCAGGCGTTCTTATACGGTGACGCCGTGTTGAACTGAATCATCCGGCCGCGCGTCCATTTGCCGTACCACGGCTGGCCGTAGAGCGCCTCATCGCTAAAGCCGTCAATCAACGCGATAATCTGCCGTTTATTATCGGCAAGCCGCATCAGCAGGGCGCCGTAGTCCGTAATCTGCGCATAATCACGGTAAAACTTTTGCGCCAGCAACCCCAATTGGTTCCACTTAAAACCGTCTTCGGGGAAGGCGATTTCAAGGCCTTGCCTTTCTTTCGCATGCCAGGACAAAACCAGCTCCCCCCAGCCAATCAGATAGGCCACCAGTTGGGCAACGCTCATTACGCTGCCCTTGGCATACCCCGGCATCAGCGGCTCAAACGCCTTTTCTGCCGGTATGTCGTCCAGTTTTTTCATCAGCAGCGCAAAATTGCTGTTCACCGCTTTGATCAATGCGCCTTTTGATTCCGGCACGGCCATCCGTCACTTCCTTTTGTTTTTCCTGCCATAATCGGGGGCAGCCGGTTACTCCGCCGTCATCCGGCGCGCGGTGCCGGAAACACGGATCGACGCCCCCGAAACCGGGGTGATGTCAGCGTGAATACGCGAAGGCATCCCCATATCCTCACCCTGAATAATATCGATCGCCCCGGCGTGCGGCCAGGCAATATCCCGCAGGTAACCCGCATAAGCGGCCGCCGCCGCGCCCGTTGCCGGATCTTCATACACCCCGCCGGAGGCAAATGGATTGCGGCAATGAAAGCGCTGCGGCGTTTGCGCATAGGCCAGCATGATGGTGGCCCAGCCTTCACGCAGCATCAGCGCCTGCCCGGCGGCGATATCGTAATGCATGGCCGCCAGCGCTTCACGCGTGTTGAGGGTCAAGGCAAAGTGATCGGCGCCGCCGTGGATGCGCGCCGGCGCAATCGCACTGCTGACATCGCCAGGCGTATAGCCAAACAACGCCAATACCTCTGCCACCAGCGGCACTGGAGCGGGCGCGCTATGGGTCGGCGGCGACTGCAACACCGCCGAAAGCCGGCCGTCGGCCTGCGCCCCTTCAACAGTGATCGTCGCCTGATTAAGCACCAGAGTAAACACCCCGTCACCCTGGCGCAGAGCCAACGCCGCGCCCAGGGCGATGGTCGCATGGCCGCAAAACGGCACTTCCATCTGGGGCGAGAAATAGCGCACCCGCCAGCCCTGTTCACAGGGCGCCGCGAAAACCGTTTCCGAATAGCCCACTTCGGCCGCGATCCGCTGCATCTCGGCAGGATCCGGCAGTTGTTCGGCGATCAGCACCCCCGCCGGGTTGCCGCCCGTCTGACCCTCGGAAAACGCGGCAATACGTAAAACATCAATGCTCAACGGATCTCTCCTGCCAAAATAAGACGCCGCTGCGGTTTATGCCCCCGCAGCGGCCGATGCGCCGGAAAAAGCCAGCGCGCGGATTTGCTCTGTTAGCCAACGGTTGGCCTCGCGGCGTTGGTTACGCCGGTGAGAATAGATTTTGATCCGGTACGGCGGCACGTAAAACGGCAATTCATGTATCGCCCAATGGTGCAATGGCGCCAGTTGCCGGGCGGCGAACGCCGGTAGCGTCATAAACATCCGGCTCTGGGCGATAATAAACGGCGCCGCCAGCAGCGAAGGCATGCGCAAAGCAATGGTGCGCTGCCGCCCCAGTTTATCCAGTTCGTAATCAATCGCCCCGCGCGCCTCGTTCCAGGGGGTGATCACCACGTGCTTTGCCGCCAAGTATTCGGCCAACGACAGCGGCGTGAGATTATTGCGCTGCGCTGCCGCGATGATGGCGACATAGCGATCCTCCATCCAGTCAATCTCGTCAATATCCTCATGCAGGCTATCGGTAGATTCGGTGAAACCCAGCGCGAAATCAATACGCCCGGCCAGTAAATCCTCGATCGCCACTTTTTGATCGCCATGCAACAGCTGGAACTGCAAATGAGGCGCGCGCTCCTGCAGGGCGGCCATTAACGTCGGGAAAAGGCAAAACGCGGTGTAATCGGTGACGGAAAAGGTAAATTGTTCATGGCTGTGCAGCGGCGCAAAGCGCGGCTGTGTATTCAGTTCGCGCTCCAGGGTGCGCAAGCTGTCGCCGATGGTCGCAGCCAGGCTTTCCGCCAATACCGTTGGGCGCATTTGTTGGCCGGAGCGGTAAAACAGCTCGTCGTTCAGCGCATTGCGCAGGCGCCCCAGCGCGTGGCTTAAGGCCGAGTTACTCATTGCCAGCTCGTCCGCTGCACGGGTAACCGACTGGTGGCGATAAATAGCGTCAAAAACCAACAGCAGGTTGAGATCCATCCGGCGTAAATAAGAATGCATAAAATTCACTGTCTATTGAGGATATTGCACTTCATGCAGTATAGAGCAGTGATTATGATGATGCATCACTGATAAACACACTGGAAGACCATCATGACATTACACATCCGCCCGGCGGAAAAGCGCGACGCTGCCACTATTTTTTCGTTCATTTGCCAACTGGCCGAGTATGAAAAAGCGCTGCACGAGGTGAAAACCACCCCGGCGGAAATCGAAGCAACGCTGTTCGGCGAGCGGGCCGCCACCGAAGCGTTGATTTGCGAATCGAACGGCACGCCAATCGGCTTTGCCGTGTTCTTCAGCAGCTATTCCACCTGGTTGGGCCGCAATGGCATCTATCTGGAAGACTTATACGTCGCCCCTGAATGCCGTGGCCAGGGCGCCGGGAAAGCCTTGCTGAAACACATTGCACAACTGGCCGTCGCACGCGGCTGCGGCCGCCTGGAGTGGAGCGTGCTGGACTGGAACCAACCGGCGATCGACGTGTACAACCGGCTGGGCGGCGAACCGCAGACAGAGTGGATCCGATACCGGCTGGAAGGGGATTCTCTGCACAACATGGCCGCCGCGCAATGAGGCTTGCCGCCCCGTGCACCCGGGGCGGCCTGGCGATCAGCCGATATCATCGCCGTTGGTGGCGATCACCTTCTGGTACCAGTAGAAAGATTTCTTCTTATAACGGTTGCCGCTGCCGGCGAGAGTATCGTCCAGATCGACATAAATCAGGCCGTAGCGCTTCGACATTTCACCGGTGGACATGCTAACCAGATCGATACAGCCCCACGGGGTATAGCCCATCAGCTCCACGCCATCCTCAATCGCTTCGGCCATCGCTTCAATGTGCTGGCGCAGATAATTGATGCGGTAATCATCGGCCACATAGTGGTTGGCGTCCGGCTGATCGATCGCCCCCAGGCCGTTTTCGACGATAAACAACGGCTTTTGGTAGCGATCATAGAGCTGATTAAGCGCGATGCGCAGGCCAACGGGATCGATCTCCCAGCCCCACTCGCTGGCCGCCAGGAATGGGTTGCGCGCCCCGCCCAGCAGGTTACCCTGCGCCGCTTGGCTATCCGGCTCGGTCTTATTGACCGTCGACGACATGTAATAGCTAAAGCCGATGTAATCCACGGTATGCTGCCGGATTAACGCCAGATCGCCAGGTTCGATGGCCAATTCCACACCGAGCGTTTCCCACAGGCGTTTGGCATAGTAAGGATATTTGCCGCCGGCCTGCACATCCGCACAGTAGAAATTGAACGCCTGCGTTTCTTGCAGAGCGGCCAACTGGTTAGTGGGGTTGCAGTCATAGGCGTAGGTGGTGGCGTACAGGATCATACAGCCGATCTGGATATCCGGGCGGATCTCATGGGCGATTTTCACCGCCATACTGCTGGCAACAAACTGGTTGTGCCAGGCCTGGAATTTGGCCTGGGCCTCCAGCGCCCCGGTTTTAACAATCAGCCCCTGGCTCATCACCGGGAAATGGGCGGCACTGTTGATCTCGTTGAAGGTCATCCAGTATTTGACCTTATGACCAAAGCGCGCCAGCACAGTGCGGGCAAAGCGTTCATAGCAGGCGATCAACGCACGGTTTTTCCACCCGCCATAGGCGGTGGCCAGGTGCAGCGGCATTTCATAGTGGGAAATGGTCACCACCGGTTCGATACCGTGCGCAATACAGGCATCAATCACCCGATCGTAATGGCGCAGGCCGGCTTCATTCGGCGTTTCTTCAGTGCCATTCGGGTATATCCGAGTCCAGGCGATGGAAAAGCGGTAACACTTAAAGCCCATTTCGGCAAACAGCGCGATGTCTTCGCGAAAGCGGTGATAATGGTCGATACCATTATGGTTTGGATAGCTGTATTTTTCCGGCTCAATGGTGAAGTCAAATTCAGCCGATGAAACAATATTTAACCGTTGCTTGCCGCCTGGAATCGCGTCGACAATCGACAGCCCCTTTCCCTCTTGGTCATAAGCCCCTTCAACCTGGTTGGCGGCCGTAGCGCCGCCCCATAAAAAGCCTTGCGGAAACCGATTTTTCATTGAGTTCGTCTCTGTATGAACGCGGGTTGTGTCACAGCACTCGCTGGCCCGTGCGGCCAGGCGGCGCTATTTGGCTAGCCATCCGTCCTTGAGCGATGGCGGCGCACAGAGATTCTAAAATAAAAGCAGAGAAGCCGACAGCCCGGCGGGCGGTTAGCGCCCCCAACCGCAACCGGGGGCGAATAACATCAAGAGAGGGTCAGGAATGTGGGCGCGAAACGTGCTCGGCGGCAGCCTGATTTGCGTTGGCCACCGCCTGCGCCAGAGGATGGCCCTGTAACAGCGAGGTGCACAACATGCCCATAAAGCAGTCGCCGGCGCCGTGGGTGCTGATCAACACCACTTTCTGCGCCGGCAGGGATTGGCTGCTCTCCCCTGCTTCACAGAAGGCCACGCCGTGTTCGCCGGCGGTGACCACCACCGCCGGATAGGCCTGGCTCAACGCTTCGGCGGCGGCGCAGGCACCGGGCAGATCCGGCACCGGGATGCCGCTCAGATCCCGCGCTTCCACCGCGTTGACCACCAGCAGATCGATACAGGATTGCAGGGCTGTGCTCAGCGCCCGGGCGGGCGCCGCATTCAGGCACACCGTCACGCCGCGCTTTTTCGCTTCGCTGGCCGCCTGCAAGTTCACCGCCTCCGGCACCTCGTTTTGCAACAACAGCATGCTCACCTGGTTCCACACGGCATCATCATGAAACAACTGCGGATCGATATGGTTATTGGCGTTTGAAACCACCACCGCGCCATAGTCGCCTTCCGCATCCGTGATCGCAACGCTCATGCCGGAGGGCGAGGCGGCGGTCACTGCCACCTGCGAGTGGTCTACGCCGTGCTGGTTGAGCACCGAGAGCAAAAATGTCCCCTGGGAATCCGCCCCCACCGCACCGGCGAAGCTCACCTGCGCCCCGGCCTTGGCCGCCGATATTGCCTGGTTGCCGCCCTTGCCGCCGAATTTATAGGAACAGGCGCTGCCGATAACCGTTTCCCCCTTTTCCGGGCGGTGATGCGCCTGCAGCATGATGTCGTAATGGAGACTGCCGGTAACGAGTATTTTACCCATGTTAATATTCTCGTAGGTCCTGAACCGCCTGTTGGGTTTTCATCAGGTTCTTTTCGGCTTTCTTCAGATCCTTTTGTGCAATCGCCACAAACAGTGCATCCAGTATGTTCAACTGGGCAATGCGCGACGCTGCATTTTCCCCAAGCAAATGCGATCCCTGAGAGGTTGAATTGAGCACCACGTGCGCATTGCGCGCAATGGGCGATTCGGCATAGTTGGTGATGGCAATCACTTTGGCACCGTTACGCGCAGCCAGTTTAATCGGATCGTTCACCGCGCGGGTTGCGCCGGAATGGCTAATGGCGATCACCGCATCATCATCCGATAAAACCGCCGCTGACATCAGCATAATATGGGCATCATCATAGACCGTTGTTTTGATCCCGATTTTGAGCAATTTGTGCGACAAATCACGGGCGACGGTTGCCGAACCGCCGACGGCATATAAATCGATGTGCCTGGCTTTAAACAAAATGTCAGCCGCACGGTTGAATTCAGAAATATCCAAAATAGAAATAGTTTCTTCTATTGCCTGAATAGAGGTTCTGAATACTTTTGCCAGTAATTGCTCCGACGAGTCATCGGGCTCAATTTCCGCATGTAAGCCGGCCACTTCAGAATAGTTATAGTAAATTAAACTACTTCTAAATTCCCGGAAGCCTGAGAAATTAAGTTTCTTGGCTAATTTCACTACCATTGCCTCAGAAACATTATTCCCTTGAGCAATCTCTTTTAACGACGTTTGCTCGGACAAATCCGTTTTCGAAGTAATTGAATCGACAACTTTCCTTTCCAATGGCGTCAGGTGTGGCAATCGCATACGAATTTGAGCACCTATTGCTCGCGGATCTTGCTTCATTACTTGCCTCTTGTCGCTCTGTCAATCAACATCGCTATAATAATTATAAGGCCAGTAGCAAGCAATTGATAAAACGCCTGAATATTCAGAAGCGTCAAACCGTTACGCAGCGCCCCCAGAATAATGGCGCCGATCAGGGTACCGATAATGCTCCCCTTGCCCCCCATCAGCGAAGCGCCCCCGATGGCGGCCGCCGCGATAGCGTCCAGTTCCCATAAATTCCCCATCGTCGGTTCGGCAGCGCCGAGGCGGCCAATCAGAATCAGCGAAGCCAAAGAAGCCAACACACCGGAAATAACAAACACCGTCACCTTGGTTCTTTTTACCGGCACCCCGGCCACGCGGGCGGCTTCTTCATTGCCACCGACGGCAAGAATATATTCACCCAGCGGGGTTTTATTCATCAATACCCACAAAATAACGGCAATGGTGATAACAATCACAATCGGCGCCGGCACCCCAAACACCGTACTGTTGATCAGGGTACGGAACTCCACCGGAATGCCAAAAATCGGGTTACCGTTCGTGAAGATCAGCGCCAGCGCGCGGAACAGAGACAAACCGCCAAGGGTCACGATAAACGGCTGCAACCCGGCGTAAGCCACCAGCGTACCGCTGAACACCCCGCACAACGCCCCAATGCCCAGGGTCGCCATCACTGCCAGCGGCACCGGCACGCCGGCCACCATCAGCGTGGCGCCGAGCACCGCCGACAGCGCCGCCGTCGGCCCTACGGAAAGGTCGATGCCGCCGGAAATGATCACCAGCGTCATCCCCAGCGCAATAATGCCGTTAATAGACGATTGCTGCAAAATATTCAGCAAATTGGGCACGGTCCAAAACATCGGTGAAAGAAAAGAGAAGGTGACAACAATAATGAGCAAACCAATAAGCGTACCGGCATCACGCAAATTAAACTTAAACAGCGATGCAGGGTTTGCTTTTGGCTGAGTATTACCTTGTGCCATCATAATGATTACCTTAGTGATAAATGCAGGTTACAGTTACAGTGGTTATGTTTTAAGTCAGATCGTTAATCGCATAGCGTGCAATATTTTCTTCCGTAATCGCATCGCCTTTCAGTTCTTTGGTCACCTTCCCTTCACGCATGACCAATACGCGATCCGAGATGCGTATAATTTCCGGCATCTCTGAAGAAACGACCACAATCGCCTTTCCCTGCCGGGCCAGTTTTTCTATCAGATTATAAATTTCCGACTTGGCCCCGATATCAATCCCCCGGGTTGGCTCATCAAATAAAAACACTTTATTATCCGCGGCAACCCAGCGGCCGATTATTACCTTTTGCTGATTACCGCCGCTTAGGGTGCCGATAGGTTTATCAATATTTAGCGGCCGCAGTTTCAGATCGCTCATCACTTCCAGCGCAATCTGGTTTAAGCGCGCGTTTTTCAGCAGCCCATAGCGGGTGAATTTCCCCATGGAAGGCAGCGCCATATTCATTTTCACCGCCCGTTCCTTAATGATGCCCTCTTTTTTTCGATCCTCCGGCACCAGGCCAATCCCGGCACGAATCGCGCTGCTGACGTTGAGGTTTTTCACCGGCGCGCCATCGATCAGCACGCGGCCGCTGGTTTTGGCGTCAATCCCGGCAATCAGTTTTAGCAGCTCGGTGCGCCCGGAGCCCACCAGCCCGGCGATGCCCAGCACTTCCCCGGCCTGCACGCTGAAACTGGCCGGCAGCACGGCGCTATCGCGCCCCAGTTCTTCGATCCGCAGCACTTCCTGATCCGTGACGAACGACTGGTGCTGCACTTTCTCAATCTTGCGCCCCACCATTTTGGTGACGATGCTCTCTTCCGTTTCGTCGCAGATATTCACCACGCCGACCTGTCTGCCGTCGCGTAAAATCGTGGCGCGATCGCACACCTTAAAAATCTCGTTCATCTTGTGCGAGACATAAATCAGCGAGACGTTCATGGATTTCAGATCGGAAATCAGCTCCGCCAGCCGGTCAAATTCGGTCGGCGTCAGGCTCGACGTCGGTTCGTCCATGGCGATGATTTTGGCCTCATCCAACAGCGCACGCGCGATCTCAACAATCTGCTGCTGGGAAACCTTCAGGTTTTTAATCGGCTCGTCGGGATTAATGCTCGGATCCAGCCGCCGCAGGATCGATATCGCCCGCGCGTACTGGGCCTTTCTGTCGACGAACCACCCTTTATATTTGGTTAACGGCCGCCCAAGAAACATATTTTGCGCAACGGAGAGTTCGGGAACGTGCTGCAATTCCTGGTGGATCATCGCAATCCCGGCGCGGCGCGCGGAAAGCGGGTTTTTCATCTGAATCGCCTGGCCCTCCACGCTGATTTCACCGGAGTCCGCCGCCCGCACGCCCGAGAGAATATTCAGTAGCGTCGACTTGCCCGCGCCGTTTTCGCCAATCAACGCATGCACTTCGCCGCGCCGGACTGAAAAATCAACGTCCTGCACTGCCGCCACGCTACCGTAGGTTTTATTGATGCTGCGCATCGTTAAACAGAACTGTTCCATAACCCCTCCGTTGCCTTGCTTAGTGCTGCTCAAGCAACTGGCGCAGCTTGGCGTTGTCTTTGGTCGAGAAAGCATCCGCATTTTCTTTGGTGATCAACGCCTGCGGGGTGGAAACCACGCGCGAGAGTTTCTGGCCGTCGATCAGGCGCAGCATCACTTCCATCGCCACTTCGCCGGTCAGCACCGGGAAGCTATCCACCGTGCCGGTCAGCTCACCGCGCTTGATCGAGGCATAGGCATCAGAGATACCGTCGGTGCCAAACACCGCTACCTGGCTGGCTTTGCCCAGCGAGCGCACGGCTTCCACAACCCCCAGCGCCATCCCGTCATTGTTGGCATAAAAGCCAATCAAATCCGGGTGCTGCTGCAAAATGGTGGAGGCGGCGTTGTAGGCATTTTCACGGCTCCAGTTGGCCGGAATGCTGGCCACCACGGTGAACTTGCCGTTGGCTTCGATCGTTTCCCGGAACCCTTTGGTGCGCTGCGCTGCGGCGTAAACGCCCGGTTGGCCTTCGATAACCGCCACCTTGCCGCCTTGCGGATGGTGTTTGATAAACCAGTCGGCAACCCTGACGCCGTTATCCTTCTGAACGTTGCCCACGTAATACTGCACGTTCGGCATAACAGCATCGTTCACATTCACCACCGGAATGCCTTTGCTTTTGGCAACTTCATAGGCCGGCTGCAAATTCGCGTCAGTCTGCGGGGAAACCAGCAGGCCATTAAACCCTTGGGAAATTAACGTTTCGGCAATGGAGAGCTGGCCCAATTGATCGTCTTCATTGGCCGCGGCCTGGTAGGCCAGCGTGAAGCCGTACTTTTTCGCCACGTTTTGATAGCCTTCGCCCAGCGAACGCCAATATTCATTGGTCAGCGTTTTAGAGACGCCGCCGATCTTCAGCTTGCTGTCAACGGCGGGCAATGGGCCATACTTGGTGGCCAATTGCGTCCAGTCGGTGCGATCCGGCTCGGTGTCGGATTGCAGCGGCGGAAGATCCGCCGCGTAAACGCTGGTGCAAAACAGGGTAGAAGCGAGTACAGAGAGTAATTGTTTTTTCATCATCTATCTTTCCTGTTGTTATTGATGGAAATACCGCAGTTGGCTGCGGCGGTGTAGGGATTATCTGGCCAGCATCAGGTCGTTAACGATCTGCTGTGAAGCTACCGCATCCTGCCGGCCAATGGCCGCCAGCAGTTCGGCATTGCCTTCCAGTTTTTCGCACAGCGCTAACAGGCGGGTCACCGTGGCGATATTGGTTTCCGCTTCACGCACCGGATCGAGGCCGCTGGCATCCGGGAAGGTATCGAAGTAGTAAGCGCCCTGATAACCGTCGCGCTTCATCTGCCAGAGGAATTCCAGCGTGGCGCGCGGGTTGACGGAAGCGACCATCAAGCCATCATCGCGCTTGCCCCAACCGTCGTTCAGATCCAGGCCCAGCAGGCGTGAACGGCGCGCCACCATGGCGGCGGCAAAGGCCGGGACTTCATTGGCAAACAGCACATGGGCAAAATCAAGGGTGATGCCCAGGTTGCGGCAGCCGGCTTCTTCCACCGCCAGCAGGCAGGTGGTGGCGTTAGGGAAAATGCTGAAGGCGCGGGGTTCGTTGGGCTTATATTCGATGCTGATGTCGATATCCGGCGCATACTCCGCCACTTCGCGCACCGCGCTGACGGCATCTTCCCAGATTTTTTTGTAATCGGCCTGGAAGCAGTAATCAAAGCCGTCCTGCCCCATCCACAGCGTCATTAAACCCGCGCCGAATTCACGGCCGGCGTCAATGCCGCGCTTGGTCAGTTCGATCGCCTGGCGGCGGATTTTTGCATCCGGATTGGTAAACGCGCCGATTTTAAACTCCGGCGCGTCCCAGCGCATTTGCATACCGTTGACCGCCAGCCCCACGTCTTCAATCTTCTTACGCAAGGTCTTCAGATCGTCGGTGATGTGCTGGGGATAGTTCAGATCCAGGTGGGTCAAGCCTTTCACCGTTCCGGCACGTTCAATCATTTGCAATACCGACGGCTTGCCCTTCAATCCTGGCCAGTAGCGAAAGGCCCCTGACGCAAAGGAGTTCAGACGTGTGGCAAATTTAATTTCCGACATGGGGTGTCCTTCATGTGTTGACTCGTAATGTACTTTACTCATTCACAGATATTAGTGAACTAGTGCATTACTATCATTGCGCGCAGGCGGCTGCAAGATCGCTGGATGCTTAAATAATCAATTTGCGAAGTGATTCACGAATTTGCCCGTAGGGGCCGGCAAAGCCGGAGAGTTTGCGCAATGCGCGGCCTTTCGCCGAAAGCGCTATCGCCGAGTTCAGACCAACGGCGCGCATGCTATTGCACCGCGTCTTTTGCTATAGTCTTTTTTACCTTGAACTCTTTAGCGGACAACAATATGCGCATTCTCGTGGTGGGCGCCGGGGCAACCGGCGGGTATTTTGGCGCCAGGCTGGCACAAGCCAGCAGAGACGTAACCTTCCTGGTGCGGGAAAAACGGGCGGCGGCGCTGCAGGCGAGCGGCCTGAACGTCATCACCCCGCAAGGCAACTTTTCACTAAGCCCGAACATCGCCCGGGCGAAAGATCTCAACGCGCCTTTTGATCTGATCCTGCTGACGGTGAAAAGCTTTGGCCTCGCCGCCGCATTGGACGACATCGCACCGGCGGTGGGCGCCAATACCACCATCATGCCGGTGCTAAATGGCATGGGCCACCTGGCCGTGCTTAAGCAACGCTTTGGCGCCGAAGCGGTTATCGGCGGGTATTGCAAAATCAACGCCACGGTGGATGCCGACGGCAATATCGTGCAGATGACCCCGCTGCATGATATCGCCTACGGTGAACTATCCGGGGAGCGCAGCGAACGCATTCGCCAGATCGACGCGCAGTTCCAGGGGATTGGCGTTAATGCCCGCCTTGCTGACGACATCACCCGCGAAATGTGGGAAAAGTGGCTGTTCTTGTCCAGCCTGGGCGCCATCACTTGTCTGATGCGCGGCAATATCGGCCAGGTTGCGGCGGCCAGCGGCGGCAAAGCCTTTGCCACCGCCCTGATCCACGAAATTGCCGCGACCATCAAAGCGGGCGGATACCGTGAGCGCGAAGGGATGGTGGCCAGCACCATCAATGCGCTGACCGACCCCGAGTCGCCGCAAACCTCATCGATGTACCGCGACATGGTGCAAGGGTTTGCGGTGGAAGCCGACCACATTATTGGCGATCTGGTGCGCATTGCCGCCGCCCATGCGGTGAATGCCCAGTTGCTGAATGCCGTTTACACCCACCTGTCGGTGTATCAGCAGGCAAGATAATCCCCCCGCCGGTGATCTGGGGCCTGGCCGGCCCCATAGCTGGCTGGCAACCACGCCGCCAACCCTCTTTCCGTCTTCCCTTAGCCGTACATTTCTTATTTTTAAAACCATATTTTATTAAAAATAAAACACCGTTTTTAATTTATTGAGAAGTTGGCCACCCTATTCTTTTCACCGCTGCCATTAAATACGCCCCTATGGCAAAAACACAAAGGCTAGCGATTGCACATCCCCCTACCTTACAGATGCACCCCACTGATCGTACCTATGGCGGGAACACGACGTCTCTTATGGCTATGGGAATAACAGTCATGAAAAAAAGAAAAATCGGACTTATTAACTATTTGGCCTACGGCTCGGGCGATTTCCTGGGCGCAGGCACCACAGCATTAACCGCCGCCTGGCTACTCTACTTCTACACCACGTTTTGCGGCCTTAGCCCCATTGAAGCCACGTTTATCTTCGCCATGGCCAGGGTGCTCGACGCGGTGGTCAGCCCGGTGATGGGCTACCTGACCGACAACTTTGGCGGCACCTGGCTGGGCAAACGCTTCGGCCGCCGCAAGTTTTTCATCCTGCTCGGCATCCCGCTGGTGTTCAGCTACAGCCTGATGTGGGTGGGCCATATGGACTATTGGTACTACCTGTTTACCTACCTGTTCTTCGACGTGATCTACACCATGATCCTGGTGCCCTATGAAACCCTGGTGCCGGAGATGACCGATGATTTCAAGCAAAAGACCAAATTCTCCGGCGCACGTATTTCCCTGGCGCAGCTTTCCGCCATCCTGGCGGCGTTTCTGCCGGGGATCCTGCTGAGCTATTTCGGCAAGGACAACGCGGTTTCCTTCTTCTATTCCAGCATGGTGTTTTCCATCATTTGCGCCTGCGTACTGACGCTGGTGTATTGCTTTACCTGGGAGCGCGCGCCGGAGCAAAAATCAGCCGCAGCCCTGCAGGCCGAGCAACAAAAGCTTACCCTGCGCCAAAGCCTGAAGCGCCTGAACGTTGAGCTGACCTCCACGCTGCGCATCCGCATCTTCCGCCAGCACCTGGGCATGTATCTGGGCGGCTACATCGCGCAGGACGTCTTCAACGCGGTCTTCACTTACTACGTGGTGTTTGTGCTGATGCAGACGCCGTCGATGGCCTCCAACCTGATGGGGGTGATGGCGATCATGCAGTTCATCGCGGTGATCGGCATGATCCCGCTGTGCATCCGCTTTGGCCCGGCTCCGTCTTACCGCGTCGTCACCGCTCTGTTCGGCCTGAGCGCCATTTCTTACGCCATTTTGTATTACGCCAACCTCAGCGACATCTTCTCGTTGCTGCTGCTGATCTCCGCATTGGCGGGGCTGGGGCGCGGCGGGATCAACTATGTGCCCTGGAACATCTATACCTATATTGCCGACGTAGACGAGGCCATTACCGGCCAGCGGCGCGAAGGCATTTTCGCCGGCATCATGACGCTGACGCGCAAGGCCTCGCAGGCCGGCGCCGTGATGCTGGTCGGCATTATCCTGCAACTGTCGGGGTTTGTTTCCGGCCAGAGCGCCCAAACCCCCGCCGTGAGCCACACCATCCTGCTGGTGTTGTGCTTCGGTACGTTAGCGGTGCTGACCGTCGGTTTTATCATTTCGTTGCGTTTCAAACTGAACCTCGCCACGCACAGCATATTGCGTGAAGAAGTCGCCAAAATGCGTGCCGCCGGCCAGATTGTGCCAAACAACATTACGCCGCAGGCACGCACCACCGTCGAAATGCTGGCAGGTCTGCCGTATGAGGCCCTGTGGGGCAACAACAATATTGGCTATCTCAACCGCCATAAGCCGGCGATCGCCACGCGTGTGAAGGCCGCTGACGGTGATGACGCAACGCACGCATCCCCTTATCAACCCTGATTAATCTTTACTGAGAGCCGCATTATGCTGATATACCCCGTAAAACATAGCCCGCTGTTGCGCCAGCCAGAACGCTTCATCAGCCGCGAAGCGCTGCACCAGTTGATTCAACGCCTGGTAGACAACCTCATCCACATTACGGATGACAGCGGTGAATTCTTGTTACGGCTTGACGACGGGCGCGTGATCGATACCAAAGGCTGGGCCGGCTGGGAGTGGACGCACGGCGTGGGCCTGTACGGCATTCACCGGTATTTTCGCCTGACCGGCGATAACACGCTGAGCGCCATCATCGACGACTGGTTCGCACAACGCTTTGCCGAAGGTACGCCGACCAAAAATGTGAACACCGTCAGCCCCTTCCTCACACTGGCCTATCGCTACGAAGAAACCGGCAACCCGCAGTGGCTGCCCTATCTGGAACGCTGGGCCGAATGGCTGATGCACGACATGCCGCGCACGCAGCGCGGTGGCATGCAGCACGTCACGCTGGCCGAAGAGAACCACCAACAGCTGTGGGACGACACGTTGATGATGAGCGTGCTGCCGCTGGCCAAAATCGGCAAACTGCTGGATCGCCCCGCTTATATTGAAGAAGCCAAATACCAGTTTTTCGTCCACACCCAGCATCTGATGGAACGTGAAAGCGGCTTGTGGTTCCACGGCTGGACTTTCGACGGCAACCATAATTTCGCCCGCGCCCGCTGGGCGCGCGGCAACAGTTGGTTGACCATTGTGATCCCAGAATTTCTCGAGCTGCTGGATTTGCCAGAGCAGGACGCTACGCGGCGTTTTTTATTGCAGGTGCTCGAAAGCCAGGTGGCCGCACTGGCGCAGTGCCAGGATAGCAGCGGGCTGTGGCACACGCTGCTGGACGATCCCACCTCGTACCTGGAGGCCTCGGCCACCGCCGGTTTCGCCTTCGGCATACTGAAAGCGGTACGCAAGCGTTATATCGCCCCGCATTACCAGGCCGTGGCGGAAAACGCATTGCGTGGGGTGATCGAGCAGATTAACGCCGACGGCGAACTGGCACAGGTGTCCTTCGGCACCGGCATGGGCAAACAACTTGACGACTACCGGCAAATTCCGCTGACCGCCATGCCGTATGGCCAGGCGATGGCGATCCTGTGCCTGGTGGAATATCTGCATGTTTATCTGTAAACACGCCGGGCTTGTCTGCCCCGGCACAAGCCCGCGCCCCCTGTCGGGGGGCGTACTTACATATTAACTGGGTGAATATATACGAAATGATCCAAGCCGCGTCGAGGCGGCCTGAAGCATTAAATGTATAGCTCTAAATAATTCGAGTTGCAGGCAGGCGGCGACGCAACGAGTTCCCAGGCGCTTACTCAGGTAAGTGACTGGGGTGAGCAAGGAAAGCCAACACACCTGTAACTTGAAGTATGACGAGCATATGCCCATAGCACCAAGGAGAACAGAATGAGTCTGGAGAGTTTCTCGTTGCACGGCAAAGTCGCCATCGTCACCGGCTGCAACACCGGGCTGGGCCAGGGCATGGCGCTCGGCCTGGCGCAAGCAGGTTGCGATATCATCGGCATCAACCGGGTGCAGCCGCAAGACACCGTCGCCGGCGTTACCGCGCTCGGGCGGCGCTTTTTAAGCCTGGAGGCCGATCTCAGTCAACAAGAGGCGCTGCCGGCATTGATGGCGCAGGCGGTGGCGGAATTTGGCCATATTGATATTTTGGTCAATAACGCCGGCATTATTCGCCGCCAGGACGCACTGGCGTTTAGCGAGCAGGATTGGGATGACGTGATCAACCTGAACGCCAAAACCGTATTTTTCCTTTCACAGCTGGCCGCGCGCCAGTTTATTGCGCAGGGCCAGGGCGGCAAGATCATCAACATCGCCTCGATGCTCTCTTTTCAGGGCGGCATCCGGGTGCCTTCCTATACTGCATCCAAAAGCGCCGTGCTGGGGTTAACCCGCCTGATGGCCAATGAATGGGCGCAGCACGGCATCAATGTTAATGCGATCGCCCCAGGTTATATGGCCACCAATAACACCCGGCAACTGCGTGACGATCCTGAACGCAGCCAGGAAATCCTGCAGCGTATCCCGGCCGGGCGCTGGGGCGAGCCTGCCGATCTGGCCGGCCCGGTGGTTTTCCTGGCTTCATCGGCGGCGGACTATATTAACGGCCACACTCTGGCCGTTGACGGCGGTTGGCTGGCGCGCTGATGGCCACGCCGGCACATTTTTGAGGAGACAACGATGAACATTGCATTAATGATGGAAAACAGCCAGGCAAGCAAAAACGCACTGGTGCTGGAACAGCTGCAGGCCGTCGCCGATACCCATCACGATCGGGTATTTAACGTCGGCATGAGCGACGAGCAAGACCACCACCTGACATATATCCATCTAGGCATCATGGCCAGCCTGCTGCTGAATGCGCAGGCGGTGGATTTTGTGGTGACCGGCTGCGGCACCGGGCAAGGGGCGCTGCTGGCGCTGAATATTCACCCGGGGGTGATCTGCGGTTACTGCATCGATCCCGCCGATGCCTTCCTGTTCGCCCAAATCAACAACGGCAATGCCATCTCGCTGCCGTTTGCCAAGGGCTTCGGCTGGGGTGCAGAACTGAACCTGCGCTATGTTTTCGAGAAGTTGTTTAGCGGGCGCCAAGGGGAAG
This sequence comes from Gibbsiella greigii, assembly GCF_039540155.1. NCBI lineage: Bacteria > Pseudomonadati > Pseudomonadota > Gammaproteobacteria > Enterobacterales > Yersiniaceae > Gibbsiella > Gibbsiella greigii. The sequence goes on from NZ_BAABEM010000021.1 coordinate 64,700, forward strand.
GCTACCCGGTGGAGCGCAAAGCGCCGCAGGTCCGCAACGCGGCCATCCTGGGCCAGGTGAAAAGCGCCCTGCTGAAAGACGACTACCTTGACAGCCTGCGAGCCATCGATCCGGCCTTGGTGCACACCGCCATCGGCGGCGCACGTTTCCAGCAGTGCCTGTTCGAACAGGGCAAAAAGCCAGAGGTTCTGGCCTTCGTTGAACAGTTGCTCAAATAACGGCCCCACGCCGCGGTGGCCGGCACAATGGCCACCGCGCATCACGCTCCCCAGGGTTATTTCACCAGCACCTTGTGGTTGGAGTTGCCCCAGATGGTATAAAGATCCGCCAGCAAGGCACCGTTAATATCTTCAAGTTCGGCCTGGCTGATCTCCTCATTGCCCTGCTTGCCGAACAACACCACTTCATCTTCCATTTTCACGTTGGGGATATCGGTCACGTCCACCATCAGGGTATTCATCGAAACCTTGCCCACCACGGGTGCGCGTTTGCCGTCGATCAGCACAAACGCCTTATTGGTAAATACCCGGCGGTAGCCGTCTGAATAGCCCACCGGAATATTAGCCAGGAGCGAATCACGTTTCAGCGTATAGGTTTTATCGTAGCCAACCGTATTCCCAGCCGGATACGCGTTAACACTGGCCACTGCCGATTTGAACTGCATAACGCGCTGGTACTCCGTGTGGCTGGGGACGGTATCGCCGTACAACGCGCCGCCAACCCTGACCATATCAAGCTGGGATTCCGGCACCTCCAGGGTGGCGAAGGAATTGGCCGCATGCAGAATCAACTTGCTGCGATCCAGCCCCGCGGCCTGAATCAACCACGCCGACTGCTGGTTGAATTTTGCCAGGTTTTGCCGCACATCCTCTTTTTCCTCCACCGGGAAGTGCGTCATGATGCCAACCAAGAGCAGTTTAGCCAGCCGGGTAATGGCGATGGCATCCTGCTTGCCTTGTTCAGTGGAAACGTCCAGGCCGTTGCGGCTCATGCCCGCCGCGTTTAACCCGAGATGTATCGCGATAGTCCGATGATGGCGGGCGGCGATGGCGGCGACCTGCTGCGCATGGGCCAAATTGCCCACCAGCTCTTCAATATGGAAAGGCAGGCCCGCTTCAACCTCGCCAAGGGTCGCCGTGCGCAGCCGCATCAGTTGGCCCTTATAGCCGCTGGCGCGCACCGTTTGCGCCTCTTCGTTACTGGTAATGCCAATGCAGTTCACACCGCTTTTTATCACCTGCGGCATCAGCAAACCGATGCCGTGACCATAGGCGTCGGCCTTCATCACCGCGCAAAGCCGGCTTTTCGAATTCAGATAACGCTGCATGGTTTCAATATTATGCTGAAATGCCGGCTGAGAGATTTCCACCCAGGAATGATATTGCGTCAGTGATTTTGCCAGCGGAGGAATAACCACTCCGGTATTCGTTTCCTTTGCCAACAGGGCACTGCTATTTAACGCCAAAGAGATCGCCAGTACGGAAAATGCTACTTTAAACTTCATATTTTAACCTTATGTTCACTCATTCTTTATATAAAAACTGTCCATCACACAACGGTTGTGTAGCATCAACCGTGCCAATCGCAGCCATAATGAGCACCCGCCAATTTTCCTGATAAAAACAAGGTGATAGAGTGAATAACAATTCATTTATCATGGTTTTATATTGAAAAAATCAGCAAAAAACTCGTCATTAATAAATAGGGATAAAAAATAATCAATCGGGTGAGGGCGTAATTTTTCCGTAAAACGATAACGGCGGAAGAAGCTATTTTTTGAACAAGCAAAATTCACATGCACTAAAATAGAACAGCACAGGGATCAACTCGGTGCAATAAAGGCCGACATATTGGCGGCATCAAATATACCCTTCATACTTCAAGTTGCAGATGTATTGGTTTTTCTCGTTCACCCCGCTGGCGATTGCAGCCGGTTCTTTGCCATCACAATCTGCGCCATCACCGCCAGGGCGATCTCCGCCGGGGTTTTACTGCCGATCGGCAAACCAATCGGCGCCTGGATACGCGCCAGCTCGGCCGCGCTCAACCCACCAACGGTTGCCAGCCGTTCACGCCGCCGCTGGCTGTTGCGTGCGGAGCCCATCGCGCCAATGTAAAACGCCCGGGTATTAACCGCCTCGGCCAGCGTCAGATCGTCAATGCGCGGATCGTGCGTTAACGCCACGATGGCGCAGCGCGCGTGGGCGCTTTCCAACTCCAGATAGCGCGCAGGGAAACGCGGTGAAAAGCGCAGCGCCGCTTCAGGAGCCGGAAAATCCTGGCGAAACTGCCGCTGTTGTTCTTCACGGTGCTCACACAGCAACACCTCAAAACCCAACATCTGCGCCAACAGGATGCAGTCATGAGCAACCGCGGAATAGCCGGCGACGATCAGCCGCGGCGCGGCGCCCATCGGGATAACCACCTGTTCGCCCTGCCAATGGATCTGCAGGCCTGCCGCCCCACCGACATCCCATTGCCAGCCGGCGCGCTGGGGAAGCGTGATGCGCCGCACCAGCGCCTGCCGCCCTTCCAGCGCCGCCAGCATCGCCGCCAGCTGTGGCCGATCGGCGGCCGTCATCCGTTCCACCAGCACATCGATACTGCCGCCGCACGGCAAAGCCACGGCCGCCGGCAACCCGCCCGCGCCGTAGCGAATAATCTGGCTGTCGGCGGCAAACGCCCCACGGCTCAAACGGGTGATGAAATCATCTTCAATACAGCCGCCGGATAAAGAGCCGCTGAACGCCCCGGAGCGGGTGGCCGCCAGCAGGGAGCCCGGCACCCGCGGCGCCGAGCCATAGGTATGCAAGACCGTGCACAACCAAACAGGTTGGCCGCTTTCCAGCCAGCTCTGCGCCTGGCGGACGACGCGGATATCCAGTGATTCCATCAGTTGCCCTCGCTAATGGCCTGCCAGTCGCCCGGCAGATCGACATCCTGTACACAGCCGGCGTCATCCACCGGCAGTAAATGGCAGCCCACGTGGCGCATCAGTTGGCGTGCCCCCCATTCGCCACCGAGCGCCAACAGCGCCTCGCGCTGGTCGGCCCGCCAACCCACCGGGTGCCCCGGTAGCCCCTGATACACCGGCCGCACACAGGCATATTGGCCCAGCGCGGCCAAGACCCGCCGGCAGGTTTCAATGCGCACGGCGGGCATGTCCGCCAGCAGTATCAGCCAGCCTTCGGCATCCAGCGTTGCCGCCACGCCGGCCGCCAGCGATTGCGCCAGCCCGGCACTGGCCAGTTGCGTCACGCCACAGCCGTGAATCTTCGCCCGCGCCACCAGCGGTGAACCCGGCCGGGTGACGGCCTGCACCGGCAACCCCAGCGCTAACGCCCGGCGTAAACTGACGTCAAACAGCGCTTGCCCATCCGGCCCTGCGGCCAACAGCTTGTGGCAGCCCGCCGCTGCCCGGTAGCGCCGGCTTTCACCGGCTGCCAGCAACAGTACCGTAACCATTTAGTGGCTCCCCGGGTGAGCGCGCACCTCGGCAACCGCCGATTGCAAATCCGCCCATGCCGGCTTATCCGGCGCGTAGCGATGGCGGATCCAGGCGGCCAAATCCGCCACCTGCCGATCCGAAAAGCTGCCGCCAAACGCCGGCATGTAACCCAGATCGCCCGTCGCCGGTTCGGGAATGCCATACAGGATCACGCGGATCAGGTTATCCGGCGCCGCGCTGTGCACACTGGTATTGTTGGCCATTGCCGGGCTGACGCCATACAGCACCGGCCCGCCGCTGTCGGCGCTGTGGCAGGCCTGGCAAGCGCCGTTGAACAGTTGCTCGCCACTACGCAGCGCGCGCAGGCCGTCAGGTACCGGTGGTGGATTGGCAGCCAGAGGCGGTGTCTGGGGCGTTGGCGCCGCTGCGCCTCCCTGCGCCGCCAGATAGTGGGCGATCGCCCGCACATCGCTTTCCGGCAGCGTAGCCAATTCGCTAACCACCGGCCCCATCGGCCCGGCTGCCACGCCGTGTTCGCTGGCATAGCCGGTGAGCAAATACTGATACAGTTGTGCTTCCGTCCAGGGTTTGGGCGCCATCGACAGCCCGTTCAGCGCCGGCGCATCCCAACCGTCGACGTTGCCGCCGGCCAAAAAATCGGCGCCGCCCTTTTCCGCCCCCAGCGCGTTGCGCGGCGAATGGCAGGCGCCGCAGTGCCCCAGGCCGTTGACCAGATACGCGCCGCGGTTCCACTGCGCGCTTTGCTGCGGATCGTTACGGTATTCGCCACGGCCAAGAAATAACGCATTCCAACCGGCCATCAGCGGGCGCAGGTTAAACGGGAAACGCATGTCATTTTCCGGCGCCGCTTGGCGCACCGCCGGCCGGGACATCAGCCAGGCATAAAGCGCCTGCATATCGGCATCGCTCATCAGGCGAAAAGAGGTATAGGGAAAAGCCGGGTAAAGATGGCGCCCATCACGGCTTATACCCTGACGCATGGCGCGATCGAAGGCGGTGAACGACCAGGCGCCGATGCCGGTTTCCACATCCGGGGTGATATTGGTGCTGTACAGCGCGCCGAACGGCGTGTCCATTTTCAGGCCGCCGGCATTGGTGGCGCCGTGTTCGCTGGTGTGGCATACCGCGCAATCGCCCGCCGCCGCCAACTGCCGCCCACGTTCCAGCGTCGCCGCCGACCAGGTATCCGCCGCCGGCGTGGCGATCGGCGCAATCGCGCTGCGCCACGGCAAGGCGGTGGTGGCCAGCCCTACGGCCGCCCCGACGATGCCCGCCACGCCGCCCAGCAGCCAGCGGCTAAAGCGGGGCTTTTTTGCCGCCGGCCCTGCCAGCCGGCCGCTGTCTTCACTGTCTGGGCCGTTGAGCGCCACCCGTAGCTTATCCGAGGTGATCGGCAGTTCGCGAAAGCGGATGCCGGTGGCATCAAACACCGCGTTGGCAATCGCCGCCGCGCTGGGCACCGAAGCCGATTCGCCGGCGCCCAGCGGCGGCTCCTCCGGCCGCGGCATCATCATCACATCCACCGCCGGCACTTCCGGGAAGGTCAGGATCGGGTAACCGCCCCACTCTTTGCTGGCGATGGTCGATTGTTCAAAGGTGACGTTTTCCTTCAGCACCCGGCTGGTGGATTGGAGCACGTTGCCGTGGATCTGGTGGCGCACGCCGTCCGGGTTGACCATCATGCCGGCATCGTGGCCCACCACGATGCGCGTTACGGCGATTTCGCCGCTCTGTTTATCAATGGCGACATCCGCCACCCAGGCCGCCCAGGCGGCGCCAAAGCCGGGGAACTTGCTGTGAATGTAACGGGCATAGGCAAAGCCGCGCCCACGCAGCACGCCGTTGGCATCCGGCTGTGGCGCGGCATCGGCGCGCGGCGTCCATTCAGCGCGGGCGGCGGTGCTGCGAATTAATTCAGCGGCCCGTTCATCCTTTATATAGCGCAGGCGGTATTCCACCGGATCGACGCCGGCCGCCGCGGCCAGCTCATCCATGTACGACTCATGGGCAAAGGTGTTCGGCATCGCCGATACGCCACGCATCCAGGAGGCGCGTACCAGCGGCGCCATGTCATTGATGGTGATGCGCATCGCCGGGTAGTCATAGGGCGGGATGCTGGTGCGATCCCCCATTTCATAGGCCTGGGCAATCGGCTCCACCCGGCCGGTCAGCAGCAACGCCAACGTGGGCGCGCCGTTGGAAGGGTACGAGGTGGCGAAGTCGTACACCGCCGGGTTGCCGGCGGCGTCCAGCCCGCCGTCCACTTCCATCAGCTGTGCGCTGCCCTTCGGCTCCCACAGGTGCTCCTGCTCGCGGGTCAACTGCACGCGCACCGGCCGCCCCACCGCCCGTGAGAGCAGCGCCGCATCAGCGCAAACGTCATCCGCGCAGTTGCGGCCGTAACACCCAGCGGCCTCCATTCGGCAGATCTCGATCTGTGATTCAGGGTATTCCAGCAGCCAGGCCAGATCGGCCCGCAGCAGGTGCGGGTTCTGGGTTCCCGACCAGACCCGCAACGCTTCCGGCCGATAGTCCGCCAGCGCACACGAAGGGCCGATCGAGCCGTGCATCTGGTACGGCCACAGATAGCTGCGGGTAAAACGGCGTTCCAGCTTCGCCAGCGCCGCGTCAACGCCGCCGGTATCGTGCACCACCCGCTGGCTGCTGGGATTGTCACGCAGCGCCTGGGCGATATCGCGTATGTCCGGCAGTTGTGTTTGCCACGGCTTCCATTTGACCTGCAACTCGCTCGCCGCCTTGGCCGCCTGCTCTTCGCGCTCGGCGACGATGCCGATAAAATCACGGATCACCACCACGCTCACAATGCCCGGAATATGGGCGATTGACGATTCATCAACCGCGATCAGGCTATTGCCGACGAAATCCCCGCTGTCATAGCCGGCATAGGGTGGACGCACCACCCGGCCATGCAGCATATCCGGCAGGCGCATATCGTGTACGTAGGTGGTTTCGCCGGTGGCCTTGGCGGGAATATCCACCCGCTGTGAGGAGGTGCCGACCAGACGATACGCCGCCGCCGGCTTGAGCGGCGCGCTGCCGCTGATAAACAGCTGTGTGCGGCGCCCGGCCACCAGCTCGCCATAGCGCAGACGTTGGCCGTCGGGGGCAATAATTTCGCCGTCGTTCAGCGCCAGTGCTTCCTGCGGTTGGCCAAAGCGCGCCGCCGCCTGTTGCAGCAGCCAACGCCGCGCTTCGGCGGCGGCATTGCGCAACGGCACGGCGGAAATTTGCAGCGTGGCGCTGGCGATCGTCGCCCCCTGATTGGGCGCGCGGGCGGTGTCGCCCAGCACCATCGTCACCTGTTCCATACGCAGATACAGCTCTTCGGCGACGATTTGCGTCAGCGCCGTGCGCACGCCAGTACCCAGATCGACATGGCCGTTAAAGGCATAAACCTCGCCGCTGTCGCACAGGGCGATAAACAGCCCCAGTTCCGTAGGCTGTTGTTTCGGCGTACTGCCTTTCGGCACCGGGCCGGAAGGCGGCTGGATATGATCGACAATCAGCAACACACCCTCGCGGGCCAGTAGCGCCGCCTGGGTCGGCGAAGGAGCGTTAGTCATGGCGGGGATCCTTACGGCAAAGTTCAGCGGCGCGCCGCACGGCGCGCAAAATTTCCAGGTGGGTTCCACAACGGCACAAATTGCCAGAGAGCGCCCGGCGGATTTCGCTTTCCGTCGGGGCAGGGTTGCGGCGCAGCAGCGCCGCGGTGGTCATGATCATGCCGTTAAGGCAGTAGCCGCACTGGGCGGCCTGTTGTTCGATGAAAGCCTGTTGGATGGGGTGTGGCGCAGCACGGCTGCCGAGCCCTTCAAGGGTCGTGATCTCACGCCCGACCAGGCCGGCGGCCGGGATCACACAGGCGCGTGCGGCAACGTTGTTAATCATCACGGTGCAAGCACCGCATTCACCCAGCCCGCAGCCGTATTTCGGGCCGTTCAGCTGCAGATCGTTACGCAGCACCGCCAGCAGGCTGGTGTCTTTAAAGGTGGTAAAGCGCCGTTCCTGCCCGTTGACCCGCAGCGTAAATGACACTTCCGGTAATAGACGTACTGCGATTAACTCACTATCGGGGCGCCCCTTCATGATGCTCCGTTCTCCGCTTCGGCCACGGTGACAGCGGCCAGCAGAGCAGACGCCTTACTCTATCTGGACATCACCGTCATCCAACATTTTTCTTAACAGATACACCAGCGCAATGCGTTCGGCCGGATTGAGCCGGGCCATCGTCAGTTCGCTGATGCGCAGCGCGTGCGGCACCGTGGCTTCGACCAGCGCCGCGCCGGCCTCGGTCAGCGCGACAATTACTTTGCGCCGGTCGTAGGGATCCGGGTTGAGCGCTACCAGGCCGCGCGCCTTCAGCCGTTCGACAATGCCGCGGATGGTCGCCTGGTCCACCGCCGTGACGCGCACCAGATCGGTTTGCGCGCTCGGCCCCAGATCGCGGACGGCGCACAGGGTGATGAACTGCACCGCGGTCAGTTGGGCATCACCCACGTTTTGCTGAAAAATCGCCTGGTGCCGCTGGTATACCTTGCGTAACAGGTGCCCCACCTGCTCGGTATACTGATATGCGCACGGCCCTGCGGCGTTGTCCGGTAAACTTGTCATCGTGTTTCCCTATCGGGTCAGAAAGCCTACCGGAATAGTACAAAGCCGCGATCCCGGCAGCAATGTAATCTGCGCGCCCTCAGCCGGCGCGCGAAGCCGCTGGCGCGATGACATCGCCGTCGGCCACCACCGTTTCGCCATCCAGGCTGATATCACAATGGCGCAGCGCAATGTCCATATGGCACGGCGTTTTGCGCGTTCCCCCCACCTCGGTATTCGGGCCGGTGGAAAACAGGAAATTGCCGTAAAACGCCCGCGCATCCATGCACATGCCGTCGTTACGATCGTGCAGCCCCATCGCCGTCCACTGCGCCCGCGGCTGCAACCCCCAGCCGATGTGCGAAATGCCGTACACTTCCGGATCGTTAAAATACTTCATGTAATCACGCAGGTATTCCGCCTCAAAGCCGCCGTGAATGGCAGTGACAAAGCCCTTATCAATCTCCAGCGTGATGCGCTCGCGGCAGTAAGTTTTAAACGGCAACAGGATATCGCCCACGTCCAGCACCAGCGTTCCTTCGGCCTGTTCTTCGTTCGGCCAGGTAAACAAAAAGCCGCTCGGCCAGTGATCCCAACGCCCCGGTTCATCGGCAAAGCCGTATTCGGTCACGGTGGGGTACTGCCCCAGCGGCGCGCGAAAATCGCTGCCGGCGCGGGATTTCACCTGCATCACCCGGGCTTTTTCCAGCACCGCCGCCGCCGCCATCACCCGCGCTTTGTCCTGTTCATTAGGCAACATTCGTGCCAAAACTTCCGGCGGTTCCACCGCCAGCAGAATGCGGGTGCCGGTTTTCAGGATTTGCTCCTGCTCCGGCGAATGCAGCAGCATCATGGTATCGACAATCAGATCCGCCGCTTCCAGCGCCCGCTGCGCCGCGGTATTGCCGGTCAGCGCGGTGTCGCCGCACCAGGCCGTCATGTCGTTGCCCATCGCCCGGGTATGGTTGAAGGCCGGCAATTCCACGGTATACACCTTGGCGCCAAGCCGCAGCGCGGCGTCGGTGGCCGCACGCACCGTGCGTGGATCGGAATAGTGGCTTTTCAGTATTGCTACGCTTTGCGTGGCATCAACCCGGGACAATCCCAGCACCTGCTCAAACATTTGCCCTAACTGGCTGTCGTTCACTGCCATGTCGTTCTCCTCGTAACGGTTTGGGTAACCACCGCCGCACACTGCTTAAATTAACAACAAATTAAAGTGAATACGCTTTAATTAACTTATAGGCCAACTCATTCACCAAATGCAACACGCGATAACCATGCATAAGAAAATCCTATTTTATCCACACACAGCAATGGGTATAACGTTAATTTAACAAAAACAAGCGTGACAATAACCTGATGAATCCTTTTGTTAACACGACCATTTACAGTGTATACACTTTAAATATCTGCTTAATAAAACCCGAATCACAGGTGAACACGCTCACGATGAGGATGGGCTATGAGCAGTAATCAACGGATCGCAGTAATCGGCGCGGGGTTAGGCGGCGCGGCGGCGGCGGCACTGTTACAGAAAGCGGGATTTAAGGTGGATGTCTACGAGCAAAGCCCGGCGTTTTCACGGCTGGGCGCCGGCATCCATATGGGGCCAAACGTGCTGAAGATCTTTCGCCGCATGGGGATTGAAAAGGCGCTGGAGCAAATGGCATCCCACCCTGATTTCTGGTTCAGCCGCGAGGCGCAAAGCGGCGACTATCTGGCGCGCATCCCCCTGGGCGACTACGCCCGCCAGCACTACGGCGCCGCCTATGTCACCGTGCATCGCGGCGATCTACAAGCCCTGCAGATGACCGCCCTCACCCCCGGCAGCGTGCATTTCGGCAAATGTTTACAGCAGGTGGACGATAACGGCAGCGATGTACACCTGCGCTTTAGCGACGGCAGCGAGGCACGGGCAGATATCGTCATCGGCGCCGATGGCATCAACTCGAAAATCCGCGAGCACCTGCTGGGCGTGGAAGCGCCGACCTACAGCGGCTGGGTGGCGCATCGCGCGATGATCAGCGCCAGCCAGTTGGCGAAGTATGATTTGCGCTTCGAAGACTGCGTGAAGTGGTGGTCGGAAGATCGTCACCTGATGGTTTACTACACCACCGCCCGCCGCGATGAATACTACTACGTCAGCGGCGTGCCGCACCCGGCCTGGGATTTCCAGGGCAGCTACGTCGACAGCAGTCAGCAAGAGATGTACGACGCGTTCGCCGGCTACCACCCGACGGTGCAGGCGCTGATCGCCTGCAGTGAACAGGTGACCAAATGGCCGTTGCTTAACCGCAAGCCGCTGCCGTTGTGGAGCCAGGGCCGGCTGGTACTGCTGGGCGACGCCTGCCACCCGATGAAGCCGCATATGGCGCAGGGCGCGGCGATGGCGATTGAAGACGGCGCCATGCTGGCGCGTTGCCTGGCGGAAACCGGCCTGGCGGATTTCACCACCGCCTTCCGGCTGTACGAAGCCAACCGCAAAGAGCGCGCTTCGCGCGTACAGGCGGTGTCGAACGCCAATACCTTCCTGCGCACCCAGGAAGATCCGGCCTGGGTGTATGGCTATGACCTGTACGCACAGCCGCTGAAAACGGAGAGCGCCGCATGAGCCAGTTTCTGTACGGCGGCAACGTAACTGCCAACGGCATCCGCCAGCACTATCTGCGCTACGGCGGCAAAGGCCCGGCGCTGCTTCTGATCCCCGGCATCACCAGCCCGGCGATTACCTGGGGCTTTGTGGCCGAACGCCTGGCCGAACGCTATGACACCTGGGTGCTGGACGTGCGCGGCCGCGGGCTGTCCGCCAGCGGCCCGGCGCTGGATTACGGCACCGATGCCTGCGCCGACGATATCAGCGCATTCGCCGCGGCAGTTGGGCTGGAGGAATACCACCTGATGGGGCATTCGATGGGCGCGCGCTTTATCCTGCGCGCCGCCGTGCGCCACCCGGCCAGGGTAAAAAGCCTGACGCTGATCGATCCGCCGGTCTCCGGGCCGGGGCGGCGGGCCTATCCGGGCAAACTGCCCTGGTACGTCGATTCCATCCGCCAATCGCTGCAGGGGATGGATGCCGACGCCATGCGCGAATACTGCCCCACCTGGACGGAAGAACAGCTGCGGCTGCGCGCCGAATGGCTGCACACCTGCTATGAACCGGCGATCGTCAAAGCCTATCACGATTTCCACGAGGTGGATTTCCATCAGGATTTGCCGGCGGTGACGCAGCCGGCCCTGCTGATGGTGGCGGGCAAAGGCGGCGTGATCCTGCCCGACGATCAGGCCGAGCTGTGTGCGCTGCTGCCGTCGCTGGCGGTGCGCCACGTGCCGGACGCCGGGCATATGATCCCCTGGGACGACTTTGACGGCTTTTTCGCCGCGTTAGGCGATTTTCCGCTGCAGGCGCAACACGGGGGGCAGGCCAAATGAGCGATCCACAGGCAAATTATCAGGGCGTGTGGGGCAACCGCATTGGTTTTGGCCAGCGCCCGGCACTGCTGGTGATCGATTTTATGCAGGGCTACACCATGCCCGGCGCGCCGCTGTTTGCCCCTGGCGTGGTCAGCGCCGTGGAACACGCGGCCGTGCTGCTGGCGGCGGCGCGCAGTGCGGAAATACCGGTTATTCATACCAATATCCGCTATCATCCCCCTCATTTCGCCGACGGCGGCATGTGGGTACAAAAGGCGCCGGTGATGAAAAGCATGGTGGAAGGCAACCCGCAGGCTGCCTTCTGCGAAAGCGTCACCCCTTTGCCGGAAGAGCTGGTGATCAGCAAACAATACGCCAGCGCCTTTTTCGGCACCGCTTTGGCTTCCCTCTTGCATACGCAGGGTATTGATACGCTGCTGCTGGCCGGCTGTTCCACCAGCGGCTGCATTCGCGCCAGCGCCGTTGATGCCGTGCAGCACGGCTTTCGCACCATTGTCGTGCGTGAATGCGTCGGCGATCGCCATCCGGCCCCGCATGAGGCCAACCTGTTCGATATCGACAGCAAGTATGGCGACGTGGTTAGCCGGCAGGAAGCCCTCGACTATTTGACCACCCTGGCGCAGGCGTAACCGCCCCGTTGGCCACCCGGCACATCGCGCCGGAAACTGATGTAAATCCTGGTGCGGGCTGTTATAACGCGCCTTATCCGCCCCCTGGCGGAACACATTCACCTGCAGATCGCTCCCTGTCAGCCGGGGGATCCAGACTGCCATTGCCGGAGATGTAAACATGGCTATTGCATACCCACGCCCTTCTCAGGAAGCGCACGCAACATCGCCGTTGCTGTACCGCAAAATCACCTGGAGACTGATCCCGTTTCTCTGCCTGTGTTACCTGGCCGCTTACCTTGACCGCATCAACGTGGGCCTGGCCAAGCTGCAAATGGCCGATCAGTTGGCGTTGAGCGAAGCGGCCTTCGGTTTGGGCGCCGGGCTGTTTTTCGTCGGTTATATTCTGTTCGAAGTGCCGAGCAACCTGGTGCTGCAGCGCGTCGGCGCCCGGCTGTGGATTGCCCGCATCATGATCAGTTGGGGGCTGCTTTCCACCGCCACCATGTTTGTCACTACGCCGATGCAGTTTTACGTTATCCGTTTCCTGCTCGGCGTTGCCGAAGCCGGCTTCCTGCCGGGCGTGCTGTTCTATCTGACCATGTGGTTCCCCAGTTGGCGCCGTGGCCGCATCATCGCGCTGTTTATGCTGGGGCTGCCGCTGTCGAGCGTGATCGGCGGGCCGCTGTCCGGCTGGATCATGGGGCATTTCGATATGCGCCACGGCCTGCACGGCTGGCAGTGGCTGTTCCTGCTTGAGGGCCTGCCGAGCGTGCTGCTGGGTATTATGACCTTCTGGATGCTGCCGGACCGTTACCAGCAGGTGAGTTGGCTGAACACCGAAGAAAAAGAGCAGTTGGCCGGCGATCTGAAGCGCGATGAGGCCGAAACCGACCACACCAACCACCGCTTTCGCGACGGCTTTTTCAACCTCAAGGTGTGGATGCTCGGCGGGATTGATTTTTCGATACTGCTCAGCGCCTATGCCATGGGCTTCTGGATGCCTTCGTTTATCAAAACCGCCGGGGTGGCGGACATCACCCACATCGGGATGCTGACCGCCATCCCAAGCATCGCGGCATTGCTTGGCATGCTGCTGATCGGCGCCAGTTCCGATCGCCACCGCGAACGGCGCTGGCATATCATCGCACCGTTCTGGATTGGCGCCGCCGCCATGGCCGCCAGCACCTTTTTCACCCATAACGTCTTCGCCACCGTGCTGCTGTTTTCCGTGGCGCAGGCGACGATTATCGGCGCGGTGCCGGTGTTCTTCAGCCTGCCGGCCACCTTCTTGCGCGGCGCGGCGGCGGCCACCGGCTTTGCCCTGGCCTGCTCGCTGGCCAACATTGCCGGGCTGGTGAGTAATTCGCTGATGGGGTTGGCTATCGATCTGACCGGCAGCGGCAGCGGCGCACTGTGGGCCTTCGCCGCCTGCCTGCTGCTCAGTTCACTGCTGGTGGTGGCGCTGCCGGCGCGGGTGGTGAACCGCTAAGGCATGAAACGGTAACCGACGCCGGTTTCCGTCAGCAGATGGCGGGGCCGCGCCGGATCGTCTTCCAGCTTCTGGCGCAGGTGGCCCATGTAGATGCGCAGATAGTGGCTGTGCTCCACGTAGTTTGGCCCCCAGACGTGGCTCAGCAACTGGCGCTGCGTGATCACTTTGCCAGGGTTGGCCAGCAGTTCGGCCAGCAGGCGGAACTCAATCGGCGTCAGGTGCAGCGCTTCACCGTTGCGCTGCACCTGGCGGTTGATTAAATCCACCGTCACCTGCGAAAACGTCACCAGCGGGCTTTCTTGCTGGCTGCCGGCATGGCGGCGCAGCGCCACCCGCACCCTGGCCAGCAGTTCGCCGATGCCGAACGGCTTGCTAAGATAATCATCCGCCCCAGCGTCCAATGCGGCGATTTTGTCTTCTTCAGCATGGCGCGCCGACAGCACAATCACCGGGATGGCGCTCCACTGGCGCAGATCGCGGATATAGCTCACCCCGTCGCCGTCCGGCAACCCCAGATCAAGAATAATCAGATCCGGCTTACGCGTACCGGCCTCGATCAGACCGCGCTGCAGCGTTTCGCTCTCAAACACCCGCAGCCCTTCGTTTTCCAGCGCGGTGCGCACGAAGCGGCGGATCTCTTTCTCGTCTTCGACAATCAGAATATTGGTTGGCGTGCTGGTCACAGGTCCCCTTCGGCGTTATGGCAAATCACAACGTTCCTCATCCATCAGCGGCGGCGTTTCCAACGGCAGGCGGAAGTTGAAGCTGGCGCCGCCATTTGCGCCGTTTTCCGCCCAAATGCGCCCACCGTGTATTTCAACAATCGCGCGGCAAATTGCCAGCCCCAGGCCGACGCCGGGGATCGCCGACTCTTTGTTGCCGCGGGCGAACTTATCGAAAATCTGCTGCACCTGCTCCGGCGGGATGCCGGTGCCGTTGTCCCAAACCTCCACCGCCAGCCAGCCTGGCTGCACGCGGGCGCGGATGCCCATCATAGCATCGGGGCCGGCATACTTGATGGCATTTTCCAGCAGGTTGCTAAACACCCGCTCCAGCAGGCTGCCGTCGCAATTGATCAGCACCATGGGCACCGGCAGCTCCACCTTGATCTGGCGCGGGCTAAGCAGCGGTTCAAGCATATGCAGCGCGGCACCGACGATCTCTTCCAGCGATTGCCACTCTTTGCGCAGGCTAAAACCGCCGGACTGCAGGCGCGCCATGTCCAGCAGGTTATTCACCAGCCGGGTGGTGCTGAGCACCTGCTGGCGCATCTGGCCGGCCTGATGCGCCTGGGGCGAACCTTCCGCCGCCAGGGCCTGCGCCAGCAGTTCGGCCTGGCCCAACAGCACCGTCAGCGGTGTGCGCAAATCATGGGACAGCGCCGCCAACAGTGAATTGCGCAGTTGTTCGCGCTCCGTATCCAGCCGCGCCTGTTCCGCGCTGTGCGCCAGATGCAAGCGCTCAAGCGCACTGGCAATCAGCACGGTGAAGGTCTGCAACAGACGCTGCTGCTCCGGCACCATCAACTGGCGCAGACTTTGTGGCTCGATCGCCAGCAGGCCGAAGGTGTGCTGCGAGGCACGCAGCGGCAACAGTTGGTAAGGTAACGCCGGTAGGGTATCGGTGCCGGCGCCGGCCGGCTGGCCTTTATCAAAGCTCCAACGGGCGATCGCTTCATCCACCGCCTGCAGGCTGTTCTCGCCGCCCTGCGGCTGCAAGCGGCCGTCTTCCTGCGGCAACAGCAGCGCGGCCTTGGCCTGAAAGCTGCTGGCCAGAAAATGGCTGCTGGTTTTGGCGATATCCGCCGCGGTCAGCGATTGGCTCAGGCCGTGCGACATTTCATACAGATAGCGGGCACGCTGTTCGCGGTAGCGGGCAACCCGCGCCTGGTAGCGCACCCCGGCGGTCAGGTTGCCGACGGTGATGCCCACAATCAGCATCACGCCGAACGTCAGCAGGTATTGCACATCGCTGACCGAAAACGACCATTCAGGCTGGACGAAAAACAGATCGAAGCTGGCAACGTTAATCACGGCCGCCAGTACCGAAGGCCAGCGGCCGAACAACAGTGCGATAATCACCACGCCGAGCAGATACACCATCACCAGGTTGGCCTGGTCAAAGCCCGGCAGCAGCCACTGGAAAAACAGCGTGATCAACGCACACAGCGCAAACGCCACCGCGCAGCCACGCAGTTGAACGCGCCATTTGTCGCCCATCGGGCGGCTATCGGCTTCCTTCGTCGGCGGCGGCGTGCGGGTTTCCTCCAGCGCCACCACCAGCAGATCAACATCCGGGCCGAGCCTGGCGAGCCGATCGGCAAAGCGGCGGCGCAGCGGCCAGCGCCGTTCGGGCCGCCGGCCAATCACGATCTTGCCCAAATTATGCTCACGGGCATAACGCAGCACCGCACGCTCTGCGCTGGGATCGGCCAGGGTCGCCGTCTCTGCCGACAGATCCTGCGCCAGCTTCAGCGCCCGCAGCACAGCGCGGCGCTGGCTTTCCGGCAGGCGATGCAGCCGCGGCGTTTCCACGTACACCGCGTGCCACTGGCAGCCAAGCCGCGCGGCCAGGCGGGCGGCGATACGCACCAGCTTTTCATTGCCGCCGCCCGGCCCGATGCACAGCAAAATGCTGTCGCGGGTGTGCCAAACCTTGTCCTGGCCGAGCGGATCGCGGAAGGCGCGCATCTGCTCATCCACCCGATCGGCGGTGCGGCGCAGCGCCAGCTCACGCAGAGCGATCAGGTTGCCCTTGCGGAAAAAGTGCTCGATGGCGCGCTCGGCCTGGCCGGGGATATACACTTTACCTTCGTTCAAGCGCTGGCGCAGATCGTCCGGCGGCAAATCCACCAACACCACCTCCGCCGCCTCGTCAAATACGTGGTCGGGCACCGTTTCGCGGATCTGCACCCCGGTCACGCCGCCGACCACGTCGTTCAGGCTTTCCAAATGCTGCACATTGACCGTGGTCAGTACGTCGATGCCGGCATCCAGCAGCTCTTCCACGTCCTGCCAACGTTTGGGGTGGCGTGAACCCTGCGGGTTGCTGTAGGCCAGCTCGTCGATCAGGATCAGCGCCGGGCGGCGAGCCAACGCCGCGTCCAGATCGAATGCCGCCAGCACCCGCCCGCGGTGGCGAATACGCTTTGGCGGCAACTGCGCCAGCCCGGCCAACAACGCGGCCGTTTCGCGGCGACCGTGGGTTTCCACCACCCCCACCAGCACATCCAATCCCTGGGCGCGCTGGCGCTGCGCTTCCTGCAGCATGGCATAGGTCTTCCCCACGCCGGCGCAAGCGCCGAAAAACACCTTCAGCCGGCCGCGCGGCGTTTCATTCGCCACCGCCAGCAGGCTGTCGGGATCGGGGCGTTGCGGTTCCTGCTCTACCATCGCTGTTCCTTTATACTTAACGCAAACGGGGCCAAGATATCAGCCCCGGAGTATTGCCCCCTGCCGGGGCGGCGCGATTATTTCAACGCATCCAGCGCCATGTTCAATGACAACACATTAACCACCGTTTCGCCCATAAAGCCAGGGAAGGCGCGCACGGTGTGCTGTTCAATCAGTTTCGCCACCGTGGCAGGCGGCAGGTGGCGGGCGCTCGCTACGCGGGCCGCCTGATAGTGCGCCGCCGCCAGCGAGATTTGCGGATCCAGCCCGCTGGCCGATGCGGTGAGCAAATCGACCGGAATTGGCCCCTGCATCGCCGGGTTCGCCTGGCGCAACGCAGCCGCACGCGCGCTGACGGCCTGGTCTAACGCCGGGTTGCTGGCGGCCAGGTTACTGCCGCCCGAAGCCAGCGCATTATAGGCGGAATCGGCGGTGGCCGATGGCCGGCCCCAGAAATACCCCGGCCGGCTAAACGGTTGGCCGATTAACGCCGAGCCGGCCACGCGGCCCCCCTGGTATAGCAGCGAACCCTTGGCGCGCTCGGCAAACAGCAGTTGCGCCAGCCCGGTCGTCAACAGCGGGTAGGCGATACCGGTGAGCAGCGCCAGCACAACCAGCATCACCAACGCAGGACGTAAATAAGCCATCATAATTTCCTCGTTATCTTAACCCGCGAGATGCAGGCCAACCAGCAACAGATCGACCAGCTTAATGCCGACAAACGGCACCAGCAGGCCGCCGACACCGTACAGCCATAAATTGCGCCGCAGCAGCGCCGCCGCGCTCATTGCCTGATAGCTCACCCCTTTCAGCGCCAGCGGGATCAGAAAAACGATCACCAGCGCGTTGAAGATCACCGCCGACAGGATGGCCGAAGCCGGTGAATGCAGCCCCATCACATTCAGCGCATTCAACTGCGGATAGGTGGCGGCGAACGCCGCCGGAATAATGGCGAAGTACTTCGCCACGTCGTTGGCGATGCTGAAGGTGGTCAGCGAACCGCGCGTCATCAGCATTTGTTTACCGATGTGCACCACTTCGATCAGCTTGGTGGGGTTGGAGTCCAAATCAACCATGTTGCCCGCTTCCTTCGCCGCCTGGGTGCCGGAGTTCATCGCCACCGCGACATCGGCCTGCGCCAGCGCCGGCGCATCATTGGTGCCATCGCCGGTCATTGCCACCAGCCGCCCTTCCGCCTGGTACTGGCGGATCAGCGCCAGCTTGGCTTCCGGCGTGGCCTCGGCCAGAAAATCGTCCACCCCGGCTTCGGCGGCAATCGCGGCGGCGGTCAGCCGGTTATCGCCGGTGATCATCACCGTTTTAATGCCCATTTTGCGCAGTTCGGCAAAGCGTTCCTTAATACCGCCTTTGACAATGTCTTTTAGCGCGACCACCCCCAGCACCCGCGGCCCTTCGGCCACCACCAGCGGGGTGCCGCCGCTGCGCGCCACGCTTTCCACCAGGTTATCGACCACCGGCGGAAAGTGCCCCTGGTTGGACTCCACGTATTTGCGGATGGCATCCACCGCGCCTTTGCGGATCGCCCGTTGTTGCACGTTGACGCCGCTCATCCGGGTCTGGGCGGAAAACGGCACGAAGGTAGCGTTCAGCGTGTGCAGATCGCGCTCGCGCAGGTTAAAGCGCTGTTTGGCCAGCACCACGATGCTGCGCCCTTCCGGGGTTTCATCCACCAGCGAAGCCAACTGCGCGGCGTCTGCCAGCGCTTGTTCTTCCACGCCCGGCGCCGGCAGGAACGACGAGGCCTGGCGGTTGCCAAGGGTGATGGTGCCGGTCTTATCCAACAGCAGCACATCCACGTCGCCGGCGGCCTCTACCGCTCGCCCGCTGGTGGCGATCACATTGGCGCCCAGCATACGGCTCATCCCGGCCACACCGATGGCGGACAACAGCCCGCCGATAGTGGTGGGGATCAGGCACACCAGCAGCGCCACCAGCACCGTAATGCTCACCACCGTGCCGCTGCCCGCCGCCGCCACGCTGTAGGCGGAAAACGGCAGCAACGTCGCGGTGGCCAGCACGAACACGATGGTCAACGCCACCAACAGGATGGTCAGCGCCACTTCGTTCGGCGTTTTACGGCGCTTGGCCCCTTCCACCATGGCGATCATCCGGTCAAGGAAGGTTTCGCCGGGGTTGACGCTGCACTGCACCACCAGCCAATCGGACAGTACGCGCGTCCCGCCGGTCACCGATGAAAAATCGCCGCCGGATTCACGGATCACCGGGGCCGATTCACCGGTGATGGCGCTTTCATCCACCGACGCGCCCCCTTCCAGCACTTCGCCGTCGCAGGGAATGGTATCGCCGGCTTCCACCAGCACCACGTCGCCTTTACGCAGGCTTTCCGCCGGTACCTTTTGGCTAGCGCCTTCACGGTCCGGCGAGGCCAGTTTTTTCGCCCAGCGGGTTTTTTTCGTGCCTTTCAGGCTTTCCGCCTGCGCCTTGCTGCGCCCTTCCGCCAGCGCTTCGGCCATGTTGGCGAACAGCACGGTGAACCATAGCCATAATGCAATGCTGCCGGTGAAGGCGGCATCGCCCTCGGCGTTGCCGGTCAGCATCGCCAACCAGATACCGCTGGTCAGAATGCTGCCGAGATACACCACGAACATCACCGGGTTGCGCCATTGCACGCGCGGATCGAGTTTTTTCACCGCGTCGAATAATGCGCGGCGCACCAGAGCAGGCTCAAACAGTGCGCGTTGTGTGCGTGTCATCGATTTTCTCTCTCTTGATAACGGTGATCAGTTAGCCAGCCAATGCTGTAAATGCTCGGCCACCGGCCCCAGCGCCAGCGCCGGGATGAAGGTCAGTGCGCCCACCAGCAACACCGTGCCGATCAGCAAGCCAATAAACAGCGGCCCATAGGTTGACAGAGTGCCGTTGCCCACTGGCTGCCGCGGCTTCACGCTCAGTGAACCGGCAATCATCAATACCGGGACGATCACCCCAAAACGGCCGACCAACATGGCGAACGCCAGCAGCAGGTTATAAAACGGGGTGTTGACGCTCAGCCCGGCGAATGCGCTGCCGTTGTTGTTGGCGGCGGAGGATACGGCGTACAACACCTCGCTCAGCCCATGCGCGCCGGGATTCAGGATCCCGGCACGCCCGGCGGCGGTGGCGATCGTCAATGCACTGCCCAGCAAGACCAGCGTTGGAGTGATCAGGATCGCCAAGGCGGTCATTTTCATCTCGTACACGTCAATCTTCTTGCCAAGGTATTCCGGCGTGCGGCCAATCATCAGCCCGGCGATAAACACCGTCAGCAACACGAACAGCAGCATGCCGTACAGGCCGGAGCCGACACCGCCGAACACCACCTCGCCTATCTGTATCAGCCACATCGGCACCATGCCGCCCAGCGCGGTGAATGAATCCAGCATGGCGTTCACCGCGCCGCAGGAGGCGGCGGTGGTCACCACGTTAAACAGGCTGCTGGCGAGAATGCCGAAGCGCGCCTCTTTGCCTTCCATATTGATGTTGCTTGCGCCGCCCAGAGCCGAGAGGTGCGGGTTGCCCGCCAGTTCAGCGGCCATCACCGCCGCGACCGCCGCCACGAAGATCAGGCTCATCGCCCACAGCAGCGCGTGGCCCTGGCGGTTTTCACCGGCCAGTTGGCCAAAGGCCAGGCACAGCGCACAGGGGATCAGGAACGTCGCCAGCATCTGCACCATGTTGGTCAGCGCCGTTGGGTTTTCAAACGGATGGGCGGAGTTGGCGCCAAAGAAGCCGCCGCCGTTGGTGCCCAGCATTTTAATCGCCTCCTGCGAGGCCACCGGCCCCATAGGCAACACCTGCGCTGCGCCCTCCAGCGTTTGCAGATGCAGGTACGGCTGCAGGTTCTGCAACACGCCCTGGCTGACAAAAAACAGCGCCAGCAGCAGGGAAAGCGGCAGCAACACATACAGCGTGATGCGCAGGATATCCAGCCAGGCGTTGCCGACGGTGGCGCTGCCCTGGCGGGTTAGCGCGCGGATCAGCGCAAAGGCCACGGCGATGCCGCTGGCGGCCGACAGGAAGTTTTGCACGGTCAACCCAGCCATCTGGCTGAAATAGCTCAGGGTATTTTCACCGCTGTAGGCCTGCCAGTTGGTGTTGGTGACAAAGCTGACGGCGGTATTCAACGCCAGGTGCCATGACAGCCCCGGCATCCCCTGCGGATTGAGCGGCAGCGCGCCCTGCGCGATCAGCAGCGCAAACAGCAACAGCAGGCCGAACAGGTTGAACAGCAAAATGGCCAGCGCATACTGCCAACCGTTCATCTCCGCCTGGTTGCCGGCGCCGCAGCAGCGCCACAGCACGCGTTCAAGCGGCCGCGCCACCGGCAAAGGTTCGCCTTCGATCAGGCGTGCCAAAAAGCGCCCCAACGGCTGCGCAAGCACCAATAGCGCCAGCAGGAAGCTGGCGGTCAATAAAAACGCCTGTGTCGCCATCAGAAATCCTCCGCATTGAACAGGGCGTAGACCAGGTAGCCCAATAGCAGCAGCACCAATAGCCCACCGCCAATAACGCTGATATTCACAAGACACCCCCACAGGTGTGATTTTGGATAGAGGGAGTCTAGGGTGAGGGGTAAAAAGAAGATGAAAAAATAGCGCTGCGGGCTGTAAAAAAGGTATAAAAACGGCAACCTTTCCCGCCGCATTAGCGCCGATCGCCACCTTGATGCGCGCAAACCCGCCAGGTGTATCTGCCCATTAAACAAACACAAACTTGCTGATTCTTCTTATCAGTATCTTTAAACACCGTTGCAGGACACCGCGCCACGGGCGGCCTATAGTGCCAAAGCCGTTATCATTTGCGGAGAGGATCATGAAAAAGATGAAGAGTGCCTTGTCAGTGGCCGGCCTGCTGGTGATGGCTGGTTTCAGTGCGCCGCTATTTGCCTGGCCGCATGGGCCTGGCCCGGAGAGAGACTACCCCTGGGGCCCGCCGTTCGTGCCCTGGGGCGAGGTGATTATCGACTACCCGCCCCCGCCGCCGCATGTGATCTACGTTGAGCCGCCACACCCGCAGGCATGGGTGGAAAAAGCGCCGCATTATCGCTACTACTGCCCCGATCCGGCCGGTTACTATCCGCAGATCGCGCGCTGCCCGAGAGGATGGATGAAAGTCGTGGCCGATCATGCCCACCCTGATAGAGAAGATGATTAACATGAAAAAGGCTTACACGCAGTTGTCGCTTTTGCTTGCAGGCGTTGCGCTGGCCGGCTGTGTCTCAACGCCCACGGCGCCTTCGGTGATGGCGATGCCGGGCAGCAGCAAATCCTACGAACAGTTCAGGCTGGATGACGCCACCTGCAGGAACGCGGCCTACAATACCCTTGGCGGCGCAGCCGAAACTTCCAACAACCAAGGCCTGGCCACCGTCGCCGCCGGTACCGCCATCGGTACGGCTGCCGGCGCGTTGCTTGGTTCAGCCGGCGGCCCACGCGGCACCGCCAACGGTGCGGCGATCGGCGCCGCTGGCGGGCTGCTGGCCGGCACGGCGGTGGCCAATGGCAACGGCGGCTACAGCCAGGGTTCGCTGCAGGATCAGTACGACGTCATTTACATTCAGTGTATGTATGCCAAGGGCAACAAGGTGCCGCAGTCATACACCTGGGATGAACGCACCGAGCAGGACGCCGCGCCAGAGGTGCCGCCCGATTACCATCCCTAACGCTTGCAACCGGCTGCCGCGCTCAGGCAAGGGCAACCAGCGCCCTTACCTGCTGCGGGCTTAGGGCCGGCCCGTTGGCCGCCGCCGCATTTTCGGCCATGTAACGCGGGTTGCCGGTGCCCGGTATCGCGCAGGTCACCGCCGGGTTGGCGAGCAAAAACTTCAACGCCAGCTGCGCCCATGACGCAGCACCCACTTCGGCGGCCCAGGTGGGCAACGGCCGGGAAGCCAACCGGCGCAGCAGGCCGCCGCCGCCGAACGGCGTATTACAAATCACCGCGACGCCCCGCGCCTGCGCCAACGGCAGCAGGCGTGCTTCGGCGTCACGATCGTCCAGCGCATAATTGATCTGCAAAAAATCCAGCTCGGTGCTGTTCAGCACCTTTTCCAACGCGTCATACGCCGTGCTGGTGTAATGCGTCACACCGATATAGCGGATACGCCCCGCGGCTTTCATCTCGCGCAGCGCCGGCAAATGCGCCTGCCAGTCCACCAGATTATGAATTTGCATCAGATCGATACGATCGGTTTGCAGCAGGCGGAAAGATTCTTCCATCTGCCGGATGCCGGCCATGCGGCCTGAAGTCCATACCTTGGTGGCAAGAAACGCACGCGGCCGTGGCTGACGCACGCTCAGCAGTTCCCCCACCGCCTGTTCCGCCCGCCCATACATCGGGGAACTGTCGATCACGCTACCGCCGGCGGCAAACAGCGCATCCAGCACGGCGGGCAGTTTGGCATAATCGCTGCTGCCGGGGCTGACGTCAAAGCTGCGGTAGGTGCCAAGCCCGATCACCGGCAGTGCCTCCCTGCTGCTGGGGATCGGCCGGGTGGGCATTGGCTGAGTCTGCGGCGTGGGGCCTGGCGGCGCCCCGGCGGCCACCCGCAACACCCCGCCGGTGGCGCACAACGCCGCCAGACGCAACAGTTGACGCCGGTTCAACGCGGCCATCGCCCGCCGCCCTCCTGCCGGCGGCAACGCGGGCAGCCCAATGCCGCCCGTTTCAACTGATTGTTTGTGGTATCCATCGCGAACCCCCGTGGTGAACAAACCCATTGGCAACTGATATGAATATAGTCGCCCTGGCCTGCGGCAGGGCCGACGCCCCCACGACGATGGCGGTAACCGCGGATATTTACATTTACTTACACCATAAATGATAATGAGCACGATTATCATTTATATGTCATGCATTTTTTAGGCTATGGTGGGGGGCATTATGCCGCACCGGCATAATGCTCATTACCACCGGAAAAACAGCAAGATACCGCGGCCGGTTGGCTATCAAGAATGGATTGCTGCCGAGCGATATCGTGCATTTACTATGGAAAGTATGATGATAAAACACCCGTTTACTCCCCGTATGCCGCTGCTGGCGGTGGCCATCGTAGCCGCCTTCACCTTGACAGCCTGCCAGGCGCTAGCCCCGAAAGCCGCCGTGCAACCGCCCGCCGCCGCCGTAACTTCTGCCAACGTGCAGCAAAATGAGCTGGGCGATGGCCTGTACGAAATGGCCTACAGCCAGCCCGCGCAGGCTATTTTTGTCGCCAGCGCGCAATCGTTCAAAGGGGTTAACGGCGGCGTCGTTTACCGCCTTAACCCGGCAACGCTGGCGCTGACCGGCACCACCCATACCGATCTGAAAAACTTTGGTATGGCGATCGATCCCGCAGGCACCACGCTGTATCTCACCAACACCCTCGATGGCGGCGTTACCGCCGTGGATACCGCAACCGGCAAAGTAAAAAATCGCCTGTTGATCGGCGATAAAAACCAAAAGGGCACCTTTTACGGCGCACGTGAAATTATCTATCATGACGGCGCGTTGTATGTCGGCGGCGTGCGCGATCCAGGCGTCATTTGGGTTGTGGACGCGAAAACCCTGGAGCTGAAATCGCGCATCAAAAACGCCGGCAAATGGGTGACGGGGTTGTTGTGGTCGCCGACGGCTCAGCGTATTTATGCCGCCAACGGCGGCGGTGAAATCCTGGTGATCAACCCGCGTAATCAGCAGATCGAAGCGCGCTGGCGGCCGGACGACGGCAAGGAATACCTGTTCCTCAACCTGGCGGAAGATCCCGCCACCGGCCGGCTGTTTGTGACCGACAATTCCAAAGCGAAAACCACGCTGGTGTTCGATGAGCACAGCGGCAAGGTGATTAAACGGTTGGATACTGGCGACGCGCTGGGCATCAAATTCAACCCGGTGCGCAACGAGCTTTACATCACGCAACGTGCGGCCGGCAAGGTATTGCAGGTGGATGCCGCCAGCTATGCGGTAAAGCAAAGCTGGACGTTCGAGCCGCACCCGAACAGCCTGCTGGTGTCGCCGGATGGTCAAACGCTGTACGTAACGGTGAAACAGGATTTGAACAAAGACACCTCATCCAAAGGGCCGGATAAGGTAGTGCGGATCCCGTTGAACCCGGCAGCGGCACACTAGGAATAATGCAGCCAGCCATGCTGGCTGCATCATCAGGCGGCCCGCCGCCCTACTTCTGGTTATCCTTCAGCACAATCAACGGCTCAATATCGCTCTCTTTTTTGATCACCAGCGAATCATCGCCGCGCAGGCAGGTGCCGGCATAGTTGCCGCCAACGGTGAAGGTGCAGACCTGGATATACTTACCGGCAACCTTTGGCAGGCACCACAGTTGCTGGTAGATATTTTTGCGATCGACAAACTGGCCGGAAGTCTGATCGAGCACCTCATCGTGGTGGCTGACCAGATCGATGTTGCTGCCGCAGCGCCCGGAAATCGGTTTGATCGCGTAACCGGTTTTCGCCAGCTCGTCATTGACCACAAAATCGGTATCCAGCAGGTAGCGGTGGTTCGGGAACAGTGACCACAGCACCGGCAAGATCGCTTTGTTGCCCGGGATCACCGTCCACAACGGTTCGAAAACCATCACTTCGGGGCGCATCAGCACGTCGATCAGGCGCACTTCGTGATCCGGGCGGCCGGTGCGGATCGGCACCGCCGCATATTCGGCGGCGCTGACCTCGCGTACCTGTTCAATCACCGTCTCCCAGGCCCAGGTTTTCCACACGCAGTTCACCAGCCGGCCGTCGCCATCAATCAGCTGCCCGGCGGCATCCCAGCTCAGTTCATCAAGCCCGTAAAGAATTTTGCTGTCGAAGCCGGCCTGCGTCAGCGAACGCTGCATAAACTGGGCGTGGTAATTCTCTTCCAGATCCGCATCTTGCATGATGTGCACAAACGGCCGCGCCAGGCTGTGTTTCCACGCGCCAGTCAGTTCGCCGAGCAGCTCTTCCCCTGGGTTATAGCCTTGGCCGCTATAGCCCTTTTGCAGCCACTGTTCGAGGATCAACCCGCATTCGGTATGGCAGGATGCGGAATCGGCATTGTATTCGTACACTTTCAGGCCGCGCTCATCCATGCAGAAATCCATGCGGCCGGTGATCATATCGTGCCGGCGGCGCTGCCAGGAGAGGCGTAAACGCGGCCAGAGAATTTTCGGGATATCAAACAGCGCCAGCAGATTATCATCTTTCAGCACCTTGTCCGTCGCGTGCAGATACATCAGATGCAGTTCATTGGTCGCCTTGTTCAGCTCCTGCTCGGCGCTTTCGGTGATGGTGAAATATTGATAGGGATCCTGGTTGATAATATGGCCGCCGTTGGCCTGCACATAGGCCATCTGTAGAGGATCCTGCTCGTTGAGCCATTTACCGTCGAACTGGCCGTGGTTTTCCAGCCGGGCACCATGAATAACCAACTCTTCACCGGGAATCGCCGGCTGCGGCAGGCTGTGCGTGGTGTCGTCGGTCTGGATCATCCAGCCGAGGATAGTGGTGTCATCGAAGGTATCGTGCAGGGTGTAATGGCCATCGGTCACCTCCAGCGCCAGCTCGCGCGTCCATTGCTGCCCCTGCGGCAACAGTGCGTCAACCACGTTCTGCTCGGCAATGCGCACTTTATCGCCCAGCAACTGGGTGATCACCGCCACGTGGCCGGTTTTACTGAACTCGCCGCCTTTTTGCCAGATCAACAGCGCACCGGCTACCGGTGGGCGGCGCGAGCCGTTGGCGAAGGCTTGTAAAGGCAGGATATCGTCATTCACCACCTGGCGTAAAAAGCGCAGCGAGAATATTTCATAGGCCATGCCGACATCGGTAAAAACGAAGCCATAGGTCAAAAACAGAAAGCGGCGGGCGAACTCGACGCACTGCCATTTGTGCCCCATGTATTCATTATCGATATAGCTGCGAAATGAAGCGTCATCCGGCAGGTTTTGCCGATCAAGACTGCTGTAATTTGATGAATAAATCGCTACGCCACCCGGCGCATACCCCAACAACGTGCCGAACGGCGCATCGTTGTCTGCTGTTTCCTTACTCATTACCTGACCTTACATTCATGATGCTGCCCAGACAGCCGGCCGAAGAAAATCCCCTGAGAGCCCCGTCCAGGCAATAGCTGAAACAAGAGAATTATCATAGCACCGCTGGCGCAGGATGACGGCGCCAAAGCCGAGAATCCGCACTTTTTAGCGCCGTGCCGGCCAGGGAAACTCATCACCGCCATGCCATTACCGGAAACGCCAAAAATGGAATAAAAAATGCATGCAGAGTTGCAGCAATCGCCTTCTGGCTGGAGATAATCATGCGCCACCTTGATAACGCTACCTTGGCTGCGTTTATTGCAGTCTACGATTACGGCAGTTTTACCATCGCAGCAGAACAATTAGGCAAAACGCAAGCTGCAGTCAGTATCATGTTGAGCCGGCTGGAAAAACAGCTGGGGCAACGTTTATTGGAACGCTCGCGTCAAGGCATCACCCTTTCCACGTCTGGGGAAAAACTGTTGGATTATGCGCGCAACATGTTAGCGCTGGAAGAAGCCGCCTTAACGACTTTAGGCTGTTTCGAATCCAAGTCGCGCATCCGTATCGGGATGCCGGATGATTATTTGGGCACCATTGGTGCAGAACTCATTGCTCGCTTTTCTCAACGTAACCCGCAGTTGCAGGTAGAAATTGTCAGCGATTTTTCTTATAAGTTGGAAAAACTTCTGAGCGATGGGTTACTTGAATTAACGATTTTCACCCGCCAACCTGAAGAGACAAAAGGAGAGTTTTTACGCAAGGAGCCACAATTATGGTGCACGGCGCCTGGCTGCTTTCCGGAACGGCAAACACCTATACCACTGGTGCTGTTTCCCGAAGGGTGCCGCGCCCGGCCACAGGTGATTACCGCGCTGGAGAATGCCAATCTCCGCTGGCGCATCGTATGCACATCATCACATCTGGCTGGAGTTCAAACCGCTACGGCTATTAGCCAAGCACTGGCGGTACTACCCGCTTCAGTTATTCCAGCCAACTGGCGCATCGTTGGGCAAAATGAGCAACTTCCGGCGCTGCCACCGCTCGATCTGGCGCTGCTGGTACCGGAAGATGCGCACGTCGGAACACGCCGACTGGCTCAGTTCCTGCGTGAACTGGTGAACCGGCCGGATACGCATGAAACCGAACCTAGGCAGAAAGCGCAATAATCGATGCGCTACACGCCGCCGCCAGCTGTTCCACCACTGGTGAACTATGGCTGAATGACAGGTAAAAACGGCCAAAAGCGAATGGCATCATTAAGATCTGCCGCCGCCGCAGAGCAATATGCAGATCGAGACTCCATTGTTTATTTGCAGCGGTCAATGCTTGCGCATAATTCTGTGGAGCCAGTGCCTGGGGCCACAGTGTAAATACCGTACCGTAGCCGGAACTGGATAACGTTACGCCTTGAGCACGGCAATTCTCAATGATCTTTTCGTATAATAATTCTCCGCGCAGCAGCAATTGCTGATAGTCCTGCTGGCGCAACTGCGCTAACGTTGCGATAACCGCAGCACAAACCGGAGGGTTGCCACTATAAGTTCCCGCCCTTACCGCTTTCCCATTTTCAAATACCTGCATATGCGCCTCCTTGCCCACCAACGCCGCCACGACAGCCCCGTTACCAATGGCTTTACCAACGGTGGCAAAATCGGCATCCACACCGTATAGATGCCCGGTCAACCCAGGATGCAGGCGAAACCCCATCAGCACTTCGTCGAGGATCACTAATGCGCCGGCCTGATGCGAACGCTCAGCCAAATATTTCAAATACCCCTCGGCAGGCTCAATGCAACCCGCATTTGCCATTACCGGCTCGACAATGATTGCTGCAATATCCGGGTGCTCGGCAAACAACGCATCCACATCCTGAAAATCGTTATAGCGCAGCAGTAGGGTTCCCTCACGCTCGGGCCGACGGACAGCAGACATAGCAGCATCTGGCGAACCGGCATTACCAAAGGCGACACGATCAAACCAACCATCGTAGCCCGCCGCAAACTTCACGATTTTCTGACGGCCGGTAACAGCACGGGCGGCACGACATGCAAGATGTACCGCCTCACTACCAGAGTTAACAAAAATGACTTTATTTAATTCCCCGGTGAAGGCGCTCAACAGTGTTGCCGCTTCTTCTTCCAAAGCATGTGAGAATGCCGGCATCATCATTTTTTTCTGCGCCTGCTGAACGGCATCCACCACTGGCGGCGGATTGTGGCCAAGCAAGGTGGCACCGAATCCCAGCGCCGTGTCCAGAAAGCGTTGCCCATGCTGATCCCACAGCCAGGCTCCCTCTGCCCTTTCAATTATCACCGTCTGACCATCGATTTCAGGCAAAGCGCGGCCTGCGCTGGATATTCCACCAACCAAATGTTTCATGATTAATCTCGTCTACTCGCGCGTCAGTAACCCATAATGTTGGGTAACCACACAGTTAATGATGGGAAGAAAATCAATAGCGCAATAGCAAACGCCGTGGCGAACCAAAACGGAATAAGCCTGCGCGATACCGAGCCAATATCAATTTTTGCAACGTTGCATACCACGAAAATATTGGTGCCAATGGGGGGAGTAAACAGCCCCCATCCCAGCGTCAGCGTGAAAATCAGGCCGATCTGATAAGGTTCAAAGCCCGCAGTTTTGGCTATCGGCACCAGAATCGGCGCCAGGATGATCATGGCTGGCCCCAAATCGATCCAAAACCCCACCACTTTTAGCACGAGGATCACCAACAGCATGGTGGCAATCGGCCCGGTATGCAGGGCACCAATCCATTCCGCCGCCATATGGGGAACCTGAGTGACGGTTAATAACCAGCCAAACGGTAAAGCTACCGCCATAATGATCATGACCGAACCCGTCAACGCTACAGACTCGATGATTGCCGGGATCAGATCGCGCCACCCCAATTCCCGATAAAATAGCCCGCCAATTAACAACGCATAAACTACCGAAAGCCCTGCTGCTTCTGTTGCGGTAACAAACCCAGTAATAATGGCGCCCAAGACAAATACCGGCATAAACATTGCGGGTAACGCGCGCCACAGATCGCGCCAAAATATTGCAAAATCGAATTTGCTTTCTACACGCGGATAATTTTCCCTGACGCCGACAAACCACGCCGTCGCCATAAAAACCACTGCCAACAAGCAACCGGGGATCACCCCAGCGACGAATAACCCACCAATCGACGTGTTGGTCAACACACCATAAAGCAACAAAATGACACTTGGCGGCACAATAATTCCCAGCGTTCCGGACGCAGCAGTGACCGCCGCTGAAAAATCGCGCGGATAGCCCTTTTTCTCCATTATCGGAATCATGACCTTAGCAACAGTGCTGGTATCCGCCGTTGCCGAACCAGTCAAGCCCCCGTAAACAAACGCCGTGGCGACATTCACCAGCCCCAAACCACCACGAAAGCGGCCAAATAGATGCTCAGCCACCTGCATAATCCGAGTTGTCAGGCCACCGCGATTCATTAACTCGCCAGCGAAAAGGAACAGTGGAATAGCGATCAATGAATAGGTATCAGCTCCTCGAATCGTCTGCTGCGCCAGCCAAGCCACCGGCATTGGAAAATCACCAAATGCCAACGCCGCCATGCTGCCACCCGCGATCGCCCAGGCAATCGGTACGCCAGCGCAAAGCAGGATCAAAAATGCGAAGATTAAAATGAGAACCGTCATAGGGATGCATCCCTTTTCGAAAGGAAAAAGTGCCAGACTCTCCACAGTGACAATATAATCAACATAATGGCAAAGCTTACTAATGAGCAGGTGATCACACTGTTTGGCAGCCGCAACACCGGTGTTGGTACCCAGGCTGACGTTTGCAAAATGCGCAGGCCACTGGTCAATAACCAAATGCCAAGCACCAATAACACCAGTGAAGAAAACAGCTGCAATCCCCGTTGCATGGCTGGGGGACAAAGTGCCACCAGGCTGGTAAAGCGAACGTTTTCCCCGCGAACTTCCGCCAATATCGCGCCGATAAAAGTGACCCAAATGAAAGAAATTGCAGCGGTTTCAAATGTCCATTCCAAATCTGCCCAACTGAAATAACGGGCGACGATGCCCAAAAGAGTAGACAGCAACGTGATCATAAACAGCCCGCCACCAACCCACATCAGTAAGCGAGTCAACCAAACAGGCCCGCTATTGGTAACATCATTGAGAGGTTTCATCGGCTTGACTCTGCATCGACGTCACTGCGCAACTGTTTAATGAACCCCGTTCCCCAGGCTTTGCTGAACTGTTCATACACCGGCCCGACTTTGGCCAAAAAAGCAGCCCGATCAACATCATTGAATACGACATTTTTAGCTTTGAGCTGCTTAGTCAGTTGGCTATACACCTGTTCGAGTTGGCTACGGTACCAGATAGTGGTATCCATCACGGCGGTTTGCAATACCTGCTGGTTTGCCGGGCTTAGCGCATCGTAAGCCGCTTTATTCATATACCAGTAATTGGCTGACCAAATGTAATTGGCAACCGACACATGCTTAATCACTTCGTACCAGCGCTGATCGCTGAAATCCCGTAACTCAGGCTCAACGCCATCAACCACGCCGGACTGTAAAGAGGTATATACCTCGCCAAAAGGGATAGATTGCGGTAAACCACCCATTTGCTTAATGGTGGCCAGGATCACCGGGTTTGGCGGCGTGCGAATTTTAAGGCCGCTGAGATCCGTAGGTTCTACAATCGCACGTTGATTATTTGCAAACTGCCGGAACCCCGAATCCAACGCAGAAAGCATCACATAACCCCGGGCTTCTCCCAGTGAAAGGAATTTCTTCCCCGCAGCACTATCCAGAAAACGGTGAACCGTATCGGCATCTTTAAATAGAAAAGGCAATGACACTGCGTTCAGGCGAGGATCAATCGCATCTACAACCCCCCCTAGCCCTATTGTAATGGCCCCAGAACCAGTAGACTCAGCAATAGCGCCTTCATCGCCCAACTGACCATCAGGGAATATCTGGATAACAAGCGCGCCATTGGATTTTTGCTTCACTTCGGCAGCAAAACGCACCACAGCCTGATTAATCAGGCTATCGCTACTGGAAGCATGGGCTAAACGCAGCGTTTCGGCCGCCGGTGAGCTAACCGTATGGAGGCCGATGCTCACCCCGAACACAGTTAACGCAACAAGACGACGGTAGAAAACGGTATTCAGAAGAGCAGCCATTATCGTTCTCCTTACTACTGGTTGTTAAAGGGGATAACTCCAGCATAGGTATTTTGCCGCAGATGAAAAATAAAGAGTTTTAATACTGGAAAACAAATTTTTATGCAGGGACTGCGGACGTAACCCGCTATATTCCCAAAATAATGCGAGTTGCAGGGCAAACAATGTCATAAGCGCCAGTGCTGGCCCCGTAGGGCGGGGGCCGTCAGCCCCATTATGAGGCAATGCGGCGCAAGCATTGACTCCCCCCACAACATTATCCATCATGCGGCATACCGGCGGGTATTAACGCTTATCAAAGCGCCCATCCCCGGCCAATGAAGAGTACATCGTGATACAACCTGACTGGTCATACCGTGAAAACGCTAAACGCTAAAAGAAAACATGCGCCGCAAGATCTGTACGGCGAACGTTTGCGTAACCGTAAACACCTGTTGTCCCCGCGTTTGTATGCGGTTGCCATGTATATCGATCAGCACCGCAGCGCCGTTCTGGATCACACCGCCATTGAGATAGCGGCGGAAACCCGCACCTCGGACGCGACGGTGGTGCGGGCCATCCAGGCGTTGGGCTTTTCCGGCCTGCGCGATCTGAAAAACGTGCTGACCAGCTATCTGGGGCAGGCGCTCTCCCCCGCCGCCAAAATGGCCACGACGATCAATGCGTTAAAACCCGACGTTAACGCCAGCATCGACTTTGTGCTGGAGGGTTACCGGGTAACCTGTGAAATGCTGGCCGATGAAAAAAACCGCCGGGCGTTGGCTCAGGCTACGGCGTTGTTGCAGGCCGCGGCGCGCGTGGCGGTATTTGGGTTGGGGGCTTCCGCCATCCTGGCGGAATACACCGCCCGGCTGTTCAATCGCAATGGCACGCCGGCCTATGTGCTCAACCGCACCGGGGTATCCTTGAACGAACAGCTCATCGTCATGGCGCCGGGGGATGTGCTGATCATGATGGCTCAGCGCAGCGCTCACCGCGAAGGCGTCACCACGCTAAATGAAGCCCGCCGCCTGGGCATACCGGTGATTTTGCTCACCGGCACCCACGATTCGGCGTTCAGCAAGGAAGCCGATACGGTGATTTTTATCCCCCGCAGCGCACAGCCGGGCAAAATGCCGGTCCATGGCACCCCGCTGATCGGCCTGGAAATTTTGGTTTTGGCGCTTGCTGCCGCTTCCCCGCAGGTGCCGCTGCAAACCATGAACCGGCTTTATGAGCTGAATAACTCCATCACAAAACCCAAAAAACCGGTGCGATAACGCCTGCCGATCGGCAGGCGTTATCATGCGGCAAGGCATCAAAAATCTACGGAAGCCTGCACATAGACGACCCGCGGCTCGCCCTCGATGACGCGCAGGTTGCCGGCGCTGGATTCGTAGTATTCCTTGTTAAACAGGTTGTTCACATTCAGCTTCAGCTGGGTGTGTTTGCCGATCAGATTATTGTCCCAGGCGACAAACGCATCAGCCACGGTGTAATCCGGCATGGTGAAGCTGTTTTCCGGATCGCCCGCCCGGGTGCCGACATAGCGGCCGCCGCCGCCAACGCGCAGTTCGCCCGGCAGCAAGTTAAAGCGCAGCGTATGGGTAAGGTACAGGCTGCCCATATTGCGTGGCGCGTTCACCAGGCGGTTGCCAACGTTATCCGGGTTGACATCGTCTTCGACGATCTCGGTTTTGTCGTAGCTGTAGTTGGCGATAATGTTCCAGTCCGGCACCGGTTCGCCGTTCAGCTCAAACTCAACACCGCTGGAGCGCGCTTTGGGAATATTGCGCGTTACGCCGTTGATATAGACCGACATATCCTTTTCATCAATACGATACAGCGCCATTGTTGCCGAAAGGGCCGGCGTCACTTGCCATTTGCCGCCGACTTCATAAGTCGAGCCTTTCTCGGTCGCGGCGACGTTGCCGTCGTCGTCGGTCTGCGTCGACGGGGTGAAAGAGCGGCTATAGCTGCCGTAAAGCGATACGTCCGGCGTCAGTTTATACACCAGGCCCAACTGCGGTAAGAAAGTATTACCGCGATCGTTAAGGGTTGATTCCGGCGTGACAAAGCCGCTGCTGGACGTTTGGGTATAACGCTGGAAACGCCCCCCCAGCACGGCGATCCACTTATCGTTCAGATGAATGCTATCTTTGGCGAACAGTGAACGGCTGTACAGGTTAGTGCGCAGATTGCTGTTGCTGTCGCTGTAAGTGCTCGCATTGAGCACGGGTTCCTCGCCATAGACCGGATCGTACATATTGAACGTCTTCGATACCGTACCGCGCCAGGAATAGGCTTTGTAGGTTTCATTTTGTTCATAATCCACGCCCAGCATCAGATCGTGCTGCATTCCCCACAGTTGCGGGCTGCCGCTGACATCCCAGGAGACATACTGCGTCTGGTGATTAAAGCCGCGGTTGGCGTCTGC
Organism: Gibbsiella greigii; assembly: GCF_039540155.1. Taxonomy (NCBI): domain Bacteria; kingdom Pseudomonadati; phylum Pseudomonadota; class Gammaproteobacteria; order Enterobacterales; family Yersiniaceae; genus Gibbsiella; species Gibbsiella greigii. The sequence continues at coordinate 99,352 of NZ_BAABEM010000021.1, forward strand.
CCGGCGCGAGACGATGCCGGTGGTGGTATCAATGGCCGTCGCCCGCACTTCATTGCTGTCGTAACGCCGTTGCATCCACGCGTAGTTCAGGTGGGTTTCCCAGGTATCATTCAGCGCCCAACTGCCGTTGATATTCAGCCGCTTGTTTTTCCCCCAGGCGTGGTTTGCGCTGTCGTCCAGCCGCTGGTTGTACGGCACATTGACAGGCTTGCCGTCGATAAACGCGGTGCCGCGGTCATACGGAATATCGTATTTATATTCCACATAGCCAATATTGAAAGAGGCGCGATCGCCATACCAACTCAGTGACGGCGCGATCAGGGTGTGTTCGCTCACGCCGAAATTGCGCCAATAGTCTTCACGTTGGCGTTCAGCAATCATCCGGAATGCGAAACCGTTGCCCAGCGGGCCGGTGACGTCAACCATGCCCGAGCCCCCTCCAAAGCTGCTGGTTTGCCCGCTGATATGGGTATTCCAACTGTACTGGGGCTTTTTGCTGATCAGGTTGATCACGCCGCCGGGGTTGAGGATGCCATACATCAATGAGGCTGAGCCTTTCAGCACTTCGATGCGGTCAATCGAAGCATCCATCGCCAACCCTTGGTTACTGCGAACGCCATCGATAAAAACGGAACCGTCGGAGTTGGCGCCAAAACCGCGTTTGACAAAACCGTCTTCTATACCGCCCAGAGTATTGCCCTGCGCAATGCCGCTGACAAACTTGATGGCATCATTAACTTTTTTAACCTGGTAATCCTTGATCACCTGCGGTGTGACCACGCTGATCGACTGCGGCGTTTCACTGCGCGGCGCCGCCGTGCGGCTGGCCGTCGTGGAGCTGTCGCTGCTGTAGCTACGGTTCGTATCCGCTGAGCCGGCGGCGGCGGTCACGGTGAGCGTTTCATCCGCGGCATGGGCGCCGCTACAGAGCGCCATCACGCTTAATGCGAGCAGTTTCTTACGTAATACTGGGGGAACGGGAAAAGCAGAAGACAAAAAACAACGGTTAATCATCATGTTATCTCAAAACTCGGGATGAATTCCGTTGATTATAATGGTAATGGATGTAGTAATGCTTATCAAAAGCATTACTGGATTACAGTGCGCATGGTGTATCCCCCTGATTGGCGCCCAAATCGCCTGGCTCGTTTGATTGATGGGCGTTCTGGCCGGGCGGTGCTATGATTACCACCAAAATGACACGGAGGCGTTGCCATGAAACTCAAACTGTCGCTGGCCCTGCTGGCGTTTATCGCAACCCACGCTGCGGCTTTTCAGGCGAAAATCGCCCCCGAAAGCCAACCGGCAGCGAATGGCGCCGGCGCGGCGGAACAGCCTTTTAACGGCTTCCACCTTATGGCGTTGCAAGCGCAGCGCCCTGGTGGCCAGTGCAGCGCCGTATCAATCAATGGCTGCGGCTGCCCCTTCTGTACCCAATTGCGCGACATCGGCCGCTAGGCCTTGAGCCTGGCCACCTTGCTAGGCCAGGGATCGGCAAACTGGCCGCCCGCCGCCCACCAGTCAATTTCTTCCGGCGTGAGAAAGCATTGCCGCAGCGCGGCGGCGAACGGCTCAACCTGATCGCGCCGGCCGATGACCGTCAGGCTACAACGACGGTCGCCAAAGCGCCCCGGCATGTTCGCCAACTGTTGCTGCAAGATCCGCCGTTCGTCGGCGTTTAACCGGCCATCCTGATGGGCCAGCACGCCCGCCTTCCAATAGCTGATGAACTCTAGGCTGATGCGCCCGGCGGCCTGATTCCACAGCAGCGCTAGATCGTCCCGGCTCGGCAACCAGAAAAACCCTTTGCTGCGGTGAATACCGGCCCCGAGGTATTGATGATAGGTATCCCACAGGCGCTGGGGATGAAACGGGCGATCGTCTTCAATCACCCGTGATGCGAGAGTAAAGGTTTCGTTCTCAACCTGCTGTTCCAACTCATCCACCAGCCTGGCCACACGATAAAAATCGTAATCCGGCATGGCCAGCACATCGTCCAGCTTCAGGTTACCCCAGCGGGTAGCGACAACCGCCACGCCGGGGTTTATCGGGTGAATAGCATGGGCGACCGCCAACACGCGCGCTGCCGGTAAATGATCGACTTTAGTCAGTAGCAGATGGCTGCAAAACAGGATTTGCTCCGCCAGCAGGTTTTCCATACCGCGCCGCCCCTGCGCCAGACGGGCCTGCCAACGCGGCAACAGGGCGGCGCCCGCGGCGTAGTCGTTATCCAGCATGGCGGCATCCACTAACGAGAGAACCCCTTTCAGCGCCACCCGCGGATGATCGCGCAGCCGCTTAATCAGCGGCAATGGGTGGCTGCTGCCGGAAGTTTCGAGAAAAATATGGTCAAAACGTTGGCTTGCCAGCAAAGTCTCCAGCGCAGCATCCAGCTTTTGGATGCCTCTGCGGCTGCTGATGCTGTCGGCAGAAATCGTCACAAAGTTCTGCTTTTTGGCCGAGACGATCTCGCTGTTGGCAACCAGCACGCCGTCCACGTCCAGGGTACTCATATCATTGACAATCACACCGATCGCCAACTTTTGTTGGTTGGCCTGGGCCAGCAGGCTTTTCAGCAGCGTGGTTTTCCCCGCCCCGAGAAAGCCGTTCAGTATGGTTAACGCGGTTCGCGCCATGCCTCCTCCGCCCGCAGTGGCTATTTGCGGTAATGTGCCTCTTTGTTTTCCTGCCGGGTTTTCGCATCGATACTCAGTTCGGCGGTGGGCCGCAGCAGCAGGCGGCGCAGGCCGATGGGTTCGCCGGTTTCCCGGCAGTAGCCGTACTCGCCGGCCCTGATGCGCTGCAGAGCTGCATCCAGTTTGGGCAGCAACCGGCTTTCACGGTCGATTTGCCGGAACAGAAAACGCAGTTCCTCTTCCCGGGCGGCCTGATCGCCTTCATCGCCCTTTGGTTCGCCTGGCTGAAGCCCGGCCTTCAATTCATCAATGTGCTGTAATAATGCAGCGCGTTCAGCCAGTAATCGCTGGTGGAAAAACGCCCGTTGCCGAGCGTTCATATACTCCTCCGCGGGCATGGCCAAGATGAGATCTTCTTCTTGTGTTGCGGTTTTTGGCATACCAGGCTCCTGGTTGGCTTGGCCTCAATTAATTATGTTATAACATAACAAAACCAAAATACCAGAACCGGAAAACAACCGGGCAACGGCTAACGGCTTCCCACCATCAGCCCGGCGCGTAAGATGTGCTTTATTCCCAGGCGGCGCTGTGAAAGTCGATTTCCCAGCGCAGCACATCGCCGTACAAGCTTGAAAGCCGCTGCTTTTCATCTTCATCCAGCGCCAGCGCACAGGCATCCAGTTCGGTTTTCAACCTGTTGGCCTGCTGGAAAAATGTGGCCGCTGCGTGCATTTCCACCCACTGGCGCAGATCATTATCCTGCTGAGTGCGCTGCGCCGCGCGCGCGCACCAGTGGTAATACATCCATTCCGCGCCAAACATCAGGGTGATGATTTCCGGATACCCCCCTTGCCGCGCGGCGTGCAGCATCCCCTGCTGGAAATGCTGTACGCCAACTGGGGCCGGCAGATAGCTCGCCCGGTTGATGCACCGCTTCGCCAGTACCGTTTCAAACCAGCTGATTTGCGTATCCACCAGCTCGTTGAGCCCGCCGATAAGCCAGCGTTGGCGTTCCGTATCCGGCGCATGGCTTATCCCCAAAGCCAAAATCGCCACGGCAGTGGCGACAAAATCGCCTTCATAAACCAGGTAACGGTCAAACACTGCCGCCGGTAGAACATCGTTTTCAATCGCGCGCACAAAACGGTGCTGCTGCATGGCTTGCCACCCCGTTTGGTATTCGCGCAACAGGCGTTCGCTGAACGATTCCATCATGCCTCCAACGCTGTTTTCGCCACGGACATAAAGTGTTTAACCCGCGCCGGCTCCACCGGGTTCCACCACACCCCGCCCTGTTTCAGCGCGCTGGCGACGATCACCCCCTGGGTACGGCCCAAGATCTCAACCACGTTGCCAGGGGTCACGCCCGAGCCCACCAGCAAAGGCAAGGACGTCGCGCTGCGTATGTCGTCTATTTCACTTAGCGTGGCGCTGTCGCCGGTGCGCTGCCCGGTGGCGATCACCGCGTCCGCCTCAAAGAACTCAACGTCACGGGTTAATTCCGCAATGGCGCGATCGGCGACGATCGCATGGCTGCCGTGTTTAACATGGCTGTCGGCAAAAACCCGGATGTGCTCGGCCCGCAGTTGGCTGCGGTAGCGCAGGGCTTTGGCCGCCGCGCCTTCAATAAACCCTTCGTTGGCGATGTAGGCATTGGCCCATTGATTAACGCGAATAAAATCCGCGCCGCCGGCCAGCGCTGTCGCCAGCGCGGGAACAGCGGCGTTGGCCAAGACATTAATCCCCAGCGGCACCTGAAACCGGCGGCGGATATTATCGGTAATCACCGCCATCAACGCCGCGGTTTCCGGGCCGATATCTTCGGGTTTGGAAAATGGAATATCGCCATGATTTTCTATAATCAAACCGTGAACACCGCCGGAAAGATAATTTTCAGCATCATATAAAGCGCGATCGATAATATCACTCACTGTTTTACCACGGTATTTTGGCGCCCCAGGGAAAGGCGCACAGTGAATAACGCCAATCACTGCTTTACTTCGTGAAAAAATATCTTGAATAGCGCTGGTTTTTTCTGCTGATATAGAACCCATCATTGACCTCTTATTAAAAGGAAATGGTTATGCATATCTATGTTGCCGGTAATATTACCGTGGATGAAACCTGGCAATGTGAAACATTGCCCATCAAAGGTGAATCCCTTCTGGGTAAAAAGATCTTGCAGGATATCGGCGGCAAAGGAGCAAACCAGGCCATTATTTTATCCCGCTGCGGGCTACCGGTCACTTTAATTGCCGGACGCGGCGACGATCATTACGGGCAGTGGATAAAAGAGAACCTCCGTAATGAAACGCTGGTATTTTACCCGCCCACCCCATTAGCCACACATACCGATACCTCTATTATATTGACTACCGCCGATGGCGATAATGCGATCATGACCGGCAGTGAAGCCGCCGAACGGCTGACGACGGAGATTATCCTCCAGGCGTTGGGCCAGGCCCAACCGGGGGACGTGCTGTTGCAACAGGGCAATTTCTCCGTCGCCAAAACCCGTGCGCTGTTCACCTTTGCCCGCCAACGAAAAATGCTGACGATATTTAACCCCTCGCCGGTGCAGGCCGGCTTTGCCGCCTTGTGGCCGCTGGTGGACATCGCCGTGCTCAACGAGCACGAAGCCCGCCTGCTGGCGCCCGATCCGGCCACGACCCAGGTGGTGATCACCCAAGGCCCGCAGGGCGCGGTGCTCTATCACCAGCAGCACAGCACGCACGTGCCCGCCTGCCCCGCCGCCGCCGTCGACACCACCGGCGCCGGCGATACCTTCCTGGCGGTGATGCTGGCCTCTGCCTTGTTGCGCGGCGGCCTGCCCGACAGGCTGGCGCTGCTGCACGCCAGCCGTGCCGCGGCGCTCACCATCGGCCGCCGGGGCACCTACCGGGCATTCCCCAACGGCGCCACGCTGGCGGCGCTGCTGCAAAGCAGGCAATAAGCCGGCGGGTTATTTAAACAGCGAGCGGTAAGCATCCACGTTGGCTTTTGTCACCACCGTGGCCGGCACCAGAATGTTTTTTTCCACGCTTTGGCCGCTGGTTAGCGCATTCAGCGCTTTCACCGCTTCACGGCCCATGGTTTCAGGATCCTGCTGCAATACGGCGGCCACGTAGCCGGCATCAATGCCGCTGATGGCGCGGGCGGTCAGATCCCAACCAAAGACCTTGATATCCCCTTGTTTACCCTGATTTTCCACCGCCGCAATCGCGCCGAGCAGCGCCGGCTCGCCGGTGGCATAGATAGCGGTGAGATCCGGGTTGCCGGTAATCAGATTTTCTGCCGCCGTCATGGCGTCGTCCTGAATATTGCGCCCATCCACCACATTGGCGACGGAAATACCGCTATGGCCTTTCAGGGTGTCTTCAAAGCCTTTTTGGCGGGCATTTTGGATCGCGGAATTGAGCGCGCCGACAATGCCGATGCGCGCTTTGCCGGCGCTGTTTTTATTTACATAATCGAGGAAGTAGTTGCCGATAATTTTCCCGCCTTCGATGTTATCCACGCCCACCTGGGAAGCCTGCGGCCCGGCAGGCAGAACGGCATCAATCGCAATGACCGGGATATTTTTCGCGGCGGCTTCTTTTACCGCAGGCATAATGCCATTAACATCAATCGCATCAACCAGGATCCCCTTCACCCCCTGCTGAATATAATTTTCGATCGCATCGTTTTGCGCTACGGGGTTATCGTTGGCATTAAAAATAACCAGGTTTTTGCCCGTGGCTTTGGCCTCTTCCTGGGCACCTTTATTCATCAGATTAAAAAATAATGCCTGCTGGTTAATTTGCACCAGTGCGTAGGTGGGAGCGGCGGCAATCGCTTTGCCGATAAATAAAGCAGAGATAACCAGTGCGCTGGTAATAAGCCGTTTATTTCCGGTGTTGAATAACATGATAAATGCCCTCGATAAAAGTTGATTCCCCCGGCCGCACGGCAGCAGTGGGATGTTTTTTAGCGGGCAAATAGCGGAGCACCAGCGCCAAAAAAGGCGCGGAGGCAACAAAACAAAGCGGCTTTTCCTCTGGCACTCCGTTGGCAGTGAGGGAAAGCGAAAGCCGGCACGGCTTCGGGAACAGGTTAATAAAATTCTCTGTTTAACGCCTATTGTCAAGTAATAATTTCCTTACCGCCCGCCTCTGCCCGCGGGGCGACAAAAAGCTGTATGCCAGCGGGTTTTTTATGTTACTGGTAATATCCGGTAGCCACCGATGACGCAGTCTGGTCCTTTCATACTTCACGTTGCAGATGCGTTGCCGCCCTCGTGCAACTCGAATTATTTTGGGTATATGATTAAAAAACGGGTTTTACTTGCCGACGTCGCGAACCTGGCCGGGCTTTCCAAGGCCACCGTATCGCGCTATCTCAACAACAGCCTTGTCCTGCCGCAGCAAACTGCAGCGCGGATAGAGGCGGCTATCCATCAGCTAGATTATCGCGGCAACAGCCTGGCGCGGCGCCTAAGCAAAGGGGGCAGCGAAACCCTGGGGCTGGTGCTGCCGGACATCACCAACCCGTTTTTCGCCGAACTGGCGGACGCCGCGGAAGAAGCCGCATCGGCGCAGGGTTACAGCCTGGTGCTGTGCGTCACGCGTAACGATCCGGAAAAAGAGCGCCAGTTTATCCGCTGGCTGGATACCTGCCAGGTGGACGGCCTGCTGTTCACTACCAACCGCCCAGACGACGGGCTGCTGCGCCGCGAGATCCAACGCCACTCACGCATTGTTCTGCTGGACGAAGACATCCCCGGCAGCCACGCCCCGAAAGTGTTTGCCGATAACCAACAGGGCGGGCGGATCGCCACCGAGCAGTTGATTGCCGCCGGCCACCGGCGCATCGCCTTCGTCGGCGGGCCGGACGCGCTGATGAGCGTGCGTGAACGCTATCAGGGGTTTTGCGAGGCGCTAGAACAGGCTGGCCTGCAGTGCCCGCCGGAGTGGGTGATGCATGGCGAATACCAGCGCACCTATGGCACCGATGCCCTGAATATCCTGTTCAGCACGCGGGAAAAACCCACCGCCATCTTCGCCGCCAGCGATTATCTGGTGCTCGGTATCCTGGACGGGCTGCGCGCGCGCAACCTGCGGGCGCCGGAATCGCTCTCCGTGGTCGGCTTTGATGACGCCAGCTACGCAGACTTTACCCAACCGCGAATTTCGACCATCCGCCAGCCGGCCCACCAGATGGGCCACACCGCCGTCACGCTGATGCTGCGTTTGCTGCATGGCGAAACGGTGCCCGAACTGACGCGCCTGCCGGTGGAATGGATCGCCCGGGATTCCATTCTTCCCCTGCCCGCCGCGCGCTAAAATAGCGCAAATATTGCACGCTTTTAGCGCAACGGCATCGCCCCGTTGCCTGGCCTTCCCTGCATTTAGTAAACCGGTTTACTCACCTACCCGATTTTATTGAATGATTATCATGCCATTAGCGGTTTCTGCACACCTCTTTGGCCGATTTGGCATGCTTGCTGCTTTAGCCCGGTTGGCGAACAAATAGCGAACATCGCGGGAAAAGCAGTAACCGCCTTTTACGTGTCACTTTTTAGTAAACCGGTTTACATGATGTGGATCGGTCACGAGGCACCCGGCGGCACCGGCACAGCAGCATCCACCGTCAACAGACCTTGGGAGTACTGGCATGCAACAACAGGCAATCCCCGCCCGCGTCGAAATGGTGAACATCACCAAGACGTACGGCTCGATACGCTCCTTACGCGGCGTTAACCTGCGTCTGGCCCCCGGTGAAGTGCTGGGGCTGGTGGGTGACAACGGCGCCGGTAAATCAACGTTAACCAAAATACTGTCCGGCGCAGTGGTGCCGACCAGCGGCAGCATCCGCATCGACGGCGCCGAGCAGCAGTTTCTCTCACCGGCGGACGCCCGCCGCTGCCATATCGAAATGGTGTATCAGGATCTTTCGCTGTGCGACACCGTAGACGTGGCCGGCAACCTGTTCATGGGGCGCGAACCCACCCGGAAGATCTGGGGCGTGCCCTTTCTCGATCAGGAAAAAATGCATGCCGACGCGCGGGAAATGCTTAAAGGGCTGGGGATCTCGATTCCCGATACGCGCCTGATGGTGCGCAACCTTTCCGGCGGTCAGCGGCAGGCGATCGCCATTGCGCGCGCGGCGGCATTTTCCCCCAAGGTGCTGATTATGGATGAACCCACTGCCGCCCTGGCGGTGGCGGAAGTCGAAGCGGTGTTGGCGCTGATCAAACGCGTCAGCGCCCGTGGCGTCAGCGTTATTTTGATCACCCACCGCCTGCAGGATCTATTTCTGGTCTGCGATCGGATCATGGTGATGTACGAAGGCACCAATACCGCAGATCGCAATGTCGCAGACACCGATCTGGGGGAGATCGTCAATCTTATCGTGGGCGATAAATTCACTGCCCATTCGGCTCGCGCCCATTAAGGGAATCAACGATGAGTATGATTAATATGACCAGCCCGCGCATGCGCCAACATTCATTGCCCAAGCGAATATTGCATAACCACTCCGGCGTGGTCAGCATCGCGCTGTTTTTTATCTTCTGCTGCGTGGTGTTTTCACTGATCACCAGTAATTTCCCAACCGGGAACAACTGGCTGAATATCATTCGGCAAACCGCGCCGCTGCTGATTGTCGCCAGCGCCATGACCTTCGTCATCACCACCGGCGGGATCGATCTTTCCGTCGGCTCCACACTGGCGCTGGTGGGCGCCCTGTCGGCCATCGCCCTGAATCAGTGGGGGCTGCCCTGGCCGGTGGTGCTGATCGGCGGGCTGTTGGTCGGCGCGCTGGTGGGGCTGATCAACGGCTTTTTTATCGCCTGGGAAGGCATACCGGCGTTTATCGTCACCCTGGCGACGCTGGCGGTGGTGCGCGGGATCGCATTGCTGATCACCCAGGGTTATTCCATCCCGATCCCGGCGGACAGCGCCTTTACCTTTATGGGGCGGGCCTGGGTGTTGGGTATTCCGATGCCAGCGCTGATTGGCATTGTGGTGCTGATCGTCGCTCATATCGCACTGAACCATATGCGCTTTGGCCGTTACGTCACCGCGATCGGCGCCAACGCCGAAGGGGCGCGCCGCAGCGGCATCAACACCAAAATCGTCACCCTGCGGGTCTATATGCTCAGCGGCATGGCCGCCGCGCTGGCCGGGATGATCATCACCGCCCGCCTGGGCAGCGGCTCCTCCAACCAGGGTGAGGGCTTTGAATTGCAAGTGATCGCGGCTGTGGTGCTGGGCAGCACCAGCCTGTTCGGCGGCTTTGGCACCATTATCGGCACCCTGTTGGGCGCCCTGTCCATCGCCGTGATTCAAAACGGGTTGATCCTGTCGCACATCTCACCGTTCTATACCCAGATCGCCACCGGCACCATTATTCTGCTGGCCATCTGGCTGAACACCCGCATCCTGAACCCAACGCGTTCGCCGGCAAAGGGGTAGGCCATGAAAGGATCGATTTTTCGCCACCCGGAACCGCTGCCGGTCGGCGTTGGCAGCGGTTATGTGATGACGGTGCTCGGCCCGCTGCCGGTGGCGCAGATGGGCGTAACGCTGATGCATGAGCATATTTTACTGGATGCCGCCGGCAAATGGGTGCCGCCCTGCTGCTGCAGCGAACGGCACATCGCGGAAATGCCGGTGCGGATGGAAAACCTGGGCGAACTGTCCCTCAATCCATTGATGAGCAGAGACAACTGCCAGCTGTTCGACGTCGATTTGGCCATTGAAGAGCTGATGAAGTATCGGGCACTGGGCGGGGAAACGGTGGTGGATCCGACCAACATCGGCATCGGCCGCGATCCGAAGGCGCTGCAGCGCATTTCAAGGCTCAGCGGGCTGAATATCATCATGGGAACCGGGCTATACCTGGAGCCTTCGCACCCGCAGTGGGTCAAGGAGATCAGCGTCGACGCCCTTGCCGAAAAGCTGATTTATGATCTGGGCGGGCGGGAAGAAAAACCCGAGGTGATCGCCGGGCTGATTGGCGAGATCGGTATTTCCAGCCGCTTCACCCTGGATGAAGAAAAATCGCTACGTGCCGCCGGGCGCGCCAATGCCGCAACCGGCGTGCCCATCGAAGTGCACCTGCCGGGCTGGGAGCGCCTGGGGCATAAGGTGCTGGATATTTTGGCGGAAGAAGGCGCCGATCTACGCCACACCGTGCTTTGCCATATGAACCCCAGCTTCGCCGATAAAGCCTACCAGCGCAGCCTGGCCGCTCGCGGGGCGTTCCTTGAGTACGACATGATCGGCATGAGCTATTACTATGCCGACGAGGCCGCCCAGTCCCCTTCCGATGAAGAAAACGCCCGCGCCATCCGCGAACTTATCGATGACGGTTTTATCCATCAGCTGTTGCTGTCGCAGGATGTCTTTTTGAAAACCATGCTCACCCGCTACGGCGGCCACGGTTATGGCTACATCCTTAAGCACTTTGTGCCGCGTTTGCGCCGCCATGGCGTCAGCGGCGAACAGTTGGAAACGCTGATGATCACCAACCCGCAGCGTGTTTTTGGCGGGTAACAAGGAGAAAATAATGCAAAAGACAGTATTACTGGTCGGTGAGTCCTGGAACAGCAGCGCCACCCACGTAAAGGGCTTCGATCAGTTTTTCACCTCCACCTGGCACAGCGGCGCGGATGCCTTTCTCGAGGCGCTGGCAGACAGTGACTATCAGATCACCCATATGCCGGCCCACGAAGCGCAGAGCCATTTTCCAACCACGCTGGCGGCGTTGCAGCAGTGGGACGTGATTATCCTTTCGGATATCGGCGCCAACACCCTGCTGCTTCATCCGGATACCTGGCTGAAAAGCCGCCGCACGCCGAACCGGCTGGCGCTGTTGCACGACTATGTCGCCGCAGGCGGCAACCTGATGATGGTTGGCGGCTACTTCAGCTTCCAGGGCATTAATGGTGCGGCGCGTTTTCGCAATACGGCCGTTGAAAAGGTATTGCCGGTGCGTTGCCTGCCCTGGGATGACCGGGTGGAAGTGCCGGAAGGCTGCTACCCCGAGCTGGTGGCGCAGCACCCGGTGTTGGAAGGGCTGCAAGGCGAATGGCCGTGGTTGCTGGGCTATAACGAAGTGGAAATGCACCCCAAGGGGCAACTGCTCGCTACGATAGCCGGCAGCGGCCACCCGCTGATCGCAGTGCGCGAGTATCAGCACGGGCGTTCGCTGGTCTGGACCAGCGATATGTCGGCCCACTGGCTGCCGGAAGAGTTCAGCGCCTGGGAAGGCTACCGCCGCCTGTGGATAAACTGCCTGAATTGGTTAACCCGCGTATGCTGATGAACGATGCCGCCCTTGCGCTGGCCAGGCAGCTATTGGGCTTTAATACCATCAATCCGCCGGGTGACGAACAGGCCTGTATGGCGTTCCTGGCCGGCTGGCTACAGGCCCGCGGCTTTGAGGTGGCGCTGCATGAATTCGGCGATAAACGCGCCAATCTGGTTGCCGTCCTCCCCGGCCAACAGGCCGGGGCGCCGCTCGGCTTTACCGGGCACCTGGACACGGTGCCGTTAGGCAACCAGCCGTGGCGCTACGATCCTTTCGGCCATGATGTGGAAGACGGCAAACTGTATGGCCGCGGCGCGAGCGATATGAAAGCGGCGATTGCCGCGTTTGCCTGCGCCTGCGTGCGCCACCGCCAGCAGATCCAGGCGGGCTGCGGCGTGGTGTTGTTGCTAACGGGCGGGGAAGAAACCGGCTGCGACGGCGCCAAGGCGCTGATGCAACGCGGCCCACTCCCCGAAATCGGCGCGTTGATCGTCGGCGAGCCGACCGCCAACTACCCGGTGATCGGCCACAAGGGCGCGCTTTGGCTGCGCTGTGAAACCCAGGGCAAAACGGCGCACGGCGCCATGCCGGAGTTGGGCATCAATGCCATTTATCTGGCGGCAGATGCGCTGGTGAAAATCCGCCATTTTTCCCCCGGGCCGCCCCATCCGCTGATGCGCCAACCCACGCTGAACGTCGGCAGGATCCAGGGCGGCTTGAATATCAATTCAGTTCCCGACAGAGCGGCGTTCGACGTCGACATCCGCACCGCCCCCAATCTGCAACATGAGGAAATCTGCGGCCGGCTGCATAGCCTGCTGGGAAGCGGCGTTAGCCTGTCGCCGCTGGTCGATCTGCCGGCCGTGCTGACGGAAGCCGCCACGCCCTGGATCCAAACCCTCTACCGGCTATGCCAGCCCTACCATGATGCGCCGCTGGCGCCGCGCATCGTGCCCTATTTTACCGACGCCTCGTTGCTGTTGCCGGCGCTTAACCACCCGCCCTGCGTTATTCTCGGCCCCGGCGAGCCGGCCATGGCGCACCAGACGGATGAATATTGCGAGCTGGAAAAACTCCGCCAGGCCGAAGAACTGTACGGCGACATTATTTTATCCTGGATGAATAAACAGTAACGGTGAAAAACAGCCTGCCTATGGCGGCTCTGCGCGAAAAAACCAGGGAAATTAACTCCTGCCTAATAATTAATTCCGCATTGAATAACACATGATATGAATTATCTTTATAAAAGATTCATTAAAGAGTAATCAGGTAGAATTAGTTTTATTATCCTCTCACTAATTGATAAATACCATGAGTTAAGAATGAAACAATGAGTTATTTCATTTCAAAAAATAACAGCACTTTTCGTTGAGCCAAAATGAAAATAACGGCGTAGGGTCACTATTACGTTGTTTATTGAATAAGGCATGCGCTGTGGAAGAAACAATTATTGCATCACTGCTGCCCATCGTTGTGACGCTATTTCTTGGTTTTTTTGCCGGCTGGCACCATGATTTCGATTCCAAACAGGGCGCGGTGCTCAACCGCATGGTGATGCTATATGCCCTGCCGCTAACGCTGTTTGCCGGCATGATGGGGGTGGAACGCGCAACGCTTCTGCAACAGGGCACCATGGCGCTGCTGCTGGTGATCGGTATGGTGGGCGGCTACGCCGCCGTTTTTATCGTCTCGCGCTATCTGTTCCGCGTTGCCAGTAAAGTCGCCGCCTTGCAGGCGCTGGCGATCGCCGGCCCGGCCGTGCCTTTTGTGGGCGTGCCGGTGCTGGGCTTTCTGTACGGTGGGTTAAGCACCGTGCCGATAGCATTATGCAGCATCATAATGAACCTGGTTCAGGTGCCCATTACGCTGCTGATACTTTCACACGGCGCCGCAGATTCGGCCGGCGGGAATAAAACCTTTCTCGCCAATATTAAGGCGACACTCAAAGAGCCGGTCGTGTGGTCGCCTATTTTAGCGTTTATCCTGCTGCTGTTGAACGTGCATATTCCAGGCCAAATTCGCTCATCGTTGCAATTATTGGGTAGCGCCACCGGTGGTGTGGCGCTATTTGCCTCCGGGATTATTTTATATTCCTATCACGTCAGCCTGAACCTGACGGTGGTGCTTTCCGTACTGGCGAAAAATATTCTGCTGCCGGGGCTAATCCTGCTGTGCGGACTGGCTATGGGCGTCACCGGCAATACGCTGAATATTTCCGTGGTTACCCTGGCGATCCCAACGGCGTCCATTTGCGTCATTCTGGCGGTGCAATATCACACCGCCGAGCAGGAAATGGCATCCACATTATTTTTCAGCACCATTTGTTCGATTATCACCATGGGCGGGCTGCTCATCTATTTGCACTAAGAGCCTATCCCAGTAGGCGTTATTGTCGCAGCCAGTTTGGACACGGCCAGCGCGCAAAGCCGCCAAGGTACACACCTTCTTTAACGGAGAGTTGAAATGAACACACCGAATAGCAAACAGAAGAATGTCGCAGAATTTATTGTCTCTTGTCTGGAAGCCGAAGGCGTTAAATACGTCTTTGGCATCCCCGGCGAGGAGAATATCAAACTGGTTCGCGCCGTCGCCGCGTCCGAACATATCCGTTTCATTCTGGTGCGCCATGAGCAAGGCGCTTCCTTTATGGCGGATATTTACGGGCGCTTAACCGGCCGGGCCGGGGTTTGCACGGCCACGCTGGGGCCGGGCGCTATCAACCTGCTGCTCGGCACCGCCGATGCGCAAACCGATTCCAGCCCGCTGGTGGCGATTTCCGCCCAGGTCGGCCTGAATCGCATCTATAAAGAGTCGCACCAGATTGTCGATCTGGTTTCCATGTTCAAACCGATCACCAAATGGGCCGATGTGGTGCTGACGCCGCATGCCGTGCCGGAAATGGTGCGCAAGGCCTTTGCGCTGGCGCAGGAGGAACGCCCCGGCGCCACCTACCTGGCGATCCCACAGGATGTGGAAAGCGCCGTCATGCCCGCAGAGCTACGGCCATTAACGCCAACCCGCGCCACACAAACCTACCCTTCTCCAGCCGCGGTCGAAAGCGCCGTGGCGCTGTTGCGCGCCGCGCGCAACCCGGTGATTCTGGCCGGGCACGGGGTTGCCAGAACCGGCTATGCGCCGGCGCTGGAAGCCTTTGCCGAGCGTTACCACCTTCCGGTCGCCACCACCTTTATGGGCAAGGGCGTGATTAGCGATCGCAATCCTCTGGCGCTGGGGGTGATTGGGTTTATGCAGCACGACTATGAAAACTTCGCCTTTGATCAAGCGGACCTGATCTTATCCGTCGGTTATGAGCTGCAAGAGTTTGCCCCAGAACGCATGAACCCGCACGGCGATAAAAAAATCATTCACGTTAATACGTTTTCGCCAGACACCGATGCGCATTACAGCGTGGACGTCAGCATTGAAGCCGATATCGGCCTGTGTCTGGCGGCGCTGGCCGGGAAGCTGGGCGACAGCCCACTGAAAGCGCAGGGAAACGTGGCGAAAATCCGCGATTTGCTTAGCAATGAGCTGAAAAAAGGCCAGGCCAGCAGCGATTACCCACTAAAACCACAGCGTATCGTTGCCGATATCCGTGCCGTAATGGGCGACAACGATATCGTGCTGGCGGATACCGGGGCGATAAAAATGTGGATGGCGCGTTTGTATCCCACCTATCACCCCTTGACCTGCCTGATTTCCAACGGCTTGTCCACCATGGCGTTTTCCCTGCCGGGGGCGATTGGCGCCAAGCTGGCCTGCCCGGAACGCCAGGTTCTGGCGGTGATGGGGGACGGCAGCTTTATGATGAACTCGCAGGAAATCGAAACAGCGGTGCGTGAAAAGATCCCACTGACGGTGCTGATCTGGGTTGATGAAAGCTATGGCCTGATCAAATGGAAAATGGATATCGAAGAAGGCTCCCATGACAGCGTGGATTTCACCAACCCGGACTTCGTGAAATACGCCGAAAGCTTTGGCGCCAAAGGCTACCTGATTGACAGCGCGCAGGCGCTGCGCCCGACGCTGGAAAAAGCCCTGAGGGAAAACGGCGTCTCGGTGATCGCCTGCCCGGTCGATTACAGCGAAAACATGAACCTGATTAATACCCTGGGCCAGCTCAGCATCGCCCTGTAAGCCCTGCTGCCGCCCCTGTCAAATGCCGGCAGGGGCGCAGCCGGGTTCAGCCGCCCACCGGCAGGGTTTGTCGTTCGGCGCCCAGCAGCCACAGCGCCGCAAGATTATAGGCGGCGCTTTCCAGCAAACTGCTTGCCTCGCGCAGCGCCTGCTCATAGGCGATCACCCCAGGCACCAGCGAAAACGCCGACGTTAACCCCAACGAATACAACTGTTCATAGCCGGCGCCCAGACTGCCGGCCAGCACCACGCACGGGCAACCTTGCGCCGCCGCCCGGCGCATTACCCCCGCCGGCGCCTTGCCGTTGGCGGTTTGCGCGTCAATGCGCCCTTCCCCGGTGATCACCAGATCGGCGCCCTGCAGCTGATTATCAAAATCCAACGCGTCCAGGATCACCTCGATCCCCGGCCGCATATGTGCGCCCAACAGCGCAATCAGGGCGGCGCCCAGCCCACCGGCGGCGCCCGCGCCGGGATAATCGGCAATACGCTGGCCGGTTTGCGCGCTGATGACAGCGGCAACATGCTGCAAATTCGCCTCCAACTGCGCCAGCATGGCCGGCGTGGCCCCTTTTTGTGGCGCGAAAACCGCCGTTGCGCCGCGCGGCCCCACCAGCGAGTTGGTCACATCGCAGGCCACCTGGAGCGCCACGTGGCGCAGGCGCGGATCCAGCCCGCGGGTGTCGATCGCCGCCAGCGCGTTTAACGCCCCGCCGCCGCGGGCGATCTCTTCGCCCTGCGCATTGCGGCAACGGGCGCCCAACGCCTGCAACATGCCGATGCCGGCATCATTCGTGGCGCTACCGCCTAACCCAATGATGATGCGGCTCGCTTGATGATCCAGCGCCGCGCGGATCAGCTCCCCAACGCCAAAGCTGGTGGCCAACAGCGGGTTACGGCTTTCCGGCGCCACCCATTGCAGGCCGCAGGCGGCGGCCACTTCGATCACTGCCGTCTGCCGATCGCCCAACAGGCCAATAAACCCGGCCACCGGTTCCCCCAGCGGCCCGGTGACCGGCACCGGCACTTTCCGGCCGCCGGTGGCCGCCAACAGCGCCTCGACAGTGCCTTCGCCGCCATCCGCCACGGGCAGCTTTACCGTTTCCACCCCCGGGATCGCCCGCCGTACTCCGCGCGCGATCGCCTCCGCCACGGCACTGGCGCCAAGGCTTTCTTTAAAAGAGTCTGGTGCAATAATCACTTTCATCGGCCGCCATCCTTGTGCGTCAGAAACGTGGCACCAGCATACCGCCGTCGGCGCTGATGGTGTGCCCGGTCAGATAAGGCATGCCGCCGCTGGCCAGGGTTTTAACGATCGTGCCGATCTGGCTTGGGGTGCCCAACGTGGGGAGCAACGTCAGCCCGGCATCAACCCGCTGCTGGTAGCTTGCCAGCGACGGCTGCGTCATTTCCGTCACGATCAGGCCGGGCTGGATATCAAATACCTGCACCCCGGCCTCGGCCAACCGCCCGGCAAACAGTTTCGCCACCATGGCGGCGCCCGCCTTGGAAACACAGTATTCGCCGCGGTTGATAGAGGCCGCCACCGCATTTGACGAGGAGACAACGATCAGGCTGTAGTGCAGATGCGCCGCGAGCGGGCGCGCCAGCAAGCGCCTGGCGAACGCCTGGCAAAAGAAAAACGCCGCCCGCGTGTTAACCGCCTGGCAGCGATCGTAGCTTTCCGGCGTAACCTCAAGCAGATCACCGCGCTGCAACACCGAAACCCCGGCGTTATTCACAAAGGTGGTTAGCGGCCCCAACGCGGCCTCCGCCCGTTCGAGCATCGCTGCATGCTGGCTGATATCCGCCACGTCCCCAGGCACCGCCAGCGCTTGCACGCCGCAGCCGGCCAAGCGCGCAACCGCGGCGCGCAGCTCGTCGGAATCCTGAAAGTCATTCAGCGCAATGTGGAAACCGGCCTGCGCCAACTGCCAGGCAATTTCAAAACCGATACCGCGGCCGCCGCCGGTAATAAAGGCCACCTGTTGAGTCTGTTGTTCCATCACTGTTACCTAAATGTTTGATAAAAGTGCCAGGAAGCATAGCGCCAACATCGCCATTTTGTAAATACATAGTTACTTACTTATCTTGTTTAGGATCCTTATTGCAGGGATATGAAACTGTTAGCGTTGATTCGCCGATGTTTTGTGATTGATATCCCAAACACAGGTAAAACCCGGCGCCGCCAAGCCGATAATAAAAATCATTAAAATCATAAAACTAGCTTATTTCCCCGGCGGCCAACGGGGAATAAGCGCGCTATGCCATCCGCTATGAAAAATCCCACTAACCGTTTCTAAAACAGATAGTTAATTAAAAAACAAATCACGATTCAGCCAGGAATAAACACCGCCGCCAGGGAAAATTGCCAATTGATTACCTGGGTGTTATATCATCACTTGTAAGTAATTAGTTACTTACATGTAAATAAAAAATATCTTACCCACTGTACCCGAAGGCTTCACCACAACAGGAACCAACGCCATGTCATTTATTAAAAATTTCATCGAAAAAAGCGTGGTTAGTCGCCGTGAATTTATTCTGAAAAGCGCGCTCGGCCTGGGGAGCGTAGCCGCATTACCGCTGAGTGCGCCGTTGTCGAAAGCCTTTGCCGCCGGCGCGCAACAATTCACCCTCGCCTGGGGCTACCGCGATCCTGACAACGCCTATTGGAACGCGATTGCCGCCGGCGGGCGCGCCTATGCCCAAAGCCAGAACGCCGATATGGTCAGCCTGATCAACGGCGGGAACAATGAAAAAGTGCTTTCGGATGTCAAAGCGCTGCTGGCCAAAACCCAGGGGAAACTGGCGCTGGCCGCCGACGCCAACGATGCGCCCAACGCCCGCGCGGTGGTGACGGCCTGCCAGGAGCGTGGCGCTTTCATCAGTACCATTTGGAACAAAACCGACGATCTGCACCCCTGGGACTTCGGCGATAACTATGTGTGCCACATTAGCTGGTCGGATTACGAACCGGCGCAACAGTGCGCCCAGATCCTGTTTGACGCGATGGGCAACAGCGGCGGTATTGTCGGGCTGGGCGGCATCGCCTCCAACATTCCGGCCATTGAGCGCAAGGCCGGGCTGATGCAAAAATTGAAGGAACACCCGGAGATCAAACTGCTCGATTGGCAAGATGCCGACTGGAGCACCTCCAAGGCCAATGACATGATGGCCACCATGCTGACCCGCTTTGGCGACGACATTAAAGGCATTTTCTCCGCCAACGATAGCATGACCCTCGGGATTATCGAAGCGCTGCGCGCCGAAGGCCTGGCCGGGCAGATTCCGATTGTGTCCTACGACGGTACCCCCGACGTGGTCAAGCTGTGCATCGCAGGCGAGGTGCTGTGTACCGTCAGCACCAGCCCTTACTGGGCCGGCGGCATCGCGCTGTCGTTGGCGCACCATGCCGCTATCGGCAGTTTTAAACCTTCGGCGGAACCCCACGAACACCGCGAATTTTATGGCCCCACGGTGTTGATTACCAAAAATGACGCTCAACAGTGGTACAAGGAAAATATCGAAAACACCCCAACCGTCGACTGGAATAATTATTGGGCGCAGTCAAAAGGACAAATTAAATATCGCAACTTATAAACCGTTGCCACACGCCAAGGATCAATCGCTACTTGTTAATAATATAGCCAAAATAATTCGAGTTGCAGGACAAAAACGCAAAAGCGTTTTTGAACAGCGCTAGCGCTGGCCCCGAAGGGGTGAGGCCGTATGGCCGAATCACGCGGCAACGCAGTGAACCCCCAGGAGCTTACTTGAGTAAGTGACTGGGGTGAGCGAGGAAAGCCAACACACCTGCAACTTGAAGTATGAAGGGTATACCTTTATAAAAGGTGGAATATGTCACAACTGCATGTTAAAGACCTATTGCGCAAATGGGCGCCGGTGATGGTGTTATTAATGCTCTGCATAATAATTAGCGCCATTAACCCCAGCTTTTTATCCATGCGCAAT
Organism: Gibbsiella greigii; assembly: GCF_039540155.1. NCBI lineage: Bacteria > Pseudomonadati > Pseudomonadota > Gammaproteobacteria > Enterobacterales > Yersiniaceae > Gibbsiella > Gibbsiella greigii. The sequence continues at coordinate 119,394 of NZ_BAABEM010000021.1, forward strand.
TTCTCACGTATTATGACCGCCACCGCGGCGCCGTTAATGGTCGCATTAGGCATCACCTTTATCATTATCATGGGCTCAATCGACCTTTCCATTGAGGGCGTTTTAGCATTCAGCGGCGCATTGCTGGCGATGATGATGATTCACTGGGGAGGATTTACCGGGCTGGGTTATCTCGCTATTCCGGCTACCTTATTATTGTCCGCCGGCCTGGGGCTGTTGACCGGTATTATTCATATCAAACTTAAAATCCCCTCTTTTCTGGTTAGCCTGGGGGTTGGCTTTAGCCTGGTGGGCGCCACCATGGTGATCACCGGCGGGGAGCGAATTCCGCTGGCAGATCCGGTATTCCGCCTGCTGCTGACCGAGCGTTATCTTGATTTTCCGCTGATGGTGTATTTGGCCTGGATCGGCTTTTTTACCGCCTGGTTTATCCAGGAGTACACCGCGCTGGGGCGCAACTTCTATGCCGTGGGCGGCGGTGAGCACCTGGCCTATGCGTCGGGGCTGCACGTTAATCGCATCCGCGTGCTGGGCTTCGCGCTGGCCGGCGCGTTCTATGGCCTAGGGGCGATTTTCGCCGTGGCCCGCCTGGGATCGGTGGCCAGCAACCTGGGCGATGGCTACGCCTTTGTGGCGATTACCTCGGTGGTGGTCGGCGGCACTTCGCTGATGGGCGGCAACGGCGGGGTCTGGCAAACGTTGATCGGCGTGCTGATCATCAACGTTATCAACAACGGCATGGTCCTGGTGGGCTTCCCCACCTATATCCAGCAGGGGGTGTTGGGCGCCCTGGTGATTGTGGCCGTGGCACTGGTTACCCAGCGTAAACGCTTACAAATTGTGAAGTGATCATCATGCTTGAATTCAAAAATGTAGCAAAGACCTTCCCCGGCGTGATTGCCTTGCAAAACATCAACCTGCAAATAAAACCCGGCGAAATCGTCGGGCTGGTCGGCGAGAACGGCGCGGGTAAATCAACGCTGATGAAAATTATCTACGGCGCCTATCAACATGACAGCGGCGAGGTGCTGATCGACGGTAAACCGGTGGTATTGCGCACGCCGCGCGAAGCCATGATGAAAGGCATCGGCATGGTATTTCAGGAACAATCGCTGATCGCCAACCTGACGGTGATGGAGAATATCTTTCTGGGTTTTGAGCAGCCGTTTAAAACCCTGGGCGTGATTAACTGGAAACGCATGGCGAAAGCCGCACGCCAGCAATTGGCCAAGGTAAGGCTGGATATCGATCCAAAAACCATTACCGCCGAATTGTCTTTTACCCAGCGGCAATTGGTTGAGCTTGCCAAAGTGTTGACACTGGAAGAACGCAGCGATGGCCAGCTGATTATTTTACTTGATGAACCGACTTCGGTATTACCTGCAAAAGAGATTGATATTCTTTTCGATTTAGTGCGCGAATTAACCAGCCGCGCTTCATTTATTTTTGTATCGCACCGAATGGATGAAGTTATTAACCTGGCCGATCGCATTTATGTCATGAAAGATGGGCAAATAATGGACATGGTTACACGTGATAAATTTGACGTCGCGGCAATCCAGCGTAAAATGGTCGGCCGTGATATTGATCAGCGTTATTTTCGTGAACATCGGAAAGTGGCTTATAACGCCGAGAAATTATTACTCGAGCTAAAAAATATCAGTTTGCCGGGCCACTACAGCAATATTTCATTACGCCTGCACGCCGGGGAAGTATTAGCGCTGGTGGGCACCGAAGGCGCTGGTACCGAAGAAATTATTCGCACCGTTTTTGGCCTGGCGCAGCCCGAACAAGGCGAAGTCACGATTTATGGCAAACCGGTTAAGGCATTTTCCCCGGCCTACAGCATCAGCCAGGGGGTCGGTTATATCCCCCGCGAACGCAAAGTCGAAGGTATTGTGGAAGGCATGTCGGTGGCGGAAAACATCACGCTGGCCAACCTGCACGACTACGCGCGCGCCGGCGTGCTGGCGGTAAACACCGAGCGCCGGCTGGCGCAGGAATGGGTCAGGAAACTGGCCGTCAAAACAGCGTCCATTGATACCCAGTGCGGCAAACTCTCCGGCGGCAACCAGCAAAAGGTGGTGTTGGCCAAATGGCGCACCGCGGGCGCCACGATCATTTTGCTCGATCATCCCACGCGCGGGCTGGATATCGGCGCCAAGGAGGATGTGTACGATCTGGTGCGTGATTTCACCGACGAACAGTGCGGCGTGTTGCTGATTGCCGATTCACTGGAAGAGGCCATCGGCCTCGCTCATACCATCATCGTGTTTAAGGATGGCAAGCGGATGCAGCAGTTCGATTGCTGTGGGGCCAATCCCCCCGGCCAATATGACTTGTTGCAGCATATCGTATAGATTACAGAGGTCTGACCCCGATGAAAATTAATCGTACCGAGCCGCTCGTCCTCGCCGCCGCCAACCCGGCGCAGAGCAAAAAACGCCTGGATGCTGTTTCGTTCGACACACTAAAACGTTACCTGCCGATCCTGACCTTGGCCATTCTGGTTATGCTGGTGAGCCTGTATAACCCCGATTTTCTCCTGCTCAACAACCTATTCCAACTGCTGCAAGATGCCTCTACGCTGTTTATCATGGCGCTGGGCATGACGTTCGTTATCTATATCGGCGGCATCGATCTGTCGGCGCAATCGATCGCCAGCATGTCGACGGTGGTGCTGGTGGTGCTGCTGACGCAGATCGGCATTCTGGCGCTGCCCGTCGCCCTGCTGGGCGGCGCGCTGTTCGGCTGCATTTCCGGCTGGGTGCATACGCGCTTTAAAATCTCTTCGTTCATCACCACCCTGGCGATCGGCGGCGTGGCCTACGCCACCGGCCAGGTGCTCTCGGGCCAGCGCGCCTTCTATATTCCGGCGGATATTCGCAATGAAACCGTCGGCTGGATGACCGGCACCCTGTTTAGCCTCCCTAACGAGATCGTGATCGCCACGGTATTGCTGCTCGGCGCGCTGTTCGTTGAGCGCAGAACCACGCTCGGGCGCCAAATGAAGGCCATCGGCGCGGGCGAAGCCGCGGCCTGGGCCAGCGGCGTGAAGGTGATGAAAGTGAAAATGATTACCTTCGCCATCGCCGGCGCATTTTCCGCTTTCGCCGGCATCCTGTTGGCGGCCCGCCTTTCCGGCGCCTCGCCGACCATGGCAGACCAGTTTTTGTTACCCGCCATCGTCGCCGTATTGCTGGGCGGCACGCCACTGACCGGCGGTGTCGGCGGGGTTCTCAATACGCTGATCGGCACGTTAATCGTGGCCGTTATTCGAACCAGCATGACTTATTTGAACGTGGAAGCGCAAGCGCAGCAAATCTTCTTTGGCGCGCTGATGATCGTTGCCATAGCTTTCACTATCGACCGTTCAAAAATGATTACCGTAAAATAAATAGAGGAAAAATTTATGATCCCAGCCACAATGAAAGCCGCCGTGCTGACCGCACCGCACCACTTTGAGATCCAGCAGGTGGCCGTGCCCGAATGCGGCGACGACGAGGTGCTGATTCGCGTTTCGCACTGCTCGGTCTGTGGCACCGATATGCACATTTTCAACGGCCACTACTCGGCGGACAAACTGCCGTTAATCCCGGGCCACGAGTTTGCCGGCGAGATCGCCGCCACCGGTGCACGGGTTTCCGGCATCAAGCTGGGCCAACGGGTGATCGCCGATATCAATATCGGCTGCGGCCACTGCTTTTACTGCCGCCGCAATGAGATCCTCAACTGCAAAGACGTGCAGCAAATCGGCATCCACCGCAACGGCGCCTTTGCCGAATACGTGGCGGTGCCGGCGCACCTGGTGATCCCGATCGAAGATAGCCTGTCCTACAGCGAAGCCTGCCTGACCGAGCCGTTCTCCTGCGTGGTGCGTGCCCACAAAAAAATCCGCCTGAGCGTTGCCGAATCCGTGGTCATCATCGGCGCCGGCGCCATCGGCAACATGCATATCCAACTGGCGCGCCTGCTGGGCGCCGCGCCTATTATCGCTGTGGAATTGAACCCACAGCGCGCCGAGCTGGCGAAACGCTGCGGCGCCGATGAAGTGATCACCAACCCCGAAGGGGCGCTGGAACGCATTCAAAGCCTGACGCAGGGCCGCGGCGCCGATGTGGTGATCGAAAGCGTCGGCCACCCGATGCTGTACCAACAGGCGCTGACCTTTATGCGCCCCGGCGGGCGGCTGCTGGCATTCGGCCTGACCGATGCGACCACCGACATTGCGGTTAAACCGCATGACATCATTCTGAAGGAACAGGGCATTCAGGGCAGCGTGGCCGGGATGGGGGAAGATATGTATCAGGCCCTGCAGTTGCTAAGCCACCAGCGCTTTGATACCGAACCGTTCTGCTCGGGCATTCGGCCGCTGGAGAATATTCAGCAGGTGTTCGACGAGCTGAAAGCCGCGCCGAAGTACCTGAAGATGCAGATACAAATCGCCGCTAACTAAGCCTCGCCTTGCCGCGTGCGCGGCAAAGCATTATCAGCGGGGGCTGCCGAACCAGGCCGCCCCCGCGCTGTTTCAGGCCGATACCGCGCCGGGCGTGGGCGCGGCCTCATGCAACAAGCCCTGTGCGCGCAGCGCCTGCCAGAAATCATCCGCTATCGGCGCCGCAATCCACTCCAGGCAATTTTGCAGCTGCGCCGCATCGCGGGTGCCGGGTACGATGGTCGGCACGCACGGGTGCGCCAGTACGAACTGCAGCGCGGCGGCCGGCAGGCTGACCTGATAGCGGCGGCAAACATGTTCGATTTCAGCCACTTTCTGCCGCACCTGCGCACTGGCCGGCCCATAGTTGTATTTGGCGTTTTCCACCGCGCCGGTGGCCAGAATGCCGCTATTAAACCCGCCCCCGACCACCACCGCGGCGTTGCGCGCTTCACACAACGGCAGGAAGTCATCCAGCGCGTCCTGTTCCAGCAGGGTGTAGCGCCCGGCCAACAGGAAGCAGTCAAAATCGCCCTGCTGCAGCGCGGCATGGCATACCTGCCATTCGTTTACCCCCACGCCAATCGCCTTCACCACGCCTTCATCGCGCAGTTGCGCCAACGCACGGTAGGCGCCTTCCATCGCCTGGCGGAAATAGTGCGGCTGCCGCTCGCCATGGGTATAAACATCGCAATCGTGGATAAACGCAATGTCGATGCGCTCCAACGCCAGGCGCTGCAGGCTGTCTTCGATCGAACGCATCGTGCCGTCGTAGCTGTAATCAAACACCGCCTCAAACGGCAACGGCTGCACCCATACCCCGGAGTCGATTTCCGCCCGTTTCTTTGGCTTGAGCAAACGCCCGACCTTGGTCGACAGCACAAACTCATCGCGCGGATACCAACGCAGCCCGTGACCGACGCGCGCTTCGCTTAACCCATGCCCATACATCGGCGCGGTGTCGTAATAGCGGATCCCGTTTTCCCAGGCCAGGTGGATCATGTTGTCGGATTCGGCTTCGCTGATCGGCCTGAATATATTGCCGATGGGCGCGGCGCCATACCCCATCGCCGTTACCTCAATGCCGGTGCGGCCCAAAAAACGCTTCTTTGCTGGATTCATATCACGGCTCCTGTGCGGGAGAAAAAGAGATTCACATTCAGCATACAAATAACTAACAGGATGGTTATATAAGAAGATATGTTTTAAAAATGTTAACTCGCCTGCAAAGCGTTATTTTTCCCATTGCCCGCCCTGCTCTTTCTTGACATTGTAACTAACCAGTTAGTAATTTTATTGTGAAGCCCTGTTGAAGAGGAAAAGGACCATGAGTGGAAAGTTGGTGCAGGTGGACGATGCGGTAGCGCGGATCAAAGATGGCGCCACCGTTGCTTTTACCGGTTCAGGCGGCGGTTTACTGGAAGCGGATTACGTGATGGCGGCGCTGGCCGAGCGCTACCGCACAACCGGGCACCCGCGGAACCTGACGCTGATCCATGCGCTGGGCATTGGCAACGGCAAAGGGAGCGGCCTGGGCCGCATGGCTCTGCCGGGCATGGTGAAGCGCATTATCGGCGGCCACTGGTCCTGGGCGCCGGAGCTGCAAAAAATGGCGCGCGATAACGAAATAGAAGCCTATTGCCTGCCCACCGGCATCATCATGACGCTTTACCGGGAAAGCGGCGCCGGCCGGCCGGGGGTGATTTCCACCGTCGGCCTGGGCACCTTTGTCGATCCGATCCATAACGGCGGCAAATGCAATACCCTCACCCAGGAAGAGATCGTTACGCGGATCACGCTTGATGGCAAAACCTACCTGCACTATAAGCCGTTCCATATTGACGTGGCGATTATCCGCGGCTCGCAGGCCGATCTGGACGCCAACATTTCCACCAGCGAAGAACCCGCCGATCTGGATATTTACGCCGTCGCCCTGGCGGCCCACAACGCGGGCGGGATCGTGATTGCCCAGGTGAAATCGCTGCAGCAGGCCCACTTCACCCCGGCGCGCAAGGTCCGTGTGCCCGGGGTGATGGTGGATTATGTGGTTGAATATCCACAGCAGCAACAAAGCTACCTGGGCGAATACGATGCGGCGATATCCGGCCAGACCACGCCGCCGGAGCAAAAAAGCCCGCCGGTACAGCCGGAGGGGATTCGGCGCATCGTTTCTGCACTGGCCGCACGCGAACTGCGGCCCAATATGCACATCAACTATGGTTTCGGCATTCCCGGCGGCGTTTCGGCCATGGCCGATAAAACGGTGGTGGATTCCTGCTGGGAAATGGTGGAACAAGGCATCCATAACGGCGAGCTGTTGGACGGCGCCCTGTTTGGCGCCGCGCGCTACCCGCATGCGATCGTCAGTTCCCTCGATCAGTTCGATCTGTTTAGCGGCGGCGGGCTGGACATCACGTTCCTCGGCATGGGCGAAATGGACGCCGAGGGGAACGTCAACGTTTCGCAACTGGGCGATACCATCGTCGGCCCCGGCGGGTTCATCGACATCACCTGCGGCGCGCAAAAGGTGGTGTTCTGCGGCACCTTTGAGGCCAAGGGATTGGCGGTTGCTCAACGCGGCGATGCCTTGCATATCGAATCTTACGGCCAGTTGCCCAAGCTGGTTGAAAAGGTCCGCCATATCACCTTCAGCGGCCCGGAAGCGTTAAAACGTGGCCAGGAGGTGATCTACATTACCGAACGCGCCATTTTCAAACTGACCGACGAAGGGCTGGCGCTGATTGGCAAGGTAAAAGGCACCGATCTGGAACAGGATATTTTGCAGCGCATGCAGTTCCGCCCCAGAATCGACAATGTGCAGGACATCGCCCTCCGTTAGGCGGTATACAGCCCCAGGCGCCCAGCATTACGGGGCGCTAATCACAAGAGACAGTGAGGTTATCGATAATGTGCTGGCGATCGACACTGTCGGATCAACAGTCGCACCGCTCCATGAGGCAATTTTAGCGCTGATGGATGAAATTGAATCTCTGAAGGCGAGGTTGGAAAAATACAAGTCAATGGCCGGATAAACCGGCCAGATTCGCCGAAAGCATAAAAACTCCCCTCGTCCGGAGGGGAGGGGCGGGTTACCATTGATCGCGGTAATCGAATGACACTTGATAGTCATATTTGCCCAGATCAATTTGATGAATCAGGTATTTCTGAAGGTAGGGAACCCAAGCAGGAATAACATCAAAGCCGCCATTATTAATGATGTTCTCTTTTGGATTAACCGTCTTTTCAATGACGGTATCATCATCTCCTAAATCTGGAGAATACTCTTCACCAATAAAGTCTTCGTTTTTTTTATCAAACCAAGTTAAATTTATCTTTATGCCCATAATGTTAATCTCCTTATAAATATTTTTTGATGTTTCGTTTAGGGTCTGCGGGTTTTAGTTGTTTGCCAGTTTTCGGATCAAATGCACCTATATGCTGACCGTCGCTAGCCCTGTACCCTTCCAGTTCTCCATGCTGGGAATCCCATTCATAGATTTTACGACCTTTATCATCGATCCAACGTTTACGTGTACCCGCTCCACCTTGTTTAGGCGTTTTTTCTTTACCACGTCTTAAATCACCCAGCCCATTAATCTCTTCAGTTTTAGGGGCGGAGTGATACTCATGGCCTTTTTCTTTAACACCTCTCCTTGGTTTACTAGCCATCACATAAATCGGCTCAACCCCGGTTCCGGTTGCATCCGGCTGCCACAGGATGAAGTCTTGCATATCATGAACGACGTCTGCAGGGAAGGTCGTTACGACGATGCTATCTGCCTGCTTAACCTCCGTCCCGGTATGTACCGGTGTCGTTGGCACTGGCGAATCATTACCGGTATGGGCAGGAGCCGCAGGGCCGGTCGGCACCGGGTTTATCAATATCGTCCGTGCAGGTACACCTTCCATCGCGGACAGGGTGATTTTATCAAGCCCCGTTTTCTCATCACGGACAGGCCTGAACACGGGGACGCTTGGAGACACGCCACCAACGCCTGTTTTGACGAAGTTTACACTCTGTTTCCCATCGTTGTCGGTTGAAATAAACCCGCGAACGGGCAAATCCACCGAGGTCATTCCTGGCTGGATAGCGGTTTGACCTGCCGCCGCCAGACTTGCCTGGAAGGCAAACAGATTGACATCCCGCCCTGGAACCTGGTCACTTCCTGTTCCTGCTTCCTTCGAGTAGAAAGCGAGAGTAAATGCACCGAGCACCGACCCTGTGGCGACAACAGTGCTGGCACGTATACTGCCAACCTCATAAGCCCCTCGCCACAACGCACTGGACACCCAACCTGAAAACTCGCTGGTTGCCGTCGCGACGCCTTTCGCGACCGAAGACCACTGTATCACGCCGGGTGTGCGGTTAAGAGCCATCGTCCCTGCGGCCGCCAACGCGGCATTGGCGGATTTCACCATCTCCGGCGTGTAGATTGGGGCATCCAAAACCCCAGCCTTGGCGAACAGGGCTTTTCTTGCCTCTTCGGCTTTCCTCGCTTCCTCTGCCTTACGCGCCTCTTCGGCGAGACGATCCTCTTCAGCTTTTCTCTCTTCCTCGGCTCTGCGTGCCTCATCTGCTTTCCGAGCTTCTTCAGCCTTTCGAGCCTCCTCGGCCTTTCGGGTTTCTTCGGCCCTACGAGCCTCTTCGGCCTTGGCTTCGGCTTCTGCTCGGGCAGCATCTTCGTCAGCCTTACGTTTAGCATCAGCTTGTGTCTGACGTACCAAATTAATCATGGCCATCTCTGCTTTTGCTGCGTGTGTAGCCATCCGTGCGTTGGTTATCCTTTGTCCAGACTGCGTGCTGTTTGCCCACATAGCATTATCGTCGATTATTTTTTGCAACTCGGCCATGCGTGCGTCGGATATATTGCCTTTATACACAGAAGGAAGGCTGAATTGGTCGTTAACCGTATCTTTACCACTATTGCCTTTGTTAGGAAGCAGGCCCGGTGGAACAGGCCCCATGTCAACCACCCCTGGAGAAAAGTCGCCTTCAACGCCCACTCTGACAACTTTAGATATCCCTCTGACACGGCCGTCTTCGACAAAATAGAAGCTAAATTCTTGCGGACTGAGACCCGCAGCACGAGCTAATGAATCACCTACAGCCCGGAGTTCGCTCGATTCACTACTGCCGCGATTACCGGAGGAACCTCCAGCATTATTTCCGCCACTATTTCCGTGGTCACCGCCCCAGTGGATGCCACTACCAGCGCTCCCACTTACAGTCATTGTTCCTTCATCTTTCATATATCCATCCTTTCAATATGGATTTGTCTGCATATGAGTCTCCCTTGATAACGAAGAGAGGCTTATCATCCAATGCTTAACCAGCAATAATGGAAATGCCCCCTTCCAGCGCCGCTAATCGCAGTTCCAAGGCCTGCCGGGCCTCTCGTTCTTCTTTCAACGCCTCAACCAGCAACGCCACAACGCCATTGATATTGATGCTCCGGGCATCTTTCAGCATGCTGCCGTCATTGAGTGTCAGTTCGGTCTGTGTGACAGAATGTGGCAACACGCTTTCCACTTCCTGGGCAATGACCCCAGCTTCCGGAACTCCCTGTTTGAGGTAGGTATAGCCGCTGATTTTTTCCAGCTTATCCAGTGCGCCGGCAATCTTCTCAACGTCGGTTTTCATCCGCGCATCTGAGCTGCTGTGCCAACTCCCGTTGGTTTAGGCGTGGCCATCATTACGGAACTCATACCAACCCTGTGCGCCACCATTAGCAACATGTAGCCCCAGGAAATGGTGCTGGCCGATACGTTCATAATGGTAAAAGTCCGCAGACATATCGGCCCGGGCCTGAATCCATAGGCCATTGGTTTTCCTGCCAGTGTTGTTATCCACGCTGCGGTTGCCCGAAGCAATAATCCACCCTTCGGGATTGCGCTTGGTCAATTGCCCCACAGAAAGCTCGGCGTTGGATCTGACCTGGAGTTCGTTCCAGTTTCCTTGCCGATCCTGATAGGAAAGCAACCCATAATCCTCCTTGCCCGTGACAACCCGCGCCCCCATCATCATCGTGGTGGTCACATCACCGCCGGTGAAACAGGTTTTTATCGCCGGTGCGTTATACGTTTGCCCATTAATAAGGGAGGCTGGGCCGGTGGTTTTGGCGGCAATGCCCGCGTTGTGCGACACCAACGCGCCACCGGAAATGTCAACGCCGTTACGCAGGGAAACCCTGCCGGTTGAAAGATTAAAAGACAGCGGCCGCAGCGTATTCCACTGTCCATCCTGCGCCTGCCCGCTAGCCGTGGTCAGGGCATAAAAGTCCTTGCCGTCATTACGTAACATCACGCCGGTGTTGCCGTATGCCAGGCGGAAACCGTTTGCCGATTTGGACACCACCTCAGCATCACTGATCACACGTTTGCGCAGCGTAGACAGCGATTTCAGCTCGGTAATATCCTCATTAACACCGTTAATCACCTGCGCATTTTTCTTTTCTTCAGCCATTGTATTTCTCCATTTTCACGCTTGTTTTTTTGGTGGTTGGCAGCGCTCCGCGTCCTCCCTGGAAACCTGGCGAACAGGTACCGGAATTCATAGTTAGGCTGCATGGCCAGGAATAACACACAGAAATACTGTATGCATAACCAGCAAAATAGCGTTGTGAATATGGCGCGTCAATTGAGAGTGATAATCAGTTGTTGTGTGGTGAGTGATACAAAATCAGCGGCTTGGCGATGGGTAAACAACGTGGCGTGATGAGAGAAATACAGGCTACGCCACATACTGATTTAATCGGGGTTTCGCAAACAGAACGGTGGGTGGAATTGAAGGGAAAACCGCCGCGGCTGGCACAGCGGGCGGTTTTCAATGGCAAAGGCTGCCGTCAGGGCTTCAGGATACGCATGATGGTGTCGATGTTGAAATCCAGGCGCTTTTGCAACGCGTCGGGATCCATAAAGTTGCGGTCAAACAGGATGGCACCGGTGTATTTATTGGTGAAGTAATAGTAGCTCACCGCCGCGATGGTAATGATCAACTGTTCCGGATCCACCCCCGGCCGGAAGATCCCTTCCTGCGCCCCGCGCTCAAGTATATTGCCCATCAGGCCGACCATCGATTGCTGCGCCGATTTAATCGCCTCGGATTTTTTCAGGTGCACCGCGCGGTGGAGGTTTTCGCTGTTGACCAGCGTGAGGAACTCCGGGTTTTTCAGGTAGTAGTGCCAGGTAAAACGCACCAGGGTTTCAATCGCTTCCTGCGGCGGCAACCGCTCAAGATGCAGCTTCTTTTCCGCCTCGCGGATGTCCAGGTAGGAATCTTCAACCACCTTCTGAAACAGCTCTTCTTTGCTGCCAAAATAGTGGTAGATCATACGTTTATTGGATTTTGCCTTTTCAGCAACGATATCAATACGCGCCCCCCCCAACCCTTTCTGCGCAAACTCCCGCTTTGCCGCTTTAAGAATCCGCTTTTGCGTTGCAACGGGATCGCGTACCTGTGTTGGTTTTTCGGCTGTTATTTTAGTCATTTCTCGTTTTTTATCGCGTAGATGGCCTGTGATTACATCTTTATCACTTTATGGAAATCAAGAGAATTTTTCCACTTTATGTTTTTTCTGCTAAGCGGATAACAATTTTATTACAAAACCCCTTACTCCCCCCAGACGATGCCAAAACCCGTGCTAGTATATGTAACTAATTGGTTATATATGGTGTGAAATCTTTTTTCTAAACAGACGATTAATTGCAAATGCAACCAATACAGCCGGCTAGCCGCATGCAGCCCGCGCCGCTGGCCCACCGGGCGCACACCGCACCGTGCGCCGGCCTGTTCAAGAATGATGAGAGGGAGAGTATGGGTAACTTTTTTCATAATGTTGACTTGAATCATCCATTGCTGCCGGCAAAAGCACATGAGTTCCAGATGTTCATCAATGGCGAATGGACCCAGGGGCACGCAACGGCGTTTTTCACCCGCAATAGCCCGGCGCACGGTATCCCGGTCAGCCGCTATCCGGCCGGCACCGCCGAAGATGCCGATGCCGCCATTCAGGCCGCGCGCCACGCCTTCGATTCCGGCGTGTGGTCGCGCCGCAGCGGCGCAGAACGCGCGCAGGTGCTGCTTGCCACCGCACAGTTGATCCGTAAACACCTCGATAAGCTCACCCTGCTTGAAACGCTGGAAACCGGCAAACCGCTGGGCCAGGCGCGCGGCGAGATCCTGGCGGCGGCCGATATCTGGGAATACGCCGCCGGGGTGGCGCGCAGCATCAGCGGCGACAGCTTCAACAACCTTGGCCAGAATATGTTCGGCCTGGTCACCCGCGAGCCGATCGGGGTGGTGGGCGTGATTACGCCGTGGAACTTCCCGTTCTTCATCGGGGCGGAACGCTACCCTTATATTCTGGCGGCCGGCTGTACGCTGGTGGCGAAAGCGGCCGAGATCACCTCCGGCACCACGCTGCTGCTGGCGGAGCTGCTGCAGGAAGCCGGCTTGCCGGACGGGGTATTCAACGTGGTGACCGGCGCCGGCAACGTGGTCGGCCAGCGCATCACCGAACATAACGATGTGGATATGGTGTCGTTCACCGGTTCCACCAGCGTGGGCCAAAGCACGCTGCGCGCCGCCGCCGGCAATATCAAGCGTCTGGGGCTGGAACTGGGGGGCAAAAACCCGCAGATCGTGTTCGCCGATGCGGATCTGGATGCCGCGCTGGACGGCACGCTGTTCGGCTTTTTGTTCAATACCGGCCAGTGCTGCGTCAGCGGCAGCCGCCTGCTGGTGGAGCGCTCAATCCATCAAGCCTTCTGCCAACGCCTGGTGGAGCGGGCGCAGCGGGTCAAGATTGGCGATCCGTTGCACGAAGCGACCCAGGTTGGGGCGATCATCAGCGAAAAGCATCATCAAACCATTTTGGGCTATATCGCCCAGGGCAAACAAGAAGGCGCGCAGCTGCTGACCGGCGGCAACGCCATTGCCAGCAACGGCGGTTGGTTCATCGAACCGACCATCTTCGACAACGTGACGCCCGAGATGGCTATTTTCCGCGAAGAGATCTTCGGCCCGGTGCTGTGTGTCACCCCGTTTGACAGCGACGAAGAAGCCATCGCCATCGCCAACGACTCCTGCTACGGCCTGGCCGCCAGCATCTGGACGGCCAATCTGGATCGCGCCATTCAGGGGTTCCGGGATTTGAAGGCCGGCCGTTTGTGGGTGAACACCACCATTGCCGGCGGCCCCGAGCTGCCCTCCGGCGGCTTTAAGCAATCCGGTATCGGCCGTGAAAGCGGCACTTACGGCGTTGACGAGTATACCGAACTGAAATCGGTCCATATCCAGTTAGGGCAACGCAATAAATGGCTGGCTGATTGAGTTAATTATCGGGGAATCAGGCATGTATGATTATATAGTTATTGGTGGCGGTTCGGCCGGCAGCGTGCTGGCGGCGCGGTTAAGCGAGCAACAGGCATGCCGCGTTTTGCTGGTTGAAGCCGGGCCCAGGGATACCAACCCTTACATTCACCTGCCGGTAGGGTTCAGCAAAATGACCGGCGGCCCGTTGACCTGGGGCTTCCATACCGCTGCCCAGCCGCATATGAACCAGCGTGAAATGCTGTTCGCCCAAGGGCGCGTGCTGGGGGGCAGCAGCTCGATCAACGCCGAAGTTTTTACCCGCGGCAACCCGGCGGACTATGACCGTTGGGCCACGCAGGAAGGCTGCGAAGGCTGGTCGTTTGCCGATATTCAACGCTATTTCATCAAGGCGGAAGACAACGATACCTTTTCCGCGCCCTGGCACGGCAACGGCGGGCCGCTCGGCGTATCCAGCCCGATAAACCCCAACCTGATGAGCAAAACCTTCGCCAAAGCCTGCCAGCAGGCCGGGTTGCCCTATAACCCCGATTTCAACGGTGAAAAACAGGCGGGCAGCGGGCTTTACCAAACCACCACCCGCCATGCCCGCCGCTGCTCCGCCGCCGTGGGCTACCTGAAAGATGCGCGCAAACGCAAAAACCTGACCATTATCACCGGCTGCCAGATCGCCCGGCTGTTGGTGGAAAACCAGCGGGCGGTCGGCGTGGAAGTGGTGCGCAACGGCCAGTTGCAGCAGTTGCGCGCCAGCGGCGAAGTGATCGTCAGCGCCGGCGCAATCGGCTCCCCCAAGCTGTTGTTGCTTTCCGGCATCGGCCCGGCGGATAGCCTGCGCCAATTGGGCATCCCGGTGGTGGCCGATCTGCCCGGCGTCGGGCAAAATCTGCAGGATCACCTCGGGGTCGATCTGATCTACGAACTGCGCCAGCCGCTGAGCTACGACAAATACAAACAGCCGCACTGGATGTTGTGGGCCGGGCTGGAATACCTGCTGTTCCGTAAGGGGCCGGTTTGTTCGAACATTGTCGAAGGCGGCGCCTTTTGGTCTGTTGATCCGCAATCGGCAACGCCGGACACCCAAATCCATTTCCTGGCCGGCGCCGGAGTGGAAGCCGGCATCCCGCCGGTCAAGTCAGGCTCCGGCGTCACCATCAACAGCTACTTCCTGCGCCCACACAGCCGGGGCAGCGTCAGCCTGCGCACCGCCAACGCCGCCGACGCCCCGCTGATCAACCCCAACTACCTTGCCGATCCGCGGGATCTCAAGATGACGGTGGCGGGCATCAAACTGATGCGCGAGATCATGGCGCAGAGTGCCTTCGCGCCCTACCTACGCCGTGAACATATGCCCGGCGACGGCGTGCAAAACGACGCCGCGTTGGAAGACTATATCCGCCAGTTCGGCCGCACCTGCTACCACCCGGTCGGCACCTGTAAAATGGGCGGCGATCCGCAGGCCGTGGTGGATACCGCCCTGCGCGTACACGGCATCGCCGGGCTGCGCGTGGCGGACTCTTCGGTGATGCCAAGCCTGGTAAGTTCCAACACCAACGCACCGACGATTATGATCGCGGAGAAAGCCAGCGATCTGATTATCGCAGCACAATAATCACGGATGTTACGCCGGATGCCATGGGCAAAAATCGGTTGAATTTATAACTAAATAGTTATTTACTTAAATGTAAAAAAAGAACCCTATACCACCTTGAAGGGGAATAAGCTGATGAAAATTCTGGTACCCGTCAAACGCGTTGTCGATCACAACGTCAAGGTCAGAGTGAAGAGCGATCACAGCCAGGTCGATCTGGCCAACACCAAAATGGCGCTGAACCCTTTTTGTGAGATCGCGATAGAAGAAGCCGTGCGGCTGAAAGAAAAAGGCATCGCCAGTGAGATCGTGGTGGTGACGATTGGCCCGGATGCTGCGCAGGAACAGCTGCGCACCGCGCTGGCGATGGGGGCCGATCGCGGCCTGCTGATCGCCTGCGATAGCCCGCTGGAACCGCTCACGCTGGCAAAAGTGTTGGCGAAGGTGGTGGAACAGGAACAACCGCAGTTGATCTTAATGGGCAAACAGTCGATCGACGGCGATAACAACCAAACCGGGCAGATGCTGGCGGCCCTGTGCGGCTATCCGCAGGCGACCTTCGCCGCAGCGTTGGCGATTGAAGGCGGCGAGGCGCTGGTGACCCGTGAGGTTGATGGCGGTCTGCAACGCCTGGCGCTGTCTCTGCCGGCGGTGGTGACCACCGATCTGCGCCTTAACCAACCCCGCTATACCTCTCTGCCGAACCTGATGAAAGCAAAACGCAAACCGCTCAACGTCACACCGTTTAGCGACTACGGCGTTGAACCGCGCACGCACGTCAGTCTGCTGAAAGTGGAAACGCCGCCGGCCCGCCAGGCGGGCGTTCAGGTAGCCAACGTCGACGAACTGATCGATAAGCTGAAACACCAAGCGAAGGTAATTTGATATGCATACATTACTTCTGGCCGAACATGATAATGCCACGCTAAATGCCGTCACCCTGAATGCCATCAGCGCCGCACAGGCGATTGGCGGCGAGCTCACCGTACTGGTGGCAGGCGAAAATTGCCGGGCGGTGGCCGAACAGGCCGCGGCTGTAGCTGGCGTCACGCGCGTACTGCTGGCGGATAACGCCGCCTATCGGCACCCGTTAGCCGAAAATATCGCCGCATTGCTTGATGCGCAGCGCAGCGGCTACAGCCACCTGATGGCCGTCGCCAACGCCAATGGCAAAGACATTATGCCGCGCGTCGCCGCGCTGGCCGACGTGGCGCAAATCTCTGACATCATCGCCGTTGAAAGCCCCACCGTCTTTAAACGGCCAATTTACGCCGGCAGCGTTATCGCCACCGTGGAAAGCCATGATGATCCGGTGGTGCTAACGGTGCGCGCTTCCAGCTTCCCGGCCGCCGCTGCGGAAGGCGGCACCGCACCAATAGAAACCCTTGAGCAAGCGATTACCGGCGGTGGCGCCCGCTTTGTTGGTGAAGATCGGGTGGTTTCCCCTCGGCCGCAGCTTGCCACCGCGCGCGTGGTGGTTTCTGGCGGCAGAGCGCTGGGCAGCCGGGAAAACTTCGCCCTGATCGAGCAGTTGGCCGACAAACTCCATGGCGCGGTGGGCGCCTCGCGTGCCGCGGTCGATGCCGGCATGGTGCCCAACGATCTGCAGGTGGGGCAAACCGGCAAAGTGGTGGCGCCGGAGCTGTATATCGCCGTCGGCATTTCCGGCGCTATCCAGCATCTGGCCGGGATGAGCAACTCAAAGGTGATTGTCGCCATCAACAACGACGAAGAAGCGCCGATTTTCCAGATTGCCGATTACCGCCTGGTGGGCGATCTGTTTGAGGTCGTGCCGCAGTTGATTGAGCGGCTTTAAGCCGCACGGCAAGGGAGGTAGCAATGGAACGTGAATCAATGGAGTTTGACGTCCTGATCGTCGGCGGCGGGCCCGCCGGGCTGTCCGCCGCTTGCCGCCTGATGCAAATGGCGCAACAGCAGGAACAAACGCTGAGCGTCTGCGTGATCGAAAAAGGCGCGGAGATCGGGGCGCATATTCTTTCCGGCGCGCTGTTCGCGCCGCAGGCGCTGGACGAACTGTTTCCCGACTGGCAACAACGCGGCGCGCCGCTGGATACCCCGGTGACGGAAGATGCGCTGTATTTACTGCGCAACGCCGACCAGGCCTGGGCAATCCCCAACGCCCTGATCCCCGCGCCGATGCACAACCAGGGCAACTACGTGATAAGCCTGAGCGAGCTGTGCCGCTGGCTGGCCAGGCAGGCGGAAGCATTGGGCGCGGATATCTTCCCCGGTTTCGCCGCCGCCGAGATACTGTTTGACGAGGCCGGCGCGGTCAGCGGGGTGCAGCTGGGTGACATGGGGGTGGACGCCGCCGGCCATCACAAACCGGGCTTCACGCCCGGGATGGATTTGCGCGCGAAATATACCCTGTTTGCCGAAGGCTGCCGCGGCCACCTGGGCAAACAGCTGATCGCGCGTTTCAACCTGGCCGCCGACAGCGATCCGCAGCATTATGCGATCGGCATCAAAGAGCTGTGGGATATCCCGGCGGAAAAAAGCCGCCCCGGCCAGGTGATCCACGCCTCCGGCTGGCCGCTGACCGGCGATGCTTCCGGCGGCAGTTTTCTTTACCATGCCGCCAACAATCAGGTGGCGGTGGGGTTGATCGTCGATCTTAACTACCGCAATACCTGGCTTAGCCCGTTCGATGAATTCCAGCGCATGAAACACCACCCGGTTTTCAGCCAGGTGCTGGCGGGGGGCAAACGTGTTGCCTATGGCGCGCGCGCCATCACCAAGGGCGGCTTTAACGCCCTGCCGAAAATGCACTTCCCCGGCGGTTTGCTGATTGGCTGCGATGCCGGCACGCTTAACTTCGCCAAGATCAAGGGGAGCCATACCGCGATGAAATGCGGTATGCTGGCCGCCGAGTCGGTGTTTGCCGCGCTGCAGGAGTCGCCAGCCGGGCAGCGGGATCTGGCCGAATTCGCCACGCGCTTTAACCATTCATGGCTGGCCGATGAACTGCGCCAATCACGTAACTTCGGCCCGGCGCTGCACCGTTACGGCACTCTGCTGGGCGGGATGTTCAATTATTTCGATCAGAACTGGTTCAAGGGCAAACTGCCGTTTACGCTGCACGATCGTCACCCCGATCATCTGCAGTTGAAACCCGCCAGCGAGTGCGCACCGATCCACTACGCCAAGCCCGACAACGTGCTGAGCTTTGATAAGCTCTCTTCCGTCTATCTTGCCAATACCGCCCATGACGAAGACCAGCCCTGCCACCTGAAACTGCGGGATGCGCAGGTGCCGCTGAGGGATAACCTGCCCCGCTACGCCGAGCCGGCCCAACGCTACTGCCCGGCCGGGGTTTATGAGATCGTCGAGATCGCCGGGGAGAAGAAATTTCAGATCAATGCGCAGAACTGCGTGCACTGTAAAACCTGCGATATCAAGGATCCGGCGCAGAACATCGTCTGGACCGTGCCAGAAGGCGGCTGCGGCCCGAACTATCCGAATATGTGATGCACCGCCCTCCGCCCTCACCCCAACCCTCTCCCAGAGGGAGAGGGAGCTGGCCGGCGTCGTGTATTGATTGGGGATTACTTTATTGCGATCACGTCTGCCTTATTACGCAGGACGTTTAGCGGGCACGGTATACCCCCTCTCCCTCTGGGAGAGGGTTGGGGTGAGGGA
Organism: Gibbsiella greigii; assembly: GCF_039540155.1. Taxonomy (NCBI): domain Bacteria; kingdom Pseudomonadati; phylum Pseudomonadota; class Gammaproteobacteria; order Enterobacterales; family Yersiniaceae; genus Gibbsiella; species Gibbsiella greigii. Next base: position 138,408 of record NZ_BAABEM010000021.1, read on the forward strand.
AAACATTCCCCACTCAAACCACACTTTCAAAGCGTGTGATACAGGTGGCCAGCGTCTCAGCCGGCGGGCGCTGCCACCAGTTATCGCGGGAAAAAATCTCCACTTCAATCAAACCGCCGTAGCCGGCCTTTTCAACCTGCGCGCGAAAAGCCGGCAGGACGATGACACCGTCCCCCATCATGCCACGATCGTTCAACATATCGCGCGTTGGCACCAGCCAGTCCGAAACATGGCAGGCCAGCAATAACTCGCCCGCCTGGAGCAGATCCTCCTCCAGCGTGGGCGACCACCACAGGTGATAGGCATCAGCAGCAATGCCCGCGCTGGCCGGGTATTCGTGGTTGATTTGTCGGCACCACTGGATCGCCTGCGCCAGCGTCACCAGGCAGCTGCGATCTGCGCAGTACATCGGGTGGAGCGGCTCCAGCGCCAGCGGCACGCCGCACTGGCGGGCGTGCTCCGCCAGGCGCATCACCCCTTCCAGCGCCTGATCGCATACTGCCGGTAGCGCGGTATTATCGGCGCTTAAGCCCCCCACCACCAGGACATAGCATTGCGCCCCCAGCTCCGCCGCATCATCCAGCGCCCGCAGATTGATCGTCAGCGCCTGCTCGCGCGCCTGCCGGCTCGCTGCGGTGAAGTAATGGCTGCGGCAGTAGCCGGTCACCGTGAGCCCGGCGGCGCGGATCAAGGCGGCGGCGCGCTGCACGCCCAGCGCCTCTACNGTGTTGATCGCCAGCAGATCGCGGCGCCCTTTCAGTTCACGCATGATGTTCCTCGTCGTCTTTATGCCGTTGCAGACAGGAAAGCGCGTTCCCCCGGCCAAGCGAGGGAACGCCGTGGCGTCAGGCCAGTAAATGGCGCGCAATGATCATGCGCTGGATTTGGTTGGTGCCTTCATAGATCTGGGTGATTTTGGCATCACGATAGAGCCGCTCCACTTCTACACCACGGATATAGCCGCTGCCGCCGAAGATCTGCACCGCATTGGCGCTATGCTGCACCGCCACATCGCCGGCAAAGCACTTGGCCATTGAGCAGGCAGCGGTGGCGTCGGCCGCGTCAGTGTCAATTTTATAGGCGGCGCTGTGCACCAACAGGCGTGCGGCTTCGGTGTCTTTGGCGATGTCCGCCAACATAAACTGCACTGCCTGGAAGCCGGCAATGTTCTGGCCGAACTGCTCGCGCTGTTTGGCATATTCCGTGGCGGCTTCCAGCCCGGCGCGCGCAATGCCGACCGCCAACGCGCCGATCCCTACGCGCCCTTTATTCAGCGCGCTCATCATCATGTGGAAACCGCGGTTTTCCGCCCCCAGCAGCGCATCCGCCGGCAGTTGCACCTGGTTAAAGTGCAGTTCGCCCACCTGCGACGAGCGCTGCCCCATTTTGTGCTCTTTCGGCCCTTTAGATACGCCAGCCAGCGCGCAGTCAACGATAAAGATGCTCATGCCGCGGTGGCCGGCTTCTTTGTCGGTGCGCGCCAGCACAAAGGCCACATCGGCCACCGGGGCGTTATGGATCCACAGTTTGCTGCCATTCAGCACCCAGCCGTTTTCGCTGCGCGTCGCTGTGGTTTTCACGCCGGAGACGTCGGAACCCGCCCCGGCTTCCGTGATGCAATATGCCCCTTTCAGCGAGGCATTGAGCAGGCCCGGCAGCCACCTGGCGCGCTGACTATCGTTGCCATGCTGCGACAACAGCGTGCCCAGCAGTTCAACCAGGCCGCACTGATCGGCCACCGACGCATAGCCGCGCGACAGCTCTTCCATCACCACCGCATAGGCCACCACATCCAACCCGACGCCGCCGTAGGCTTCCGGCACAGTGATGCCGAACAGCCCCAGTTCCCCCATCTGCTGGTAGATATCACCGGCGAAGCGCTCTTCGCGATCCAGCTCTTCCGCTTGCGGGCGGATCACTTCGTCGGCAAACTTACGGGTCATATCGCGAATCTGTTGATGGATCTCAGTTAAATACATGGTTCCCCTCCCACCTGTTGATACTCGGTATCATCATCGTTGCATTACGGTTAAATTAAATAACTAGATAGTTACTACAATCTACAAGTGAATAAGTCAATGCCCGTCGGCGATAACTGTTAGCTGTACAACAGAATTTTGCCGCTTGTCGCCACGGCATATTCAGCCGCCTTGACCAAGCAAACACTCTGGCCGGCCGGCGCTTGACTTTTAAACAATCGATGAGTAAACATGAATCACAAGTAACTAAACAGATAGTTTATAAGGAACAAAAATATGTCTACCCTACGCCTGCCGGACCACCACGGAAATCTTGCCGACTATCAACTGCTGGGCGCCGCCCCGGCGTGGCCGGAAACGCCGCCGGCATTCAACCGCATCGCCTATGCCGCCGCGCACGTGGTGATTGCGCCCGAAGCCCAAACGGCCAACTGGCTTGAAAAACCCGCCATCGACTGGGATGCCACCCTCGCCTACCGCCACCACCTGTGGCAATTGGGTTTTAAAGTGGCCGAAGCGATGGACACCGCCCAGCGCGGCATGGGGATCAACTGGCCGATCGCCCGGGAGTTGATCGTCCGTTCGCTGGCGGAGGCCAAAGCGACGCCGGGCGCCGATCTTGCCGCCGGCGTGGGTACCGATCAGTTGGATGCCAATGCGGCCACGTCGCTCGATCAGGTCATCGCCGCCTATGAAGAACAGATGGAATTGGTGGAACAGCACGGCGGCCGGATAGTGCTGATGGCCAGCCGGGCGTTGGCCAAGGTAGCAACCGGCAGTGAAGATTATCTGCGGGTGTATAACCGCCTGTTGCAGCAAAGCCAGGGCAAGGTGATCCTGCACTGGCTGGGGGACATGTTTGATCCTGCGCTCACCGGTTACTGGGGCAGTACCGACATTGACCGCGCCGCCGATACGGTGCTGGCGATCATTAACGCCAATCCCGGCAAAGTGGAAGGCATCAAGATGTCGTTGCTCAGCAAAGAGCGCGAAATCGCCTTCCGCCAGCGCCTGCCCGCGCAGGTAAAAATGTATACCGGCGACGACTACAACTATCCGGATCTGATCGAAGGCGAACAGGGGCACTATTCCCACGCCTTGCTGGGGATTTTCGACGCCATCGCCCCTGCCGCCAGCCAGGCGCTCAATGCGCTGGCGCAAGGGGATCGCGCGCAATATCATCGCATTCTTGCGCCCACCGTACCGCTGGCACGCGAGATCTTTAAAGCCCCCACCCAATATTACAAAGCAGGCGTGGTTTTTCTCGCCTGGTTGAATGGCCACCAGCGCCACTTTGCAATGGCGGGCGGCATGCAGGCCGCGCGTGAAATTAGCCACTATGCGGAAATCTTCCGCCTGGCCGACCAGGCCGGGCTGTTGCACCAGCCGGAGTTAGCGCAGCAAAGAATGCAGGCGCTGCTTAAAATATACGGCTACTGAAAAGCGTAAAAAAGCGCTGCCGGTGATCATCGGCAGCGCTTTTTTTACATCCTAATGCAAGCGTTAATCGGGGCAGCGGTTGTAATAGGCTACTGTGTTATTGCCCCACAATTGTTCGTACGGCAGCCCGGTGATTTGCTCCAGGATCTGCTGCTCTTCCACCGACAGGCTGCCGGCCACCGGCCCGCCCGCCGCCTGCATCTGCGTACAACAGGTGCGCAAAACCGCATGGTTTTTCACGTTCAGAATAAATCCGCGTGAAACCACGTAGCCGCCCAACAGTAACAACAGCGTGCCGCCGCACAGCACCAGCAGGATCACCTGGTGCACGCTTTCAGGCTGCTGGTTTTGCCCCGGCATAAACCCGGCCGCCTGCAACAACAGCCCCACCACCATAATCGCCCCGGCCTGTGAGGCTTTACGTGTCATGGTCATCACGCCGGCAAAAATCCCTTCCCGGCGTTGCCCAGTGATCGCCTCATCAACGTCCGCCATGTAGGTATAGGTATTCCACGGAATATAGTTGATGCCCCCGCGCCCCACGCCGGCCAAAGCCGACACCAGCATCAGTAACAGCAGGCTGTTGTGATCCCCCAGCCACAGCAGGCCATAGGCGGCGCAGGCCATGCCGAACAGAACCACGGAAAGCCGATATGCCGGCGCCGGCCCCCAGGAAATACACAGCGGGATCATCGCTAGCACGGCGACAAACTGTAATACGGACATGATGCCGAGCAGCTCAGACGACACCGTCGCCGTTTGGTAAATCACAAAAATCACGTAATAGGCGAACACTGCATTGAAAAGATCCTGTGCGATAAACCCGCCCAGATACATCCCCAAATGCTTGCGGAACATTTTCACCTTCAGGGTAGAGAACACTTCGGCGACAAATTTCCTGGCGGTATGGTTGAACGCGGATTTTTCGCCGTCTTCAACCGCCGCTTCGCCCGGCCGCGGCCTTTCCCAGGTGTAGCAATACACCAGGCAAAGCACGACGGCGCAGATAACCGCCACCACGATGCCGGAATAAAAAAACACCCTGGCGTTATCCTTGCCGTACCAGGTAAAGAACAGCCCGGGCAAATACGCCGCCACAATATAGGACACCTGGGCGAAGGCAATCCGCGCACCGGAAAACTTGGTCTTTTGTTTGAAATCATTGGTCATTTCAGGCACCAGCGTCTCATAAGGCACCAGCACCATGCTGTAGACGATTTCAAACACCAGGTACGTGATCAGGTAATAGAAATAATTCATATCACTGACCCAGATAAAGCAGTACGAGAACACCGCGGGTATCCCCAGCAAGATAAAGAATTTACGCCGCCCAAAGCGCTTGCCCAGCGCGGTTTTGCCGAAGTTATCGGTAAAAAAGCCCATCAGCGGGCTGGCGACGGCGTCAAAAACGCGCGCAATAGCGAAAATGGACGCCGCTTCGATCGCGGTGAGGTTACAGAAGTTGGTGTAAAAGAACAGTAGCCAGGCGCCGGTCAGCGCCGTGGTGCCCATGCCGAAAAAATCCCCCGAGCCATAAGCCAGGTAGTGTTTGAGTCTGACCTGCGGTATCGCCATAAAACCATCCCGTGAGTGTTATGTTTTTGTTAAAAACACATACAACACCCACCAAGTTAAGTATCTAACCTGTTGGTTACTTTATGATCGAGATCGCAATAATAATTAGTTGGTATAGCTTATGTTTTTGATTGTTATCAGCCTTATTTTTTTGCAGGAATGCACCACTTCGCCAACGATTGTAGAGCACTGGCGACCTCATCATTCCAACCAAAACCGGCGTTTAACCGCAGACAGTGATGGAAACGACGATCGGTGGCAAACAGGTGGCCGGGGGCGATGCCGATGCCCTGTTCACGCGCAATGCGCGACAGCTCATGCGCCGGCAGACAGCCCGCCGGTAGCTCTACCCACAGCACATAGCCGCCCTGCGGCGTTGAAACGCGCGTGCCGGGCGGGAAATACCACATCACCCCGGCGCGCAGGGCGGCGACCTGCCGCGCCAGCTCCCGCCGCAGCTTGCGCAGATGAGCGTCGTAGCCGCCGTTTTTCAGCAGTTCCGCCACCGCGGCCTGCGGCAACAGGCTGGTGCCGAGCGTTGAAGTGTACTTCAGCGCAGCGATTTTTCTGCTCCACTTGCCGCCGCTCAACCAGCCCACGCGCAGGCCGGGCGCGATGGTTTTGGAAAAACCGCTGCACAAAATCACATTTTCGCTGAACGCGCGCAGCGGGAAAGGCCGCGCGGCGCTAAAGGCGGTATCGCCAAAGGTATCGTCTTCAATGATGGTGACACCGTGCTGTTCCGCCGACCTGGCCAGGAAGGCTTTGGTTTCATCCCCCATGGTGGTGCCCATCGGGTTGTTCACATTGGCCAGCGCCACCCAGGCGGTGACCACCCGTTGCCGGAACAACGCGGCCAATTGCCCGGCGTCGGTAACGCCATCTTCGCCACGCCCCACTTCCACCACCCGCAGCCCCAAATGGCGCAGCATCTGCAGCAGCACAAAATAACAGGGGGAATCCACCGCCACACTGTCGCCTGGCTGGGTCACTGCGCGCAGCGCCAACGCCAGCGCTTCAATGCAGCCATTGGTCACCATGATCTCGCCGGCTTCCAGGCTACAACCATAGTCCAGCGCCCGGCGGGCAATTTCGGTTTGCAAAGGCGGATAGCCCACCCCTTTGATGGCGTTGCCCAACAACTGCGGCTTGCGGTAGCTAAGCTGGCGCATCAGCAGGCTGATTTTGCGGATCGGGTATAGGCTGCCGGCGCCGTTCGCCAAATCCAGCCGCACGCGGCAATCGCTGCCCAGCATGGCCAGATGCAGCTCCGTTTGCGCATCCAGCGGCGCAATCTCCACCGGCCGCAGCGGCGCAATGGGCGCCCGTTCGGGCAACACCGCATAAAAACCGGACTTCGGCCTGGCCTGGGCGTAGTGCTCATCCTCCAGCGTGCGCAAAGCTTTGAGCGTGGTGGTCATGCTGGCGCCGTACTGCGTGGCCAGCTTTCTCACTGAAGGGAGTTTGCGCCCGGTCGGCAGCACGCCGTTGATGATTGCCCGTTTTAGCTGCTCCGCGATCTCACGGTAGCGGCATATCTGTTCTGCCATCTGTTCTGCCCTATTTCGTACCGAACTGTGCATATCGCCCGGCCGGGAACCACAAGAATTAAAGATAACTATCAAATAATTAAAAAAAACGCTTCTCCACACAAAGGCGCATCACAGGACGAAAACCAGGCTGATGAGTATGAATCAATAACAACAGAACGGGAATAGATAGGGCACTTTCAATGTATCAGTGATCAGGAGAGCGGCAGGGCGCGGGCTACTCTTCCGCTGGCATCGCCCAGAGTTGACGATCCTGCGTGGTGCTCAGCGTCACCATCGCGGGTTTGTAAATCGCAAAGCTTTCCGCCAGCGGGCAACTGATATATTTGCCCTGCGGGCTGGGCACGAACTCGGAGCGGGGAATAAATGCAGCGCCGGCAAACCCCTGCTCCATCATTTCAAGAATCAGCTTGGGTTCGGAAACCTTAATGCTGATATTCACCTGTTCAATCTTCTCATACAGTTTGTTGCGCAGAATTTCATAGGTGCCTTCACCACCGATCCGGTGCAGCAGAATTAACGGCACGCCGCTCAGATCGGTAAAATGCAGCGCCTTGCCGGCAAACATGGCGGCGTAATGCGCAGAAACCACGGCGATAGTGTCGACGGCTTCCAGCTCGCGGATGAACCACGGCTGTTTGTCCGCCGGGGATTGCATCAGAGCGATATCAATCGCCTGGCCAATCAGCATCTCTTCCAGATGGCTGGAGTCAGACACCACCACGTTGATATCCCAGTCCGGCCGGTTGTGGTAATAATCCAGCAGCATTTGGTTGAAATAGCGCAGATAAAGGTAAGAAATGCCGATGTTCACCACGTGTTTTTTACGGGTGGCGATCATGATGGTCTGCCGTTTCAGACTATTGATCCTGCTCAGGACAGTGCATGCCTGGCGGTAGAGAAAGGTGCCGGCTTCGGTCAGTTGCATTTTTCGCGGCGTGCGGATAAACAGCGGCGAGCCAATCTCTTCTTCCAACTCCTGCAGGCGCTTGCTTAACGGCGGTTGGGCGATGTTCAATAGCTTTGCGGCTTTACTGATCGAGCCCTGTTCCGCTATTGAGCAAAAATACTGCAATCTTTTAAGGTCCATGCTTCCTCCGCTCTGTTTCCACACACCGCGATTGTAACATGGCCCGCCAAGCGCCAACCGCCTGTTAAACCCTTTAGTGGATATACAACGTCCACAAATATGATACCGGCAGCACCAGCACCAGCGCCGGCAGCATATTGGCAACCGGGAAGGATTTGATCCCCGCAATACGGAAACCGGCGGCCAGCATTACAAACCCACCGGCAGCGGTAAAGTCATTCATCATCACCGGGGTGGTGTGCGGCATAATCAGCACCGCAGAGAACGCCAGCAACAGTTGAATAATCAACTGCGGGATGGCAATCACCGCGACGGCATAGCCCAGCACCGTCGCGAAAATCGCTGCGGTAAAGATATCCATGATCGATTTCACGAACAGGATGTTGGGATCGTGCGTCATGCCTTCGGTCATTGCGCCGATGATACCGGTGCCGCTGGCGCAAAACAGCACCAGGATCGCCACGTATTTCTCGGTAAATGCTTTCGGATCCAGCCCGGTATCGTCGGTCTGGAAGCGGCTCACCAGGCCTTTCGCCAGGTTGCCCAGCCGGCCGATCTTCTCTTCCAGGAACACCCATTCCCCCAGCGCAGCGCCGATAATCAGCGCCAACACCACCGCCGGCAGGCTATGGATTTTGCCAATCAACACAATGCCCAGCCCCATAGAGGAAAGGCCGAAAGTCATCGGCAGAGCAGCCCGCAAGCGCTCCGGAACTTTATTCCCCAGGTATGCGCCAACCAGGCCGCCAATCAGCACGGCGCTCCCGTTGACAAAAGGGCCCACTACCATGGTTTTCTCCTTAATGATTGTTATTGTTCGTTGTGTTTCTCACCCCAGCGGTTAAGGCCCCCGACATCCAGCTCAAACAGATCGAGCGCGCGGGCCACGCTGTGGCGGACAATGTCATCAACCGACTGTGGTTGTTGGTAAAAGGCGGGTACGGGCGGATAGATAATCCCGCCCATTTCGGTTACCAGATGCATATTTTTGATATGCGTAAGGTTAAGCGGTGTTTCCCGCACCATCAGTACCAGGCGGCGGCGTTCTTTGAGGATCACGTCCGCCGCCCGGGTGAGCAGGTTGCTGGTCAACCCATGGGCAATGGACGCCAGCGTATTCATTGAGCAGGGGGCGATAATCATGCCAAGGGTCTTGAACGAACCGCTTGAAATCGACGCGCCCAGGTTGGCAACGTTGTGCACCTCATCGGCCAGTACGGTGATATCCTGGCGCTGCCATTGGGTTTCCATCGCGCGCGTCACCTCGGCGCCTTTGGTCACCACCAGGTGCACTTCAATGTCCTGATCGCGCAACAGCTCCAGCGCCTTCATGCCGTATTGGAAACCGGATGCGCCGCTGATGCCCACGATAATGCGCCTTCTGCTCACAACAACCTCACTTATTCAAAATCGGGAAGAAAACGTTTCACATCGACTTTTTTGAACTTCGAGCGTTCAAAGCCGGCTTTCAGGTGCCACGGCACGGTGCAGTCGAAGATGGTCTTGCAAGTGACCCCCTGCTGCGAAATGCTTGGGCTGTATTCCGGGATTTGCGAAGGATCGAGCGGATGGCAGCGCACGCCGGGAATAAAGACGGTATCGACATCGCCCTGATAGCGGGTCTGCATCGCCCACAGGATGTCGTCGGTATCAAAGATATCCACGTCTTCATCCACCAGGATCACGTGCTTAAGCTCGGAAAATGCAGAGAAGGCAATCAACGCCGCCTGGCGCTGGCGCCCTTCATCCACCGGCGAGGCTTTCCTGAACTGCAGCACCGCCAGCAACTTGCCGCCGCCAGAAGTGTGCGCATTGACGTTCAGCACACGGCCCGGCATGGCGCGTTCCAGCATGTCGAGGATGCTGGCTTCGGTTGGGATCCCGGCCATGCTGACGTGCTCGCCACTGGGGCCAAGGGTGGTTTGCAGAATCGGGTTCTTACGGTGCGTGACCGCCTTCACCTTGATGACCGGCAGCGCCGCTTTGGCTTCACCGGTGTAGCCTGGGAATTCCGGCATGGCTTTACCGGTGTTGGTATTCTGATCCTCACGCACACGCACGTTCGGCAGCAGTTCGCCTTCGATCACGATTTCTGCGTGGGCCAGTGCGCGTTCGTTGATGGTCAGGCACTGCGCCAGCTCAACCGGCTGGCCGCGCAGCGCGCCGGCGATGCTGAGTTCATTAAAGCCCAACGGCGTGGTCGGTGGTTCAAAACAGGCGGCGATTTCAATCGCCGGATCGACGCCGATACTGATGGAAATCGGCAACGGTTTGCCGGCTTTCTCTGCTTTTTCGCGGAACGCGTCAATGTGGCGGCCTGGGGTCAGCCACATGGAAAGCTCATCGCGGCTTTGAATGCACAAGCGGTGAATGGTGATGTCGGACTCGTGAGTGTCCGGATCCGAGGCGTAGCACATGCCCATCGTGAAATACGGGCCGGCGTCCTCTTCGGTATTGGTGGGCGCAGGCAGCAGCGTGCGCAAGTCAAAGGCCGGATCGTCCGCATAATGCACCACTTGCTGGCATTCGGGCGCCTGTTCGGCCAACACCGGCGCCACCGCATGGTGTACCGCGTCTTTGAGCAGAAAGCCCAGTTTTTCCGGTGGGCAATCAAGCAAATGGCCCACACGCTCACGGGTAGACATCAGGCCGGTCACCACGCGCACGCCGGGGAACCCTTTGACGTTGTTAAACATCATCGCCGGGCCTTTGCGCGTTGGGCGTTCGCAGGTGCCGCCAGCACCGACGTAACGATAGACGCCGGAGAGCTCCGCATGGGGATCCACTTCGGTATCGGTGCTGACAAACTCGCCTTTAATATTCTTCAGCAATTCAATGGCTGAACGTAAGTCATGAACAGCGGTAGCTTTTTTCTCTGACATATTCTCTCCGATTAATATCGTAAGACGGACTAACTGTCAGGGAATATAGCGCCGGGAATATTGTAAATTAAAATACCGTTTATATTACCAACCTATATCTTTTTGGTATAGGCAATAAAATCGACATAATTTACTATAAAAACCAAAACACGTTACACATTAATTAAATGAAATAATACCAATTAAAAAACGTGTAAAATCAACTGCGTTCTATTTTTTTCGCTGCTTCATCCATCGCATCAATAATTGCATGCAAGGACTGCTGGGAAATATTTTCCTGCGACAGGCGGGAATTAAGCGCCGTTTTCATATTGTGAATAGCACGCTCAACTTCGGGAATAGAGCGATTGTTAACTAATATCGCCAATGATGTTAAACGCTCAAGAATAACCAGCAAATTATCACGCTGCTCCTGCAGCAATAATCGGCCTTTTTCTTCCAGCGAATAGGCTTTACGCGTTTCCTGATCGTCCATCACCTGGATATAACCCGCCTCTTCCAACTGGGCCAGGTTCGGGTAAATGATACCGGGGCTGGGCGCGTATTCGCCCTTGGAAAGATCTTCGATCGATTTGATCAGCTCATAGCCGTGCGCCGCCCCCAGCGCCAGAAAGTGCAGGATCAGCAGACGAATATCACTGGCATCCAGCATTTTTTCGCGGCGCTTTTTACGCACCTTGGCGCAGGCGGCGCGCTTGTCTTTGTCTGCTTGCCATGTGGGGGAAGGTTGCTGAGGTTTCATCACCGGTCTGAGCTAAAAGATAAGGGGGTTGATAGTAGACTGCCGCCTGGCAAAATTCAACACAGGCGGCAGCGGGCGCTATTTCTGGTGCCAGTACGCCACGGCGCGCACGAAAGCGGCGTCCCGTTTACGCTGCTCGATGAAATAGTCGCTCAGGGTCTTAACCGCCGCCCCTTCCCCGGTTAGCCAGATAAAATAATCGTCGGCCGGCACATCAAGTTGGTCCAGTTCGGCCATCAACCCGGCCAGGTTTGCCGCCTGCATGTTGCCGCTGCCCAACCAGCATGCCTGCACATCATCAAGCTCGCCCAGATAGGCGCGGCCAACCGCTTCATCGGTAAAGGCGAATAGCTTCGCTGTGCTGGCCTGCATATTCTGCAGGCGGCGTTTCACCGCCGGCAGGCCGGTTTCATCGCACACATACAATTGGAAGGCGTAATAGGCCGGGACGATTAACGAGCCGCGCGGGCCGCCGAACAACAACGTATCGCCAGGTACGGCACGCGCCGCCCAATCGCTGGCGATGCCGCCCGGGTGGATGTAGAAATCGATCGTCAGGCGGTTTTGCTGCGCATCGAACGCCAGCGGCGTGTAATCACGCCCCGCCGGGCGCACGCCTTCAGGCCAGACGATACCCTGCTCGGTAATTTCCGGCAGATGCAGCTCACCGCCGGCAGGATCGGGAAAGAACACTTTGATATGGTCGTCAAATCCCCGCGAGCTAAAGCCCGCCAGCGCTTCGCCGCCAAACTCGATACGGTAAAAACTGCCGGCGATCTGCTGCTTGGCGATCACTTCAACCTGGCGAAAACGCAGTTCATTGCGCACCCGCTGCGGCGCACGGCCGTTATCTTGTTGCTTACTGTTATGCAAAATCGTTCTCCTTGGAGCAAGGCTTAGCCCAGCATGATGCCGCCGTCCACTGCCAGTTGCTGCCCGGTAATAAAATCGTTTTTCATTAAAAATACATAGGCGGAAGCCAGTTCATCCAGCGTCGCCGTACGCCCCAACGGAATAACCTCGGCAAAATGCCGGCGCGTCTGCTCCACGTTTTCCGGCGCTTGATGGCGCCAAAACGGGGTGACAGTCCAGGTGGGCGCCACGGTGTTTACGCGAATGTTTGGCGCCAGCTCGGCGGCCAGCCCTTCCGCCAGCGCCTTAATTCCCAGATTGCCGACATAGCTGGCGCAGGCATGCTGCGCTTTGCCGCCGGTGCCGGAGGTAAACAGGATGCTGCCGCCGCGGCGCACCTTATCGGCCGCCAGCTTGCCGATCAGCACATTGGTGAGGAATTTGGAATACATCACTTGCTCAATCACCGCCATTTCGGCACTCACAAAGCCGCCGCCCATGGCATCCCCTACCATCGAAACCAGGTGATCGCAGGGTTCAATCTGTGCAAACAGTGCCGTTAGCGCCGCATGGTCGTGCGCATCCACCTGCAGGGTAGCCTTAACCTGCCCGCCCAGGGCGGCCAGTTTTTCTTTCGCCGCCGCCAGGCGCTGTGGATCACGGCCAACGATCGTTAAAACCGCGCCTTCCGCCGCCGCCTGCTGCGCAATGGTGAAACCGATGCCAGAACTGCCGCCGATGATCACCAGATGTTTGTTGTTTAATACAGCCATCACCAACTCCTCACTCACGCACTGACCGCCGCCGCCGCGGTTTCAGCAACCAAAGAATCATTGGCGCCGTGGGCGCCACTCACGCCAACCGCACCAATCACCACCCCGTCCAGCAACACAGGCACACCACCTTCCAGCGGCGTCACGCCGGGCGTGGCGAGAAAACTGGGCTGGCCGCCGTTGATAAAGGTTTCGAAGGCTTTTGACGGCGCTTCCAGTAAGGCCGCCGTGCGCGCCTTACCCAGGGCAACATTGGGGCTGATGCCAATCGCCGTATCGCAACGCTCCAGCGCCACCAATTCACCCGCGCGATCGACCACCGCAACGCTGATGTGCCAACCGTTTTCCGCCGCGACCCGCTGCGCGGCGGCGATTGCCTTGCGCGCGCCCACCAGGGTAATCGTCAGTTTTTTCTGCGCAACGGCCAGGACGGCACGCTCATCGGTTTGTCTGTCCATATACTCTCCTCACCACAGGGATAACAAGGCACCGCCGCCGAAACGCCTAGCGTACCCGGCAATGTGGCGCGCAATGCGCCGCCGATCGCCCATTGTTGCCGCCAGACGCCGACAAAGGCAATCAGTAATCATTCTCATCGGCCAGTGAAAATATATTCATGATATATCTTGGATGCAAGTAAAGAATCATGCGCCAGCGCGTAAAAGGCCGCACGAGATTCACAAAAGAGAGATCGAAAAAAGGCGTTGCAGGCAGGCAGCGCAAGGGGAAAGGCCCTGCAGGGGGCCACGTGGATTTACATATTTACTTACATTCACACGCTCAATCATCACATTGGCGCGGCGGCGCGCTAAATCACCGGGTTATCCCGTAAGCAGCGTATAACCCGGTGCGTTTTCGCGTTAACGCTTTCCCACGGCGTCAGGGAACCAACAACTCTCCTTCCCGGCCAGCGTCTTCCCCGGCCAGGCGGGTGATCAGCATGCCGGCGGTAGCATAGCGCATCCAGTGACGGGCATAGAGCAGGCCACCGTATTGCGCCACCAGCGGCGTTAGCCGATCGGTCAACGGATCGAGAATTTCAGCCACCGCTTCGCCGGGATGAATCCATTCCCCCAGTTCGCGCAGGTGCAATATCACCCCGGCGTGTGGGCAGGTGATGTATTCACACCCGGCCAGCGGCGTGGCGGGGTGGCGCAATTCAGGCAACGGCGGCGCTTCGCCACGGATATAACCGGCGTGGATCAGGGCGTGAATAATGGCGTCGGCGTCGTGCTCGGCCTGCGGCAGCGAAACATCACGCACGCCGCGCAGTTCCAGCGTCACCGGCTGCGGCCCTTCCGGCATCGGGAAGCGATCGCCAAAGGCCTGCTGCAAATAGCGCCACGGCTCGCCACAGGATTCGTCGAAAGGCTCCCCGCCAGAGACATCTGCCAGCAGTTGCACGTCGCTGCCCAAATAGCGCGCCAGCGGTTCGATAGCCGGCCAGGCGCGGGGGGTGGTGTAAAGATGCGCCACTGCTTCCCAGTCGCAGTGCAGATCCAGCATCAGATCGGCCTGACAGGCCATGCGCATCAGCACCAGGCGCTGCGACTCCAGCTCCGTTTGGGGCTGCTGCTGGTCAAAATAGCGCGCCAGCGCCCGGCGGATAACCTGGCGGTTGGCCGCACAGTCAGCCCCCAAATCAGGCGCCACCCTCGGCGCCACTGCTGCGCCGGGCGATGGGAAGCGGCGATTGAAATCCTGCCCGGAATCGGTCTCGAAGCGGCCAAGATGGCTACCATGCCAGTGCTGGTTCAGGGCGATCGGGTTGGCGACGGGCACCAGCGTAATCTGCGCCTGCAGGAAGCCATGCCGCTCCAACTGCTGCAGTTTGTGCTTAAGCACCCATGCCGCCACCATGCCGGGCAGTTCATCGCCGTGCAGGCTGGCCTGGATATATACCTGGCGTTCGGCGTTGGCGGGGCCGTAGTGGTAACTGATAATCTCGCGCTGTGTCCCCAGCGAGGGGGAAAATAAAGGATGGCGTTGTTGTTGCATAAGCGATCACTGTCCAAAAGAAAACATGCCGGGCAAAGCCCGGCATCAGGTTAGGCTGAGCGGCCAAATCCCCCTTATTGCTTGATGGAAATATCCGTCTCGAAATATTTCTTCTGCAAGGCATCGAAGGTGCCGTTTTTCTTCAGTTCGGCAAAAGCGGTATCCAATGCGTTTTTCAACTCGGTGTCGCCTTTGCGCAGGCCAATCGCCGTACCGGGGCCAATGATAGGGTCTTCCACCATCGGGCCGGCCAGTTCAAAATCCTGCCCTTGCGGCTGTTTCAGGAAGCCAATAGCGGCTTGTGCAGCGTCGGTAAACGAGGCGTCAAGGCGGCCGGAAACCAGATCGCTTTCCACCTGGCTTTGATCGGCATACGAGATCACGTTAACACCGAAAGGTTGCCACTTGGCATGGGCATAGCGCTCCTGCACCGTGCCCTGCGCCACCCCGATGTTTTTTCCTTTCAGGGATTCCGCCGTCGGCAGCAAATTCATCCCCTTGCGCGCCAAAAGCTGGGTCTTGGTATCATACAGCGGCACGGTGAAATCGATCTGTTTCATGCGCTCTTCGGTGATGCCCATATCGGAAAGAATAGCGTCGAATTTCCGCGCTTTCAGGCCGGGGATCATGCCATCAAACTGGCCTTCCACCCAGGTGCATTTCACCTGCATCTGCGCACAAAGCGCGTTGCCCAGATCGATATCAAACCCCACCAATTGGCCCTGCGGGTTTTTGGATTCAAACGGCGGATAGGTTGGATCGACCACAAAGCGGACGTGATCGATTTTGGCCTGGGCGCTAAAGGCCAACCCGGCAACCAGGCTAAACAGAATTCCCTTGCGAAGGCGTGATGCGAACGTTGTGTTTTTCATGAATTATCGTCTTATTTTATTGAGGAAAGGAAAAGACTAACCGCTTCACCGCCGGATGTGAAGCCGGAAACCAAACGCCATGCCCTGGCCGCCCTACGGCCGGCGCTATTTGGGCGAAGCAAACCAGCCCCAGCCGCCTTTTCGCGAGCGTTTAAGGCGGTACAGCGCCTGATCGGCTTTTTTGACCAGCTCGCGCAGGCTGGTGGCCTGTTCGGGATACAGGCTGATGCCGATGCTGGCGCCAAGCGAAAGGCTATGCTCACCGACGATGAACGGCGTGGTGAACGCCGCTTCAATATCGCGGCAGATTTTTTCCACCTCGGCCGTATCGCTGAAATCCGACAGCAAAATCAGAAACTCATCGCCGCCCAAACGGCAGACGAAATCCTGTTGGCGACAGCACCGCTTTATCTGCTCGGCGACAATAATCAGCAAGCCATCGCCCACATCGTGGCCATAGCGATCGTTAACCTGTTTAAACCCGTCCAGATCGAACAGCAACAGCGCCTGCCGTTTGGGAGGCTCGGCAACCGTACCCGCATGCATGGCGTCCCAATGCATTTGCAACGCATGGCGGTTAGCCAACCCGGTTAGCGCGTCTTCATAGGCGATGCGCTGCAGATAACTCTCGGCAAGCTTGCGGGCGGTAATGTCTTCAAAGATCGCAATGCCGATGTTGATATCATGCAGGATAATCCCGCGGTGCTGGACGGACAGCACCGTGCCATAGGCGGTTTTCACCTGAATGTCGAACGGCGCGACTTCAGACACCCCGGTTGATTGCGGTATCCACAGTTTTTTCCAATGGTTGATGGCCAACTGGCGCTCACTTTCATTAATATAAGTGCTTTCAACCCAATCAGTCACTTCACTGAATTGATTGTCTGCGTAACCAAATGTTTGTTTGAAAGCACGGTTCGTGAATTGTATTTTTCCATCAGGCAGGGTAGCCCATGAAATGGGCAGCGGTAGGGCATCCAGGATGATAAACAGATCTTGATGAGATTGGATCCCCCCATCTTTCTCCCGCTCAAATAATTCTTTCATCCATCATACTCCCTGGGGTTAAATTTGCCGTTGAGAAACTACCTCAATCGCAAAAATGTCTAGCGCAATTATAAACGCTTACTTTGCGGCAGTGCGCCGCCCACCGTCTGCTAATTTTTATTTATGATATTCTGCCTCACGATCCAATTAAGCAAAAGCGTTACTGTATTTTATCTTGGAGAAATCTCGCTGACACAGGGATGACGGAGCTAGCGTCAACACAAGTACAGTGCGTTCTTCGGCATCATCCCCCCCTTATCAAAGGAACCGTTGCAAATAAGGGCAGGTGAAAAGCATTCACTGTGGAGAATAACACCGCACAGTGTAAATTTATTCAATTGATTCGAATATAAAAACCATTGGCAATTACCGTGCCACATAACTTACGGATGACAAAGGGAAAATTGGTAATTACGTATGAGTATACACGCTAATAATGCAAACGGCGCCTTGGGAATGAAACCCCGGACAGACTGGAGAACGAAATCAAGGCACATACGGCCTGTTATATGAAAAATATTTATTGATTTAAATAGGCGCCAAATAATATATCTGGCGCACTGTTCGTATATCAGTTTATCGCTTGAAGGGCGATAAATCGGTGAGGCGCTGCACGTTAGCCGCGTACAGGGGGAACGGCTTAGGCCGCCCCCACCGCGCTGAGTGCGGCAACCTGCTCACGCCACTTCTCTTGTTCCGGCTGCCCTTCGCTACGCTGGCCGTACAGCTGGGCAATTTGCGTGCCGTCGGCGGCAAACAGCTCCAGGCTGGTGACAAAACCGTCCGCGGTCGGTTTACGCGTGATCCAGCTTTCAACAATGCAATCTTCACGCAGGTGCAGGGTGAACTGTGGATTAAACACGTTAATCCATTGCTCCACCGTCACCACTTTCTCAATCACACCGGTGAAAATCTGCACGCAGCCACGGTTGCCGACGAAGACCATCATTTCATTGCCGTCCTGCTGTGCGCTTTCCAGCACCTGGCGCAGAGCCTGGTTGCTTACCTTCCAGGCCAGATCGCTGCTCACGGCGCGGAACGCCTGCTGGCGCGAAATATTATGCTGCTTAAGCAACACGAAGAACTGGTGTACATCGGTCATTGCCCGCCACTGTTGCTCAATCGCGGCGGCATCGGGCTGGGCCTGATACTGAGGTGCTTCCACTGGTGCCAGCGCCAGGCTTTCTGGTGCGGATTGGGTGAAGCGTGCAATCAACGCGCCCCAGGCAGCCATATCGGTATTTTCCGTGGCGTAGACTTTCAGCACGGCATCACCGTGGCGATCAAAGAATTGCAGGCTCTGGCGTTCACCGCGGGCAGTCTGCTCGGTGAGTGCAAATGCGCTGTGCCACAGGTGCGGGAACAGGCGCAAATCCAGCGCCCGCGGGTTCAGCACCAGGCCGGCATGCTGGCCCAACTTCAGGTTGCTGTATGCGCCAACCTGCTCGTGAACCGCATATTCATTACGGGTAATGTTTTTGGTTTCCCCAACGCTTTCCAGCGCATGCAGAATATCGCTGAAATCCGGCTTCAGGGCGACGGCGTCGGCGGCGGTGCGCGCCAACGTCAGTTCAGCTTCACTGATCCCCATCAGCGCAGCCAGATCCCGGGCGTATTTTTTTGGGTGTTCGGCTTTTAATGCCAAATAATGTTGATAACGGCTGCTCATTTATTTTTTACTCATGAAAATGCCCTGAGCAATGCTCAGGGCGGGTTGTTATTGACGATAAAAATCAGAAATCAACGTTCACACCTAACTGGAAGGTACGGCCTGGTTGTACCGCCAGAGCCTGATCGTTCAGATCCTGGTTGGTTGACGTTTCGATATCACGGCTGCTGAGATAATCCCAGTATTTACGGTCGGTGATGTTGTAAACGCCGCCGCTAATCTTCACGTTTTTGGTCACACGGTAGTAAGCGGTGAAGTCAAGCAGGCCGTAGCCAGGCACTTTCATGTATTCCGTGGTGGAATCGGTGATTGCCGTACCGCTGTTGTTGTAGCTTTCACGGTTGGTGGCCGTCGCGCGTTTGCCCTTATTGAAGGTCGCGGTCAGCGCAGCACCGTACACCTGGCCCGGATCGTCATAGGCAACGCCCACGATTGCACGCATTGGCGCAACGCTCTCCAGATCAACGTATTTATCGCCCAGGTAGCTGGATTTCGCCGCCCCTTCGGCCATGCCATACGCCAGACGTGCGCTCAGGCCGTCAACCTGTTGGAACCAGGTGCCGAAGTTGAACTTGGCACTGATCTCGCCGCCGTAGATATACGCCTTGTCGCGGTTTTCAGACTGATAGGCAATATAGATATTGCTTGGGATATTGGTGAACCGCTCTGGATTCGCCGCACGCGTATAGCGCGAGTAATCGATAAAGTTTTTATAGCTGTTGTAGAACGCCGCCGTGCTGATGGTGATCCCTTCAACCGCTTCGCCTTTCAAACCCCATTCGAAGTTGTTGCTGGTTTCCGTTTTCAGATCGGCGTTGCCGATCAGCGCATACTGACTGCTGCCCGCATAGCTGGAGCTCAGGTTCCATGAGCCATACAACTGGCTGGCGTTCGGGAACTGGGCGCCGCGCTTATATTGGATATAGGTGGTCAGCTTTGGTGTAATATCATACAGGAAGCTCAAAGACGGCAGCACCTGCGTATCGCTGGTGGAGCCATACAACGTTTCCAGTTCAGACTCGCTCAGCGAGCTGTTGGCCAGGCTGGAAAGCGATTCCGGCTTGGTTTTCTGGTAAGCCACGCGCACCGCCGGCACCACTGAGAAGTTGTGGCCTGCCAAATCCCAAGTCATGGTGTCCTGTGCAAACGCGCCAAGGTTGTAGCTTTCGCTGTTGGCTTCAGGCTGCATGATGTAGGTGTAGGAGCTCTGTGTCGGATCTTGGTTGAATGGGCGCTCGGTTTTGCTGGTGCGTGCATTCAGGCCCCAACGGAACTGATGAATGCCCCAGTCTTTCGCCATCTTGGTTTCAAAACCATAGGTTTTGGTGTCGTAGTCCGAATAGGTGGTGACCAGGCTGCTGCCGGTAGAGTTCGGCCCGTAGGTGCGGTCATGCGCTTCGGTGCTTTGATAGAAGATTTTGCTGTCGATCACATCAATCCAGCTCGCATCCGGCGTCCAGAGATCCTCCAGGCTGGCGGCCCAGCGGCGGGTTTTGCTGGTCTGCTCGTTGGTGCCAATGGTCGCGCTGCCGGCGGTATTCCAGGCATCGTAATGCGTGTGATTGGTTTTGTTGTAGTAATCGAAAGTACCGGTCAATTGATGGGCGTCGTTAATCCGCCAGATGCCCGAAGCCAAAAATGCGTCGGAGTGCCAGTTCGCCGGGTTAGCGTCTACTGTGCCGCTGTTATTGCGGGTTTCCTGGCCGTCACGGCGGCTGTAAGCCACCAGGCCGCGCAACGTTTCATCGCCGCCTGCGGCGGTGAAGCCATTGTGCCAGCTACGATTGGATGAATCGTAATCGCTCTGGTAACCAAAGTATGTGGATTTGGTCGGCGACAGGTAATCGTCGGCAGATTTTGGACGGAATGAGACCGCCCCGCCAAGGGCTTGGTTAGCGTTAGCGGCTTCGGTTGCGCCCGGGGCAATATCCACTGAACCGTACATGTACGGATCGATATAGTCACGGCCAATGCCAAAGGTGCCGGTGCCAGCACGGCTAACATAGCTACGCCCAGTGGCGCTGGGCAGTTCAACCCCGTCAACGTCGATGGAAACCCGGTTGGCCTCCAGACCGCGGATGTTATAACCGGTATAGCCACTGCGATCGAAACCACTCTTGCCAGTGCCGGAACCACCGGCCGCTCCGGTAGCCGTTACCAGCGGCTGGTAACGCATAATGGTGCCGAAGTCGTTACCGCCTTCCTGTTGCATTTGCGCAGCGGTAATCGTCGTTTTGCTGCCTGCCTCTTTTGGCAATGGCGTAGCAGTTACCGTAATATCCGCATCGGTATTAGCGGTTTTTTTTGCTGTGGTAGTTTGGTCTTGTGTATTGCTGCCAGTACTGGCGACAGTTGCGGCATAGCCGCACGCACAGTGAATAGCTGCGGCCAAAACCGCCAATTTCATCAGCCTCTGCTTTGTATATCCCTGATATTTCGTGGATGTGAGCATCTTATAACCCTTGACTCGTTATTAGTATTTGCTCACACATTGCTTCCAAAAAAGACGAACTGTTTAAATAAACGGCACTAGATTAATGTATGTTTTTATAGGGTGTTAGTACGCGGTGGATTTTAATTTGAATGATAAGCTTTATCAACAAAATATCATCCCCAAGATAACAAAGCGCCAAACCCACATTATTTATAATGTTTTACTTCGCATTAAATCGAACACATAAAAATAAATCTTATTAAAATGCTTACAATAAAAACCTTATTTTTTCATTATTGTGCTTAAAGACAACGTATTACTGACAACATAATTTTCGTTAATCCGCTTAAGCGCGCCCACAGCGCAACCACTTCCGGCTATCTTTGCATCGCCTGAACAGCCGCATCAAAACCAATAAAAATTTTTATATTTGCAACTTCCCAGCATATTCCTCTTAGGGAATAATGCGGCAGAAAGGCAATAGCCGCACACGACAAGGCAATTACCATTACAAACCGCATGGATAACCATTCGCTGGCAGTGATCCACAACCCATTAGAATATTGGCATTTGATGTATAGGCCCACGATGCAAGCCGTGCCCCCTATCACTCAGGGTACCATTTCCGCGGCCAGTGCCGGTTCGTTCGGAAACCCCGTGTTTAATTCTGTTTTTTAACCAGAAGGCACAATTATTGCTTAAAAACTTATGTGCTCGTTTTTTTAGATGGGGTGGAGAAAAATATGGCTGAAGAAATAACAGACAAAAGAAAGCTGGGACTATGGCAGGTGGTGATTATTGGGGTAGCCTATATGACCCCAATGACTGTGTTTGATACGTTTGGCATCGTCTCCGGCATCACCGCCGGGCGGGTGCCGCTGGCCTATCTGCTGGCATTGGTTGCGGTATTGCTGACGGCGCTCAGCTACGGAAGAATGGTCAGGGCGTTTCCCGAAGCGGGCTCCGCCTATACCTATACGCGTAAAACCTGCGGCAACCATGCCGGCTTCATGGTTGGTTGGGCTTCCCTGCTGGACTATATGCTATTACCGATGATTAATGCCTTGTTGGCGGGCATCTACCTGAAATCGCTGTTCCCGCAGTTGCCGCCCTGGCTTTGGATCGTGCTGTTCACCACGCTGGTCACCTGGATCAACAGCCGCAATATCAAGCTACTGGCGAACCTTAACTTCTTATTTGTCGGTGCACCGGTTCTGCTGATGTGCGTCTTTGTGCTGCTGGTGATCCAGGGCGTCAGCCACCAGGCGGGCAGCGATGCGCTCTGGACGCTGAAGCCACTGTTGAACGGCAATAGCAGTATTATCCCGTTAATCAGCGGCGCCGCCGTGCTGTGCTTTTCTTTCCTGGGGTTTGATGCGGTTACCACGCTTTCCGATGAAACCCATGAGCCACGGCACGTCATTCCCCGCGCGGTATTTTTAACCGCATTGGTCGGCGGCGCCATTTTCTTTATCGCCTCATGGTTTATCCAACTCTACTTTCCTACCAATGCCGCGTTCAAAAACCCTTCGGAAGCGATGCCGGAAATCGTGCTCTATGTGGGCGGCGCCTTCTTCCAATCGGTTTTTCTGGTTGCCATTCTGGTGAATACCTTGGCTTCAGGGCTGGCCTCCCATGCCAGCGCCGCGCGGTTGCTGCATATCATGGGGCGCGACGGTATCTTCCCCGGCGCATTTTTCAGCTATGTCCACCCGCGCCTGGGCAGCCCGCTGTATTGCGTGCTGTTTGTGGGCGGCCTGGCGATGAGCGCCGTCTTCTTTGGCCTGGATACCGCCGTGTCGCTGATAAGCTTTGGCGCACTGGTGGCCTTTACCGCGGTTAACCTCTCAGTGATTGCGCTGTTTGCCATCAGAAACCGCAAGCTCACCAACGCCAAAGAGTATCTGTATAACCTAGTGTTGCCGCTACTGGGGATTATCAGCGTGGGAGGGATGTGGATTAATCTGGACAAGGACGCGATGCTCCTGGGCCTGGTATGGTCCGCCATCGGCCTGGGCTGGGTGGTCTGGTTCTGGATCACCAAACGAGAGCTGGTGTTTTCATAACCGCCAACGGCTCCCCCTTGCCGGTGCCACAGTGGGCGCTTGCAAGGGCATCAAGACCGCGGCGCCTTTCACCGATTCCCGCGATAAAAAAAGCCAGTTCGATGATTGAACTGGCTTTTTAAGGCGTATTACCGAAAGTCAGGCGATGACCGACAGTGCTACTCACGCACCATAATGGGACACAGCCTAAATTACAGCATCTCCTCGGTAACAGAAGCCGATGCCTCTTCAACGCCCTTTTCTCGTTGCGCCTGTAGCTTGGCCAACACTTGTTCCACCGTCAACAATACGTGGCTGCATTGCTCACGGGTAATGGTCAGCGGCGGCTCAATGCGCACCGATTTCGCATTGTTCAACGTGCCGGCCACCAATATCCGCTGGCGGAACAGCTCGCTGGCAAAGGC
Organism: Gibbsiella greigii; assembly: GCF_039540155.1. NCBI lineage: Bacteria > Pseudomonadati > Pseudomonadota > Gammaproteobacteria > Enterobacterales > Yersiniaceae > Gibbsiella > Gibbsiella greigii. Next base: position 161,781 of record NZ_BAABEM010000021.1, read on the forward strand.
ATAGCCGATTTCATTTTCCTGGAACTCGATCGCTTGCAACAGCCCCATGCCGCGGGCCTCTACGATAAGCTCAGGATAATTAGTCGCCAGTTTCTTCAGGCCGTTGAGCAAGAAGGTACCGTTCTCAGCGGCCTTGTCGGGCAATTGATCGCGCAACAGGACGTTCACCGTCGCTAACGCCGCCGCACAGGCCAGCGGATTGCCGCCAAAGGTCGTGGTATGCAGGAACGGGTTTTCAAACAAGACAGAGAACACTTCTTCCGTCGCCACCGTGGCGCCAATAGGCATCACGCCGCCGCCCAACGCTTTTGCAAGACAAAGAATATCCGGCTGAACCCCATAATGCTCGCAGGCAAACATTTTCCCCGTACGCCCCATGCCGGTTTGTACTTCATCCAGAATCAGCAACGCGCCGATCTCGTCACACAGAGCGCGCACTGCCGGCAGATACTGCGCCGGCGGCACAATCACCCCGCCTTCACCCTGAATAGGTTCCAAGATAACCGCAGCGATGCCTTCACCGTTTTTATGGCACTGCTTAACCTTTTTCTTCATTGCTTCGATATCACCAAATGGCACATGGTGGAAACCGGGCAGCAATGGCATAAAAGGTTTACGAAATGCCGGTTTGGCGGTGGCGGAAAGCGATCCCAAAGATTTGCCGTGGAAGGCGCCGTGCGTAGCGATAAAACTGAATTTGCCGCGAGGGGATTGATATGCTTTGGCTAATTTCAGTGCGGCCTCAACCGATTCCGTACCGCTATTACCAAAGAAACTGTATTTCAACTTGCCGGGCGTAATGGCTGCCAGCGTTTTAGCCAACATGGCGCGCAGCGGATCCAGCAGCTCCTGGCTGTGCAAGGGTTGTTTGCTTAACTGCTTCTCAACCGCGGCCAGCACCGTAGGGTTACGGTGACCCACGCTAAAAATGCCATAACCACCCAGGCAATCAAGATATTCGTTGCCTTGCGTATCCAACAGCGTGTTCGGGCTGTTGGCTCGCCACTCGACAGCGCCGTAACTGCCGCCGGTAGTGACGGATTTTCTGTACTCTAAAAACCCAGGGTTAACATAGTCGCGAAAAGCATCGAGCGTTTCTTTATTTAACGCTGCAACATCTTCCGCAGACAGGGTATCACTCATAATCCATTTTAATGCCTGCTGAGAACACTCTAGCGGGTTGAGATGGTTAGGCTGTCTGGACAAAATGCGCTCCTTGTTTGTTGGCACCACATGATGCCAATTTAAGTAAAGCACAAAGCACGCCAGAAAATTATCAAGGTACTAAATAAAAATCTTCAGCTAAAAATCAAGAGCTTTAAAGTATAAAGTAAAATATCCCCCCTGTAGACGAGCAAGAAAAACAACCTATGGGCAGCGCCCTACAGCATAGTGCTGCGCCCCACGATGGGGCTATTCGCCCTATTATTGTGCATTTATGTGGTAGATTGGGTTGCCGCAGGTTGTTGCGCGGAACAAAGAAAACAGGTATTCCAGCTTGCCCAAACAACAAAGCGCAGCACTGTTAGCGAGTGGCCATAAGGCCACGCTGTAGTAAAAAACAAACTGGCTCTAACAACACGCCAGCGCGTCGCCTTTGCCGATACCAGGCTATGTCCCACAATAGGTCGTGGTGCCGTCGTTGCGTCCAAATCCCATCATCAAGGCTGCGGGCGCAAGGCATAGTAGGCCTATATTCAAGCCCGATAACACAGAAGACGGGCTTTGGGGGCATGACCCTCTGGGCTGGGGCCATTGGGCCGCGCTTCTGCGTTGCTCCCCGTTTATTTGGGCCCGCCAAACCGCACGGCTTGCGCCTTGACGCACAGCCCAATGACCGCCAACGGTACTCACGCACTATTGCAGGACACAGCCTAAGCACCATGACAATAATCACTGTTCCAATAGTACCTGGAACAAATCAATATATTGAGCTTGTAAATAATATCATTGCAATAAAACATGGATAATCCATTCATTTTGCTCATAATGCCCAACTTTTTTAACGCATTGATTTTATGCGTCGAAATCGTTTTTACCGAAATATTTAACCGGCGGGAAATCGTGTGTGGTGGATAACCTTTTGCCAATTCGCTGATTACTGCTAACTCCCTGGATGTGAGTGGATATTTTATTATTTTATTCCAATTCACACACCTTTCCAGTGTCGCCAACAACGTCTTTACAGACACCTTTTTTGAGATAAAACCATACGTCGAGTCTGGCAGAAAGCTCATATCAGACATAAATAAAATTCTCACACCTCGAGGTATTTTTTCTATTAACTCGTGCAAATATTCAGGAGTAACCACATCTATAACAACGATATTATTGCGGCCAGTCTCTGGATGATACGATAGGCATCCGTTACTGACATGCTGTGCATATAATTTATATTTGTTGGTATTGATGGCATGTGATAGCCCAAGGATAAAATAAAAATCCTCTGATAAAACATACAGATTCATAGTATTATCCATCATTTATTATTTGGCTGTTTTTTCACAGATGAAATAATATGGCCTGATAAGTTCACTCTTCAATGTATATCCTTTCCCATTAAAGCTTTCTACCCGCATAATGAAATCATGAGGAGCGCCTAACGCTATCAACTTTATTTTTAACTGCTGCATGACTTGCCACAAACGTTGGCTCGATGATTTCAGACCATGCTGATCCCAAACATGGAATAAAATATCGTCGTTGCATACAATCTTTCCATCGGCATTTTTCAAAAGATAAACTAAAAGGCGCATCATGGTATCACGCAGTATATATTCCTGCCCCTTAGATGTAATTGATGATAATTTACGATGATCTAACTCAAAACGAATATCACGGCCTATATAATAACCGGCTAACACTCTTTCCATTAGAAATAGACTCCTGTCTTATTTAAACCTATAGCTAAATTACACTATGGCTATATCCCGCAAGAAATATAACCTTCAAGAACAGCAAAACCAATGCAAATCAATCATCACAAAAAAATCAAAAAAACGCACAACATTAACGACAAACTAAAGGATAAAACACCATAAAAACAAAAAACATCAAAATTATATTTCAAAATAAAAATAAAACATCATAAATCCACTCAAAACAACACACAAAAAACAATAAAAATAAACAATCATATTTACACGCAATATCAGAACTAAACACTGACAACGATGAATATTTACACCGATCGAACAACTCATTACAATCGATGATAAAATGCATTTCCCCAAATAAAAAGCTAAACCGATTTATTAAGGTTTTTTTTTAATTTAAGAATATTAAATTAAAGAAAATACTTTTTAAAATTAACAAGTTAACAAAAAAATACCCATCATTTAACTAATAGATAGTGATGAGAAATACCCTTTCACCCCCCTCTTATCCCATGATCTAAAACATTTCATAAATGAGAGCAAGATCTTTCTTATCATGTAATTTTTTTATGGTAGGATCGCTGTCGACTATTAACTAACCAATCGTACCTACCACCAAAAAAGTAATAAATTATGACTACGAAATTCATTATTAATGACCATGTCATATTCATACCTAATGAAAACAGAATCGCAAGCGAAGATAACCACAGCAAAAACATTTCACTAACAACCCCAGCAAGCCGTTGTCTGCTGTTGTTGCTAGAAAAACAGGCACTAGTTTCACAGAAGGAGCTCTATGAGTTTGCATGGGGAATGAAAAGCCAAGAGGTAACCCCTAATAATCTGTACCAAAACATATCGATACTAAGAAAAGCCTTTAACGCTATATATATAGATGGTAAAAACCTGATAATCACTGTTCCCAAGCAAGGCTTTTATTTCGACAAAACGGCAAAAGTAAGAAAAGTCACGTTTAAGGAAGAGGTAAAACCACTAAAAAGAGGGTTGACAAAAGAAAATTTTAGAAAAAAAACCTTCTTTTTTTCTGTTTTACTGACGGTAGTGATCGCTATAATGCTCATCACTAATAAAGCCATACCCAGCAATACATATGACTCACATTATAATTCCGTAGAAAACATGGCCGGTTGCCAAGAGGACAGAAAACAGAATATTGACATTCCCAATAATGTCAGAGGCCAATACAGCACGCTTTATCCTTATGAATATCATACACAAACATCGAAGGCATCCACACTTTCTTGCCGAAATTCCTTTTTCGTGAACAGTCAGGAACCCGTATTCTATTGTTATAAAAAATATGAACTATAAAAACGCCCGATGCTTTCCTCTTGGCGCCCCTTTATTCTTCATTCTCATCGTAATGAATAATCGAGAGTAAGCGAATCGGTACCTGCAACAGTTTTTCCGGGCCATGGGGAACCGCTCCGTCAAAGGATAAGCTGTCGCCGGGATCCATGTCATAAAAACGTTCACCATGACGATAAATCAGCTTACCTTCCAGCAGGTAGAGAAATTCATGGCCAGGATGGCAAAAATTAGGGAAGACTTCACTGGCATCATCCATCGTGACCAGAAATGGTTCATAACGCTTTTTAGGGCCATGCTGATAGCTAAGAAGATGGTAGGTATGGCCCACTTCAGTACCGGTGCGCACTACCTCCATAGCATCCCCGGCTTTCACCAACTGCGCGCCACGTCCTACCAGATCGTAATCGCTAAACAGCTTGGAAACCGGCAGGCCAATCGCCGCGCAAAGCCGGCTTAAGGTATCCAAACTGGTAGACACCTGTGCATTCTCGACTTTGCTGACCATGCCAGGGCTGATACCGGCGATACGTGCTACGTCGGAAATTTTAAACCCCTGCGACAGGCGTTTTTGCTTAATAGCGCGAGCGATATGTTGCTCCAGGCTTAACCGCGTCGCCTGCTTTTCCGTGGTAATTGGCCTGCTCATGCGGGTTATTCCTGATTATTGGCTCGGTGGCTGTGGCCAAGCTCAAATGAGATAGCCTGAGCGGTGTTCAGCAACGCCTCGCGGATCGCCGTTTTCTGCTGCGCTTCTCCCATAATAGCATCCGGCCCGGAAACATTGATGGCAGCGACGATCTGATTATGGTGGTTTCGCAGGCCAGTGGCGATCGCAGTGGCAAAATCGGAGCGATGCTCAACCCAACCAGTAAGGCGATCCTGCTCAATGGTTTGTTTCAACTCCGGCAAAGTGCGCGGCGCCACCACTGCATACCCATCCAGCCGCGCATGCTGATATAACACATCCAGTTCACTCTCGTTCAATTCGGTCAGCAATACCCGCCCCATTGCGCTGCAATGGCAAGGAATGCGTGTGCCGATCGGCACGTTTACCGACAGCCGCTGCGAAGCAAACGAACGATAGATATAGACCGTATCTTGCCCTTCGCGGATCGCCAAATGGCACGACATCGAAATGCGGTTTCGCAGAGCATTGAGGTGCGGCATGGCGATATCCACCACATCACGGCTAGCCAGATAGCTAAAGCCATTGGAGATAACCTGCGGCCCAAGCTGGTAGGTGTTTTTCGCCACCTTTTCCAGATAGTTCATCTCCGTCAGCGTCGTAATAATACGGTAAATGGCCGAGGTGGTGACCCCAAGCGCGTCGGCGAAATCCTGCACGGTGAGAATGCGCTGCTCGCTGTTAAACATTTCCAGGATTTTCAACCCGCGGAATAAGCCGGGGACGGTGTAATCATTCTCCGATGACATTTCTGCTGCCATATCTGCCTTTGTCCAAAAGAGGTAACTCGCCCAACATCTGAAACGCTGCCGGGCATAATAAGGAGTATTAAAAGGGATACAATGCCAATCAGTTAAGCAAAATCAGGCATAACAATAAAGCGAATAGGTAAATCCCGCGCTACATAGGCAATCTAAAGAATACGCACTGTCTGGCCTGCAAACTCCACCATAGCATCCTGCAGCGCCCCCCAAAAATAGCAAGCAGTCGTGCTATCCATCAGTAACCAGAACCGTGTTTCACCCGACAGGCCGGCGTTAATTACGATCGCGTTGCTGCGCGCCACCGAGGTCTGCGCCACACAGCCCGGCGCAAAGGCGGCGGGGCTTAGGTTGACGCCACACAGCTTGGCCAACACCGCGTGCGCATGTGGCCCGGCCAAGGCCAACCAGGCGTGGGTATCCTGACGCGGCAACAGATAACACGCTTGCTCGCCCAACTGCCAATCGGCCTCTTCCTGGCGCATACGCACGCCGCCATCGGCCAATGCCCCTAGCAGCAGGAATTCGCTGGCGGACAAACGCACCACCAGACTGCCATCATCCTGCCAAAGCGCCTGATTCGGGCGTTCGGGCAAACGATAGCCATGCGCCGCCAGCCAGACGGGCGCCCACCGCCCGCGAAACCCTACCCGACCAACGCGTGAACAATCGGCTAACGTCGTCTGTTCAGCATGCTCAGGGCCCAATAACGGCGGTTCAGGTAGATGATCGAGCGGCATACGCGCAAAAGCCAGTGCAGATATCATGTCACATCTCCTGTCTGTGATTATCTTTATCATAAAATGGCAGGGCAACCACCGTGGCCAGCACATCTGCACCACTTTCAACGCGAATGGTCACGGTTGCCCCTGTTTCGGCATGTTCAGGCGCCGCATAAGCCAGGCCGATAATCGCCTTAAGGGTTGCTGAATATTCGCATGAGGTGACATTGCCGCAGATCTGTCCGTTTCTCAGCACCAGTTGCCCCTCGAGAGGTTGTGGGCTGCCCGTCGGCAGCGTAAATGCCACCAGGCGGCGCACCGGCGGCTGTGCTTCGAGAATATCAATGGCCCGGCGGCCGACAAACCCCGGTTTGCTACGGTTAACCGCCCAGCCTAACCCCACCTCGGCCGGGTGGCTCATGCCGTCGGTATCCTGGCCGATAATCACATGGCCTTTCTCCAGCCGCAGCAGGCGCTGTGCCTCAACGCCAAACGGGCGGATCCCTTGCACCCGCCCCGCGGCCATCAGAGCTTCCCACAGAGCGGCACCATAGCGCGCCGGCACGTGGATCTCATACCCCAACTCACCGACAAACCCCACCCGCAGTACTCGCGCCGGGATGTCGGCGACATGCCCCTGGCGATACGCCAGATAAGGGAAAGCCTCTGCGGTAAGATCGATATCGCTGCACAGCGCTTGCAGCACTGCGCGCGCCTGCGGCCCAGCCAGGTTGATTGCCGCCCAAGCGGCGGTGACATTGGCGATATCCACATCCAACCGCCATTGGGTGTTCCATTTCAACATCTCTTGATAGACACGTGCCACGCCCCCAGTGGTCGCCGTCACGTAAAAATGGTTTTCCGCCAGGCGACAAGCCACACCATCATCAATAATCACCCCCTGCTCGTTGGTCATCACCGCGTAGCGGGTGCGGCCTACCGGCTGTTTGAGAAAGGCAAAAGTATACATACGGTTCATCAGTTCAGCGGCATCCGGCCCACGCAGTTCGATAGCCCCCAAGGTGGAAACATCAATCAGACCAACGTTATTACGCACGTTAAGCGCTTCCTGCTGGATCGTCTCAGCCTTACTGCGCCCTTCCACCGCATAATAACCCGGGCGTAACCAATTACCGGCCGGCATCAGCACGGCCCCCAGCGCCAAATGGTGTTGGTGCAATGGGGTGATACGGTAGGGATCAAAACTGCGCCCGGCCAGGTGCGCCAGTGTTTCACCGCTAAACGGCGGCCGGGCGGTTGTTACCCCGGTTTCGCTGACGCTGCGGTTGGTCGCCTGAGCCACCAGCCGCGCCGTCGGCAGCGCCGAATGACGCCCCTGCGAAGGCCCCATACCGACGGTGGAAAAACGCTTCACCAGTTGTATATCGCGATAACCATGGCGTGTGGCGTTGATGATGTCTTTGATCTGTAGATCTTCATCAAAATCCACAAATTCTTTGCCTTTCGGGTGCGGGAAGATCGGCCAGGGGTAATTACCCGTAAGCGCCCCTTCGCTCTTCGGCGGTTCGGCGGCAGCCAGACCAAGCTGACGCAACGCGTTAAACGCTGCCCGCCGGCCATCGCTGAGCACATCAGTCAGCGCCTGCCAGCCATTAATCGAGCCGGCAGTCACCACCCCGGCAGGCAGTTTGCCGATGGTGAATGTTGCCGTGTCATCATCGTAGTTGAGCTTGCCACCGGCCTGGCACGGCAACTGCCAGGCTGGCATATAACCGGCGGACATGCACAACAAATCGCAGTGAATACGCTCTCCCTGTGCCGCCACTTGTCCTTTGCCGGTAATCGAACGGATCTCTGCCCCGATCACCCGGTGCAGCGAAGCGTCATGCAGTGCTTCATAGACCGTGGCGCCCATGAATTGGCGGATGCCCAACCCGGCCACGCTGGCCGCCAACTGCGCATCCGCCGCCTGGGCGCGCAGATCAACCACCGCCGCCACCTCGACGCCCTGTTCATGCAGTTCCAATGCCGCCAGCCAGCCGTCGTCATTGCCGGTCAGCACCACTGCGCGCCGTCCGGGCCGCACCGCATAGTGGCGCATCAACCGCTGGGCGGCACTGGTCAACATCACGCCGGGCAAATCGTTATTACGGAAGATCACCGGCTGATCGTAAGCCCCTGTCGCCATTACACAGGCCCTGGCTCGGACTTTATACATCCGTTTCCCCTGAACCACCGGCAGGTAGTTATCCTGGAACCAGCCGGTACAGGTAGTCGAAGCCAACACCCGGATCTTGGGGTGTTGGCTAACTTGCTGGCAAAGCTGGTGCAACAATTGCTCCGCGGGTGCCTTGTCGGCAGCGAAACGCGCCCAGGTCAGCGCGCCCCCCAACAACGCAAGCTGCTCGACCAGCAGTACATCGGCCCCGGCCTCGGCAGCGCTGAGTGCAGCTTGCAGCCCTGCAGGCCCGGCCCCGACGACCATGACGTCCGTAAACAGATAAGCCTTATCATAATATTCCGCCGTAGCATGCAGGTTCAGTACCCCCAGCCCGGCCTTACGGCGAATTAGCGGCTCCCAGCGTTTCCACATGCCCTTTGGTTTGTAGAATGCGCGGTAATAAAAACCCACTGGCATAAAGCGCGAAAAGGCACCCAGTTTCATATCACGATCCTGATCCAACGCGCTGTTATAGTTTTGCCCGCTTACCGTCAGGCCGTCGCTGATGGTTTGCATGTCGGCCAAAACATTCGGCTCATCGGGCAGTTGCACCAACGTATTTGCATCCTGGCCGGCCAGGGTGAGAATGCCGCGTGGACGATGGTATTTGAACGAACGTGACAGCAAATAGCGCCCGCCGGCAGCCAAAGCGCTGGCGATCGAATCCCCCTGCAAGCCAACCCAGTGCTGCCCTTCAAAAGTAAACGCTACCGGCCGGGTGCGATCGACCATAACCCCCAACGGCGCAGGCAGGCGGTTTTCAAGCGTGTTAATCGCTACTGCGGGTGCCTTGCCGGCGCCCTGAATCGCCTCGCTCATTCTATTTCCTCTCCATGCGTAGCCGTGGCCGGAATCGCAAATGCTACTGTAAGTACCCCCTCCCGCCCTGGCGGGTGTGGGAAACGTTCGGCTGGATCGTAAGTTCTGATGATTTCGTCGGTAACGGTATTGCGCTCTGCCAGAAACCAATAGCTCGAGGCTGCATGCATCCACCATTCGGTCACGATCCCGGCAGTGTTATCGCTGTAAAACACGTAACCGGCCCATTCACGATCGCTGCAGTTGAGCGGATCCGGCATAGGTTTCAGTTCACCGCCGTAAATAAATTCGCTGATATTTCGCAGCCCGTTTAGCGGGCACGGCATTAATTTCATCACGATCCCCTATTAATGGCTGGCGGCAGTGGCGCCCATCTCATTGACCTGCTGGAAATGGGCAAAACGCTCCAGGCGGAACGGTGCAATAAGCGCCGGAGTTTTCCCGCCGCTGGCCACCATTTCCGCCATGGTCTTACCGCAGATAGGCGTTGCCTTGAAGCCCCAGGTGCCCCACCCGGCATCCAGGTAGTAGTTCTGTACCGGGCTTTCCCCCATGATCGGGCTATAGTCCGGCGTCATATCCGTGATCCCGGCCCACTGCCGCATCAGGCGTGCTTTGGCCAGGAACGGGAACATGTCAATACCGTGGGCGATCAGGCTTTCTTTCAGATCCAGCGTGGAACGGGTGTTATACAGTGGGTAAGGATCGGAGCCACCGCCAAATACCACCTCGCCGCGGCTGGTCTGCTGCACATAGCAATGCAGCGCCGATGAACTGACCAGCGGATCCAAAAACGGTTTCACCGGTTGCGTTACCATTGCCTGCAGTGGGTAACTGACTACCGGCAGCCTGAAGCCGGCCTTTTGCGCCAACAGCGAACTGTGGCCGGCAACCGCCTGCACCGCGCAGCCGCATCCGATGGTGCCGCGGTTGGTTTTCACCGCGCTGATCTTACCGTCGACGATCACCAGTTCCTGCACTTCAGTCAGTTGATGAATCTCCACGCCGCGTTTGGCCGCCGTTTTGGCGTAGCCCCACGCCACCGCATCGTGGCGCGCCGTAGCGCCGTCGATATGCCACAGCCCGGCGATGACGGGCAGATGGCCGGGATCAAGATTCAATGTGGGTACCAACTCTTTGATCTGCTGGCGATCGAGCATTTCCGTGCGGCCGCCAAAATGTTTATTCACCTCGGCACGCTGGCGGAAGGCCCGCACCGCAGCATCGGTGTGTGCCAGCGTCAATTGGCCGCGCTCCGAATACATGATGTTAAAATCAAACTCATTGGATAACCCCTGGAACAGCTTCACCGATTCACTGTAAAACCGTACCCCTTCCGCCGTTAGGTAGTTGGAACGGATCACCGCAGTGTTGCGTGCGGTGTTGCCGCCCGCCAGGTAACCTTTTTCCAGCACGGCCACGTTGGTAATACCGTGGTATTTCGCCAGATAGTAGGCAATCGCCAGCCCGTGGCCGCCGCCGCCGATAATCACCACGTCATAGTGGGCTTTCAGATCGCGCGGCGGTGGGATATCCACCTCGGCGGGGTAGTTGGCGGACAGGCCATATTTCAGCAAGGCAAAAGGCATAGCGTTCGTCTCCCGGTCAGCTTAAAGCAGGCAACAACGCGGCTTGCAGTTGAAGCCGGGTTGCCGTTACGGTGTTTTGCATCAGGCAAGCGATAGTCATTGGCCCCACGCCGCCCGGCACCGGCGTAATCGCCCCCGCCACCCGGCTCGCACTGGCGAAATCCACATCCCCCACCAGCCGGGTGCCGCCCTCCGGTTGCGCCCAGCGGTTAATCCCCACGTCGATCACCACCGCGCCGGGCTTGATCCACTCTGCATCCACCATGTTGGCCCGGCCAACGGCAACCACCAGAATATCGGCCTGGCTAGCCAATTGCCGGACATTGGCGCTACGCGAATGCAACACGGTGACGGAACAATGCGCCTGCAGTAACAGGGCAGCCATCGGTTTGCCGACAATATTGGAGCGCCCAATCACCACTGCATGTTTGCCGCCAAGATCCGGGCACGCTGTCTGCAGCAGCCGCATACAGCCGAGCGGCGTACAAGGCGTGAGCACCTCACGGCCCTGTACCAGCCCACCCACGTTCTCATGGTGAAAACCATCAACATCCTTCAGCGGGCTGATAGCATGGATCACTGCGTGTTCATCGATCTGCGGCGGTAACGGCAGTTGAACCAAAATGCCATTAACCGCCGGTTCCTGGTTCAACCGGGTGATGATCGCCAGCAACTCCGCCTGCGGCAGCGCTGCATTAAAGCGGTATTCATGTGAGGTAATGCCGGCATTTTCCGCCTGGCGGATTTTATTGCGCACATAAACGGCGCTGGCGGGATCGTCCCCCACCAGAATCACCGCCAGCGCGGGCTGAATGCCCTGTTCACGCAGCGCAGTCACCTCTTTGGCTACAGTGTCTAACAGCGCCTGCGCACAGGCTTTGCCATCAATGATTTGCGCACGGGCTTGTGCCGTTTGTGCCGAAGGAACCAGACTCATTTGAAAATCACCGTTTTGTGTTCATCCAGGAAGATACGGCGCTCAATGTGATATTTAACCGCCCTGGAGAGTGCGATAGTTTCGGTATTGCGGCCCACCACCACCAGATCATCCGGACGATAGGTGTGATCCACTCGCTGCACTTCCTGCTCGATGATCGGCCCTTCGTCCAGCTCGGCGGTGACATAATGCGCCGTTGCGCCAATCAGTTTTACCCCGCGGCTATGGGCCTGGTGATAGGGCATTGCGCCTTTGAAGCCGGGCAAGAACGAGTGGTGGATATTAATCGCCCGGCCTTTCAGCCGTTGGCACAAATCATCGGAAAGGATTTGCATATAACGCGCCAACACCACCAGTTCGGTGGCCGTTTCTTCCACTATCTGCAACAGCGCCGCTTCCTGTTGTGCTTTGTTTTCTTTATTTACCGGCAAATAAACAAAGCGGATCCCCTGCCGCTCCGCCATCGGGCGCAAATCCAGATGGTTGGAAACAATAGCGGTAATACGCATATCCAACTCCCCCTTGCCGTGGCGATATAACAAATCGTTCAGGCAGTGATCGAACTTGCTGACCATCAGCAGCACGCGCATCGGTTCAGCAATGTCATGGATTTGCCAGGCCATCTCAAAGCGGTTGGCGACGCTGGAGAAGCCACGGCGCACGCTATCAATATCGCCGTTCACTCCCTCATTAAAACGAAAGCGAGCACGTAAAAAGAAGCGCCCCAGTTGCTCATCATCATATTGTGCCAACTCACTGATATAACATTGGTTATCGCTTAAATACGTAGTGACGGCCGCAATAATGCCGGAGGTGGCGGCACAGGATGCGGTGATGATATAGGAATCCTGATTGGTCTTCATTCAAATCTCCACATACAAATATTCAATTTTATATATGAATATTTATGGCAATTATTTGCCTGTAACAGGCTTGAAATCGTTGCTCTGCAATACGTCTACTTCAAAAAAAATTGCTTGTCGAGATTTTTTGCTTCACACAGGTGAAAATAACCAAATTAATTTATATATAAATAAAAAAACTCATATATAAAATATAAAATCTAATTTACGCTAAATAACCACACTTATTGTTTATTTTTTACATTAAAAATTAAAATTTATTAACAACCACACGGCAACATACGCACCAAAAAAAATCACATTTCGCACTTAATTAGTGCACTGAACGCACTTTGCAGCATTAAAAATAACATTCATATATGAATTAACGTTTTGAGAAATTTCAAGACACTGATTCTCATTAGCAATTTATTTTCCCCGTTTAAATATTAGGCCGTACAGCGATCTTGGCACGCCGCCTGCATTTTACTTTTAAGAAAAAAAAATTCCCTACAGGAATTAAAACATCATCGGCGCAGCCGCACCTGCTTAGGCCGCGCAACATCGCAACCCTGCTGTTGAAGGAGAGATCATGTCCCCTGAAGAAGCTGTGAAATTTCTGCAAGACAATGAGATTCGTTACATCCTGGCGCAGTTCGTCGACATTCATGGCGTAGCAAAAACCAAGTCAGTGCCCGCCGGTTGCCTGATGGACATTGTGGAGAAAGGCGCAGGATTTGCCGGCTTCGCTATTTCAGGGATGGGCATGCAGCCACAGGGGCCGGACTATATGGCACGGGCCGATCTTGCCACGCTGTCGCTGGTACCCTGGCAGCCCGGTTATGCCCGCGTAGCCTGCAGCGGTTATGTCAATAATGCCCCCCACCCTTACGATAGCCGCGTGGTGTTGATCAAGCAGCTCAAGCGCTTGCAGGAGAAACGTTGGACACTGAACAGCGGCCTGGAACCGGAGTTTTCGCTATTCAAACGCGGCGAGCGTGGTGAACTGTTGCCAGCGGACTATAGCGATACGCTTGCCAAACCCTGCTACGACTACAAAGGGTTGTCGCGGGTGCGCGCGTTTCTGGAGCAACTTAGCGAATCGCTGATGGCCGTGGGTTTCGACGTTTACCAAATAGACCATGAAGACGCCAACGGTCAGTTTGAGATCAACTACGCCTACAGCGACGCCCTAACCTCGGCCGATCGCTTCACTTTTGTGCGCATGGCAGCCGGCGAAATCGCCTACGATCTGGGTTTGGTCTGTTCCTTTATGCCCAAACCTTTTGCCGACAAACCCGGCAACGGCATGCACTTCCACCTTTCGATCGCCGACGAGCACGGCCGCAACGTGTTCGGCGACGACAGCGATCCGCAAAATCTGGGGTTATCCCGTACCGCCTATCACTTTATCGGCGGCCTGCTGCACCATGCCAAAGCGCTGTGCGCCTTCGCCGCGCCGACGGTGAACTCCTATAAACGCCTGGTGAGCGGCGGTTCCAACAGCGGCGCCACGTGGGCGCCGGTCTTCATTACTTATGGCGACAATAACCGTTCGGCGATGGTACGAATCCCCTACGGCCGCCTGGAATTCCGCCTGCCAGACACCAGCGCCAACCCTTATCTGGTGCATGCAGCCATCATCGCCGCCGGGCTGGATGGTGTGCAGCGCGAGATCGATCCCGGCAAGGCCTGCAACCTTAACCTTTACCAATTGACCGGCGAACAGTGCCGGGAACAGGGGATCGACAAGCTGCCGGAAAACCTGAAAGAGGCGATTGACGCGCTGGCAGGCGACACCGTACTGCGCGAGGCGCTCGGCAATGAGATTGTCGACGAATTCATCCAGGTTAAACGTCAGGAATGGCATGAATACCACCGTCACGTCAGCGAGTGGGAATCCCGCCGTTACAGCGAAATGTTCTGAACCTTTTATGGCCTAAAACAGAGGAAAGTATATGTGTGGAATTGTGGGTTTGTACTTTAAAAAGGCCGAACTGGAAAGCCAGCTCGGCGCGCTGTTTGCTCCGATGTTGATCTCAATGACCGAGCGAGGGCCAGACAGCGCAGGCTTTGCGGTTTACGGCGATGACTACGATCAGGGTGTTAAGCTGACGCTGCGTAGCAGCACTGACAACTACAACTGGCAAGCCTTGGCCGAACGGCTGGGCAGCGCGTTCGGCACCGTCGATACCTGGTTCCAAAACGCCAGCGTCGCGGTTTATAAACTGCCGGCGGATGAAACTGCCGCGCTGAACTGGCTGGCGCAGTACGCGCCAGATGTAGACGTATTGAGCGCGGGCCATAGCATCGAGATCCTCAAAGGCGTCGGGTTGCCTGCCACGGTGGCCGAGCGCTTTAACCTTTCAGCCATGAAAGGCAGCCATGCTATCGGCCACACGCGCCTGGCGACGGAAAGTGCAGTTACCCTGCAGGGGAGCCACCCTTTTTCCACCGGGTTGGATCTGTGCCTGGTGCACAATGGTTCCCTCTCCAACCACAATCGCCTGCGCGAAAAGCTCAAACGCGCCGGCATAGTGTTCAAAACCGAAAACGACTCCGAAGTGGCGGCCGGATATCTCACTTGGCGCATGAGCCAGGGCGATAGCCTTAACCAAGCGCTGACCCATGCGCTCAAGGATCTGGACGGTTTCTTTACCTTCGCCGTCGGTACCCGCGATGGTTTTGCCGTTGTGCGTGACCCAATCGCCTGTAAACCGGCCGTGATCGCCGAAACTGATGATTATGTCGCCATGGCTTCAGAATACCGGGCGCTGGCGAATCTGCCCGGTATCAAAAACGCTAAAGTTTGGGAGCCGGAACCGGCAAAAATTTACCTGTGGCAACGTGGCGAGGAAAGCCACGCGGAGGTGGCACAATGAAAACCTACAATCTGAGCGCGGGTCTGCGCGCACTGAACCAAGCACTGCACGATAGCCAGATTACCGCGCAAGAAAAAGTATGGCGCGTCATTCAGCCCAACGGCGCGCACAACATCGCCTGCGGCATTAACGCCGATATCAGCGTCGATATCGACGGCCACGCCGGGTACTACTGCGCCGGGATGAACCAGCAAGCCGCGATAACCGTACACGGCAACGTGGGCGTTGGCGTAGCGGAAAATATGATGTCCGGTAGCGTGCGTGTCAAAGGCGATGCCTCGCAATCCGCCGGCGCCACCGGTAACGGCGGATTGCTGGTGATCGAAGGCAACGCCTCTGCGCGCTGCGGGATCTCGATGAAAGGCATCAACATCGTGGTGAAAGGCAATATCGGTGCTATGAGCGCATTTATGGGCCAGGCGGGCTGCCTGGTGGTATGCGGCGACGCCGGTGAAGCGCTGGGAGATTCGCTGTACGAGGTACATATCTACGTCAAGGGCAAAGTGGCGTCGCTCGGCGCAGACTGTGTGCAAAAAGAGATGCGTGCCGAGCACTATCAAGAGCTGGGCGAACTGCTCAAACAGGCCGGTTTTGACGACGAATCGCCTGAAGCGTTCACCCGCTACGGTTCGGCGCGCCAGTTGTACCACTTTAAAGTTGATAATTCCTCAGCATACTGACAGGAGCCGGAAATGAGCGATAAATTCAATCCTACGCTGAGAGAGTCAGCAACTTACGGCCGCGACGTCATTGCCGAAATCCAGCGCGCCGCCGAAACCGGTATCTACGATATCCGTGGCTGGGGCGCCAAACGCAAAGTCCCCCACTTTGACGACCTGCTGTTTCTTGGCGCCAGCATGTCCCGATATCCGCTGGAAGGCTACCGGGAAAAATGTGGCACGGAAGTGACGTTGGGCACCCGCTATGCGAAAAAGCCACTGGTGATCAGCACCCCGGTGACCATCGCCGGAATGAGTTTCGGCGCACTGTCGGCGCAGGCCAAAGAAGCGTTGGGGCGCGGCGCGTCGGCAGTAGGCACCTCGACCACCACCGGTGACGGCGGCATGACGCCGGAAGAACGTGGCCAGTCGTCAAAACTGGTTTATCAATATCTGCCTTCACGCTACGGCATGAACCCCGACGATCTACGCAAAGCCGATGCTATTGAAGTGGTACTTGGCCAAGGGGCCAAGCCGGGCGGCGGCGGTATGCTGCTGGGGCAGAAAATCTCTGAACGCGTTGCGGGCATGCGCTGCTTGCCGCAAGGAATTGACCAGCGCAGCGCCTGCCGCCACCCAGACTGGACCGGCCCGGACGATCTGGCGATCAAGATTGCCGAGTTGCGTGAGATCACCGACTGGCAGGTGCCGATTTACGTCAAGGTAGGCGCCACACGCACCTACTATGACGTCAAGCTGGCAGTACACGCCGGCGCCGATGTGGTAGTGGTGGACGGTATGCAGGGTGGCACCGCGGCCACCCAGGAAGTCTTTATCGAACATGTGGGCATCCCCACGCTGGCGGCCATTCCCCAGGCAGTTCAGGCACTGCAGGAGCTGGGCGTCCACCGTGAAGTTCAGTTGATCGTCTCCGGCGGTATCCGCAATGGCGCCGATGTGGCGAAAGCCATTGCACTCGGCGCCGATGCCGTCGCCATTGGCACCGCCGCGTTGATTGCCCTGGGCGATAACCACCCACGTTTTGAAGCGGAATATCAAAAGCTGGGTTCCGCCGCCGGCTTCTACGATGACTTCCAGGACGGCAAAGACCCCGCCGGCATCACCACCCAGGATCCGGAACTGAGCCAACGCCTCGATCCGGTCGCCGCCGGCAAACGGCTGGCGAACTACCTACGGGTGCTAACGCTGGAAGCACAAACTCTGGCGCGCGCCTGCGGCAAATCTCACCTGCATAATTTGGAACCGGAAGATCTGGTGGCGCTAAACGTGGAGGCCGCGGCAATGGCGCGGGTGCCATTGGCGGGCACCTCGTGGATCCCGGGGCAAAAAATCTGACACTTACTCCACTGGGGGCCTGGCCCCCTTTTCCCCATGCCGAATAATCAACCGCAGTCGAGGTTAATCATGAAGTCAGTTTCTTTACGGTGGAAAGTGCCGGCCGGCGCATGCTGCCTGCTGTTCGCCCAGCACGCCAGCGCGGCGGTGCCAACGGTGGTCATGAGCGGCGCTGATACCGCGTTTGTCTTTACCTGTTCGCTGGCGGTGCTGTTGATGACGCTCCCTGGCCTGGCGTTGTATTACGGCGGCCTGGCTCAGACCAAAAACGTGTTGTCGGTGCTGATGCAAGTGTTTAGCGTGGCCGCGCTGATGAGCCTGCTATTCGCCATTTATGGCTATAGCCTGGCATTTTCCGACGGCGGCGGCCTGCAAACCTTCATCGGCGGCATCGACAAGCTGTTCCTGCGCAACATCACCACTGACTCACTGGTGGGTACCCTGCCAGAATACCTGTACGTACTGTTTATGATGCTGTTCGCCTCCATCACCCCCTGCCTGATCGCCGGATCGTTCGCCGAGCGGATCAAGTTTTCAGCGGTGATGATATTTATGGCGATCTGGCTGACCATCGACTATATCCCGCTGGCCCATATGGCCTGGGGCGGCGGTTGGATCTTGAACTGGACGGATCAGGATTTTGCCGGCGGCAATGTGGTGCATGTGAATGCCGGTATCGCCGCGCTGATTGGCGCCTTACTGATTGGCCCACGCCGCGGTTTTGGCCATGCCATACTGCCGCCGCACAACATGACCATGACGCTTACCGGCGGCTGTTTGCTGTGGGTAGGCTGGTTTGGTTTCTGTGGCGGCTGCGCACTGGCCGCCAACGGCTACTCAATGCTGGTGGTGCTCAACACGATGTTGGCAAGCTGCGCCGGTGCAATATGCTGGCTGCTGATTGAATGGAAGATCCAACGTAAACCCAGCTTGTTGGGGGCGATAACCGGCGCCATCGCGGGGCTGGTCGCTATCACGCCGGCCTGTGGTTATGTCGGCCCTATGGGGGCGATCGCGCTGGGTGTTATCGTATCGCCAATCTGCATGTATGCCGTGATCCGCCTCAAAGCACGTATGAAGCTGGACGATGCCTTTGACGTATTTGCGATTCACGGCATCGGCGGCATCGTCGGCGGTGTGCTAACGCCGGTGTTTGCCCTGCCGTGGCTGGGCGGCCAGGGCTTTATCGAAGGCAGAAGTTTTATTGAACAGTTGGGGGTAAACGTGGCTTCGATGCTGTTTTGTATCATCTGGGCCGCCGTCGCCAGTTGGCTCGCCTATAAGGCCGCGGCGCTATTATGCGGCGGGCTGCGGGTGGATGACGAACAGGAGATCGACGGGCTGGATCTTTCCAGCCATGGCGAAGTCGGCTACCGCACAGTGAACTAGCGGCGGCCAGCGAGTGGGCCAGACAGGGCGCGAGTTATTTCCCTGCGTAGACTTCGGCGGCAATGATTTTCTGCGCCTTACCCTTCTCTGGCGTACGGGACTTCAGGTATTCCAACGCCACTGCCGCCGCAGCCAGTACGTGATCGACGCAGGCCTGATATGCTTTGTGCGGATCGCCGCTTTTTATCGCCGCCACCAGCCGTTCCATCTCCAGGTTACTGTGCCGGCGCCGGTCGCCCTGCGAAACCGTTGTGGCACGCAGATAGCTGATGCGAGCCTGCAGTTGGCGCAGCTGTTGGGCGGCAATCCGGTTGCCGGCGCCGGTCATTAGCACGTCATAAAAATCCTGCACCGATTTCAGAACCTGCGGCAGTTCGCCCTTTTCCAGCATGATTCGGTTGGTTTCCAGCGCAATTTCCAGCTCTTGCAGCTGTTTTTGTGTCGCGCGCTGGGTAAACAGTTGGACAATCATCCCCTCCAGCACGCAGCGCAACTCATACAATTCGCAGGCATCTGCCAGGGTGATCACCGCTACGCGCGGGCCTTTGGCACCGGCATACTCCACCAACCCTTCCGATTCCAGATGCCTTAACGCCTCACGCACCGACGTACGGCTAACGCCAAGCCGCTCGCACAGATCGCGTTCCACCAACCTGTCGCCCGGCAGCAATTGGAAATTCAAGATCGCGTTACGTAGCTTATCCAGCACGATCTCACGCAGCGTGACCTGATTGCGTTTAACTTTAAAACCATCGTCAAAAGGAAGGCGTTCCATAATAAGCTCTGTTTATCCAATAACGTTGGCCCAGCGAGTATCGCGGCCGGGCGCAAATAATACTGATACGTTAAATAACACGACACAAATTCAGCAAAAACATGGCTGCAGCGCCTACGCTGGCTGCCGAGTAAATTCGGCTACCGACAGCGGCCACATCGGGGCGAGGCCAGGGTTTGGCCGAGCTATCGCACCGGCGCACATGCAACCTAAAGTATGACGAGTCTATCAGACTAACGCATCACAAAAGGATCGGGCATCGGCTGCTGCGACAGGTTGATCCACACCGTTTTACACTCAGTATAGGCCAACAGCGAGTCAATCCCGCCTTCCCGGCCATAGCCGCTTTGCCCAAAACCGCCGATCGGCGCCATCGCCGACACCGCGCGATAAGTGTTCACCCAAATAATCCCGGCACGGGTATCACGCGCCATACGGTGCGCACGGCCGATATCGCGCGTCCAGATGCCGGCCGCCAGGCCATATTGGCTGTCATTGGCCAGCGCCAGCGCCTGAGCTTCATCCTGAAAACGGATGATAGCGGCAACCGGGCCAAACACCTCATCCTGCATGATTTCAAGCGCTGAATCATTGCATTCAAGCAATGTTGGCTCATAAAACCACCCACCCGCCGGCAGCGTCAGGCGGCGGCCGCCGAAACATAACCGTGCGCCTTGCTGCTGCGCGCGCGCCACCATACGCTCCACTACCGCCAATTGCTGTTTGGTCGCCATTGGCCCCATATGGGTGTTCTCATCCTGCGGCAACCCAATGTTAATGCGCTTTACCCGCTCATGCAGGCGAGCGACAAAGACATCATAGATCTCATCCTGCACCAACAGACGCGAACCGGCGACGCAGCTTTGGCCGGAGGCGGCATACACACCAGCCACTACGCCATTAATCGCATCATCCAGATTAGCATCGGCAAAAATAATGTTGGGCGATTTGCCCCCCAGTTCCAGTGACAGGCTAGCGAAGTTTTCAGCACTGTTGCGGATCACGTGCTGCGCCGTGGCACCACCGCCGGTAAACGCAATGCGGCGAACCAGTGGGTGGCAGGTTAATGCCGCGCCGGCGGCCGGCCCGTCGCCGGTTACCACGTTGATCACCCCAGGCGGGAAGCCAACCGTTTCCACCAACCGAGCCAGCGCCAAAATAGAAGCCGAGGCGTGCTCGGACGGTTTTAATACCAACGTATTACCGGCGGCCAGCGCCGGGGCGATTTTAATGGCGGTCAGATAAAGCGGGCTGTTCCATGGGATCAGGCAGGCGACCACTCCCAGGGCTTCGCGCACCGTGTAGGTGAACAAGTCGGGCTTATCCATCGGCAAGGTACCACCTTCCAACTTATCAGCTAACCCGGCCATGTAGTGAAAAAACTCTGGCAGATAGGCGACCTGGCCGCGCGTTTCACGAATCAGCTTGCCGTTGTCGCGGCTCTCTAACTGAGCCAACTGTTCCTGATGAGCAGCAATGGCATCCCCCAGCTTGTGCAGTAATTTACCCCGCTGCGTGGCGTTAATACCACGCCACGCAGCGGCGTTGAAAGCCTGGTGCGCAGCCCTGACCGCCCGATCGACATCCACCGACGCCGCTGCCGGGAACGTAGCCCAGGCTTCCCCGGTTGCCGGATTATAGCTAGGGAAGGTCTGGCCGCTTTGCGCTGCGACCCACTCGCCGCCAATCAGCATGCTGAAACGTTCGGTTGTCATCGCCGCAGTTCCTCAGTGTGTTGGTGATTGAAAAACGCATCCTGCAGGAAGGCCAACAGCAACGCATTTACTTGCTCCATCGCTTCCAGCACCATCATATGCTTTTGCCCTGGTATAATCGCCACGCGGGCGCCAGGTATTTTGCCGGCCAGCGCCTTGCTCATCGCCGGGGTCGAACCGCTGTCATATTCGCCGGTAGCGACCAGCACCGGTACGCGAATATTGCCCAGTTGTTCGCTCAGATACCGATCTTCGCGGGCGAACAACCGATAACTGGTCAGGTAGCCAAACTTGTCGTTGTTCAGCAACGTTTGCCGCAGCGCCGCCAACTGCGTGGCGTGGGTGCGGCGATACTCATCACTGAACCAACGCTGCAGCGCCGCTTCGACGTTAGCCGCCGGGCCATCCAGAGCAACCTGATGGGCACGCGCCACCACTGCGGCCTGCTGCTGCGGCGTACGTTCATAAACGCTGTTGAGGATCGCCAAACCTGAGGCGGCGGTGGGATAATGCAGCGCAAACGCACGCGCCACCAACCCGCCCATGGAAAAACCAATCACCAGTGCCCGTTTGATATGCAACGCCGCCAACAGCGCATGCAGTTGATCGGCATAAGTCTTCAGCGATGCATCCGGCGGCGGCGGTGGGCTACGCCCATGCCCCAGCATGTCATAGGTGATCACTTGATAATATTGGCTCAGGCAAACGACCTGCTGCGCCCACATATGCTGATCCAGCCCTACGCCATGAATCAATACCACCGGGCGCCCGCAGCCGGTGACCTGATAGCAGGTGCCTTGCGCGCTAAAGGCTGGTGCAGCGGCCGCAACCACAGAGTTTGTTTCATTCATCAGGCTTGCTCCGCTTGTTCCTTCGCCAGCGCTTCCAGATCCAGATAGCGGTTGCCAATACGCGGGTGTAAACGGCCGCCGTCAGCTGCGCCGAGCACCACGACGATCTCATCTGCGCGTGGCGCGTCTTCAATCTGCATTTCCAGGGTGACATAATGGGAACGCAAACCGCCATCATCCTTGTGCATCATCGGGATCTGGATAGATGTGCCAGCCCCGCCGCGCTTATTGGTGAAGCTTAAATAGCTCTTCGCATTGACTGCATCACGGTAATGGTTGCCGAAACGCAGGGTGTGGATCACCGCCGACGCGTGTTCAATTTCCCCGTCAACGCCCACTACCGCCGCTTTACCATAGGCTTCAATATTGCCGGCGCCACCGATCAGCCGGCATAAGCGTTCGACCATCATCACCCCCAGCGACGAGCAGTTGGCCTTGATGATCGGTTGCAGATCCTCAACGAAGCCTTTGCCAGCCCAAGGGTTAAGTATGACTACCGCCAGCCCCACCATGGTGACCGGTTTTTCCGCCGCCTTGCCGCCTTCAATCAACGTCTCTTCCGTGTAACTGACGATTTTTCTGATCTCGAACCCCATACGCACGCCCTCAGTAAGATTAAACTTATGGTATACCATAATACATATAGGCCGCGCGCATTCTCCAAGTCAATCAAATATTTTATTAATACTGGATAAAACAAAATAATAAAAAATGCCGCGGCAATATATAATTACTTGAAATTACACCCCTTCAACAACAATAATTTCCGCAAACGCCACGCCCATTCTTTCCGCCATCGCGTGTTGATACTGTTGTGAATGGTAACAGCGCAACGCATCATCAAAAGAATCAAACTCAATCACCACGCTGCGCTCAGGCTGCATAACCCCTTCCAGCACCCGTGCCTTACCGCCCCTGGCTAAAAAACGGGCTCCATAGCGAGCAAAGGCCGCCGGGGCCAGTGCAGTGTATTTCTCATACTGCTGTGGGTCTTTCACTACAACGTGAGCAATCCAATAAGCGGCCATTTAATGGTTCCCTAATTACTAAAGATAAACAGTATTAACAGGGATAGCATAGCCGGTGAATTATTTTCAATGACTATAAGAAAATGCTTTATCAAAAAGTCCGCCTTTAAAGCTGAACGTTGTCGACTATTCCCCTCAACACAATGATATAAAATAAAAAAATAGCCTTTATTTATTTATGAAAATTAAAATTGATATACAAACGCCATAAAAAACAAAATTAATTATTAGAAATCAATTAATTAAAACCACACCAATCCTATAAGATTTTCATATTGATGGATTATTGAAAAAAGTTTGGAATACCATAATATGATTTACCAGAACCACAGCATGTACCGGTAGCGCCGGTTTAAGGTAAGGCTGCGGCCATCGGCAGATTTTTCGTTACAAGGTTGGTGATTAGCGCAATAAAACACTGGACGCAGGCTTCGGCCCGTCTCCCTGACATCCTCAAGGATCCCACTATGAAATTGACACAGTTTTCACGTTGTGCCATCACGCTTGGGCTACTGGGCTTGACCAGTTTTTACGCCACGGCAAACGACACCATGAGTTTCATCAGTTGGGGCGGCACCACGCAGGATGCGCAGAAACAAGCCTGGGTGGCGCCATTCAGTAAGCAAACCAACGTCAAAGTGATTTCTGACGGCCCCACCGATTACGGCAAGTTCAAAGCAATGGTCGACAGCGGCAACGTCTCCTGGGACGTGGTGGATGTTGAGGCGGATTTCGCGCAACGGGCCGCCGCGGCCGGCCTGCTGGAACCGTTGGATTTCAAGGTCATTAAGCGCGAACGCATCGATCCACGCTTCGTTTCCGAACACGGCGTCGGTTCCTTCTTTTACTCTTTCGTGCTGGCCTATAATCAGGGAGCAACCGGCGGCGCTACACCGGAAGATTGGTCGGCGCTGTTCGACACGCAAAAATACCCCGGCAAACGCGCCCTCTACAAATGGCCTGGCCCCGGTGTGCTGGAACTGGCGCTGTTGGCAGACGGTGTCCCGGCGGAAAAGCTTTATCCACTGGATCTCGATCGCGCATTTAAAAAACTCGACACCATCAAACAGGATATTGTCTGGTGGGGTAACGGTGCGCAATCGCAGCAGCTCCTGGCCTCTGGCGAAGCGGCTCTGGGGCAGTTTTGGAATGGCCGGGTATACGCGCTGCAAAAAGACGGCGCGCCGGTCGGCATCAGTTGGCGGCAGAACCTGGTGATGGCGGATATCCTGGTGGTGCCGAAGGGCGCCAAAAACAAAGACGCCGCCATGAAGTTCATCAGCTATGCCAGCAGCGCCAAAGGGCAGGCCGACTTCGCCAATCTCACCGCCTACTCCCCGGTTAATCTCGACAGCGTAAAAAGCATCACGCCGGAACTCGCCGGCAGCCTCTCTACCGCCCATGAGAAGGATCAGGTTTCCCTGGATTACGTTTACTGGGCCCAGCATGGAGATGAAATCGCCGCCCGCTGGAATGAATGGTTGGTGAAATAATGGTCTCGCTCTCACGTTCGGAACAAACCGCCGGCCAGGTATCCCCACGCGACACGGTACGTTCTGCCAACCTGATACGCCTGCGCAACTGGCAGGGCGCCTGGAAACTGGTGCCGGCACTGCTGTTCCTGCTGTTGTTTTTTCTGGTTCCGCTGTGCAGTTTACTGGCGCACAGCCTGCTGGAACCGACACCTGGCTTGGCGAACTACAGCGCATTGTTCGCCAATGCCGCCTATCCGCAGATACTGCTTAATACCTTTACGGTCAGTATTCTGGTTACAGGCATCAGCCTACTGATCGCCTTTCCGCTCAGTTGGGTGATCACGCTGATGCCCAGCGGCTGGGGCCGCTGGATGCTGAATATTATCCTGCTCTCCATGTGGACCAGCCTGCTGGCCAGAAGCTACTCCTGGCTGGTACTGCTGCAAACCACCGGGGTGATCAATAAAACGCTGATGGCGCTAGGTCTCATCAGCCAGCCGCTGGCGCTGGTGCACAACCTGACTGGGGTAGTGATCGGTATGACCTATATCATGATCCCGTTTGTGGTGCTGCCGCTGGTCACCACGATGCGCAATATCGACCCGATGATCCTGCAGGCGGCGTCAATTTGCGGCGCCGGCCCCTTTAGCAACTTCTTTAAGGTGTTTTTACCGCTGTGCCGCTCCGGCCTGTTCTCCGGCGGGTTAATGGTGTTTGTCATGTCGCTGGGTTACTACGTTACGCCAGCGCTGTTGGGCGGTGCGCAAAATATGATGTTGCCGGAATTCATCGCCCAGCAGGTGCAGTCCTTCCTTAACTGGAACTTCGCCAGCGCAGCCGCCACGTTGCTTATCGTGCTGACCCTGCTGCTGTTTTACTTTTATCTGAAACTACAGCCGGAATCGCCGGTTGGCTCCCCACGGTAAGGAGGAAACTATGTTGCTTTCCCCACATGCGATTGGCTGGAGGCTGCGGTTTTCGCTGTATGCCGCCACCGGGTTGGCTGCCGTTTTCCTGCTGTTGCCCATCGTGTTTATTGTGCTGCTTTCCTTTGGCTCTTCACAGTGGCTGGTGTTTCCGCCCCCGGCCTGGACGACCAAATGGTATGCCGTATTCTTCGCCAACCCGGAGTGGATGGCTTCGGTATCCACCAGCGTCAAAATCGCCCTGCTGACCACCGGATTTTCCATTGCGCTCGGCGTGCCCAGCGCTTTCAGTCTGGTTCGCGGGCGTTTCCCTGGCCGCACCTTTCTCTACACGCTATTTACGCTACCGATGATCGTGCCGTTGGTGATCATCGCCATCGCCCTTTACGCCCTGTTCCTCAAACTTGGGATGATTGGTTCGCTGCTCGCCTTTGTGGTCGCCCATGTATTGGTAGCGCTGCCGTTTTCTATCATCCTGATCGTTAACGCTCTGAAACAGTTTGATAAATCAGTGGAGGACGCGGCGGTGATTTGCGGCGCATCCCGCCCGCAGGCGATTTATAAAGTCACTCTGCCGGCACTACGCGGCAGCATCATCGCCAGTGCGCTTTTCGCGTTTTTGTCCTCCTGGGATGAAGTGGTGCTGAGCATCATGATGGCCAGCCCCACCTTACAAACGTTGCCGGTAAAAATGTGGTCCACATTGCAGCAGGATCTTACCCCGGTTATTGCCGTGGCGTCCTCCCTGCTGATTATGCTCACGCTGATTTTCATGGCGATAGCCGCACTGGTGCGTAAGAAGAATCCGTTCAGTCTCTGACGTGGAGAATATAATGCAACATCTCGATAATACCCTGGCCCCACGCACGCCTGCGCGCACGCTGATGAGCCTGAACAACCTGAATAAACACTACGGCGACTTTGCCGCCGTGGACAATATCTCGCTCAATATCAGAGATGGCGAATTCCTGACCTTTCTCGGCTCCAGCGGCTCAGGCAAAAGCACCACCCTATCGATGCTGGCCGGCTTTGAAGAACCCACTTCCGGGCAGATCCTGCTGGACGGTAAATCAATGCTGCATGTACCGCCGCATAAACGCGATATTGGTATGGTGTTCCAGCGTTACTCGCTATTCCCGCACATGAACGTCAGCAACAACGTGGCATTCCCACTCAACATGCGCAAAATTGACGCCAGCGAACGCACGCGCCGGGTTAAAGAGATGCTGGAATTGGTGCAATTGGAAAAGTTTGCCCACCGCTTCCCGGCACAGCTCTCCGGTGGGCAGCAGCAACGCGTCGCCATCGCGCGTGCACTGGTTTACAAACCGCGCATTCTGCTGATGGACGAACCGCTGGGGGCGCTGGATAAAAAGTTGCGTGAGGACATTCAGCAAAAGCTACGTGAGATTCACCGTGAGCTAGGCATTTCCATCATCTATGTCACCCACGATCAGGAAGAGGCGCTGCGCCTTTCGCAGCGTATTGCCATTTTTAACCACGGCAAGATCGTCGGGTTAGGCACCGGGTACGATCTCTATCAGGCGCCGCCGGATGCTTTTGTCGCTTCGTTTCTGGGCAACTCGAATTTTCTGCGGGTTACCGTTCAGGATCGCCAGCATGTCTTGCTGGCCAACAAGAGGCTGTGTATCAAACCTGGGGGCGATCTCACCCCCTATCAACAGGTGCTACTGATGCTGCGCCCGGAGAAACTCCAGCCGCTGTCGTTGGCTCAGGCGCAAACCACACCACTGGCTGACGGCTGCAATGAAATCGACGGCGTGCTCATCGATAAAGTGTTCCTCGGCGATAACCTCAACCTGCAGGTCAATCTGCCGGACGGCACGTGGGTGACCACCAAAACCCGTCCCGAGTTGGGGGGCACATTCTCACCCGGCGATCGCCTGGCTCTGCGTTGGCACCAGGACGACGCGTGCCTATACAGCCAATGGAATGACAGCGATCTGGCGCAAAGCAAGGGCAAAGCATGAAAACCAGCGGCGCAGGCAAATGGGGAATGGGGATCTGCCCCTATTTTTTCAGTGAGAATATTTGGCGGGGCCTATCGTTCTCGGCGGTTGATTAACGGTTTTTATCCCTTAATTCTGACGAGAGATCCACCATGATTGACATCGCAACGTTTAAACAGGCCATGAGTTCGTTTCCTTCCGGTGTGACGGTGATAACCGTGCTCAATGAACAGGGCAAGCTTACCGGTATGACCGTCAGCGCATTCAGCTCGCTTTCGCTAGAGCCGCCGCTCGTGCTGTTTTGCCCCGACTACCGCGCTAACTCCTATCCGGTGTTAATGCAGCAGAAAAAATTCGCCATCCATATTCTGGCCGCCGAACAGGAGCAGGAAGCCTGGGCGTTCGCCAGCAAAAACGGTGATAAAAGCCAGGGGATTAACTGGCAGCTCAGCGCATTGGGCAACCCGCTGCTGGAAAACGCACTCACCACCATCGAATGCGAACTGTGGTGCGAATATGCCGGTGGCGATCACGCTATTGTGGTCGGCGAGGTCAAAAACATCCTGTTTTCGCCCTATCGTACAGACCCGATGATCTATTGCCGCGGAAAAATATTGGCGCCGGCGCAGCCGGCATAACGCCACCGACAACGGCCGCTGGCATCTGCCCGGCCTGTTCAGCACATTTCGGAGTCACCATGAAATTTTCACTGTTTGTCCATATGGAACGCTACGACGAGCTAACCAGCCACCGCCAGATGTTTGAAGAACTCACCGAGCTGGCGCTGATGGCGGAAGAAGGCGGCTTTAAAACCGTGTGGATTGGCGAGCACCACGCAATGGATTACACCTGTTCGCCCAGCCCGATGCCGTTGCTCTCCTGGCTGGCGGCGAAAACCACTACCATTCGACTGGGGGCCGGCACCATTATCGCTCCATTCTGGCATCCGATCCGTGTGGCCGGGGAATGTGCGCTGCTGGACGTCATCAGCAATGGCCGGATGGAAGTGGGGCTGGCGCGCGGCGCCTATCAGTTTGAGTTTGATCGCATGGCTGGCGGTATCCCCGCGTCATCCGGCGGTAAGCATCTGCGAGAGATGTTGCCGGCGGTTAAGGCATTGTGGCAGGGCGACTATGCTCACCGGGGGGAGATTTGGTCATTCCCCACCGCCACCGCTTCGCCGCGCCCGGTGCAAACGCCCTGCCCACCGGTGTGGATCGCCGCGCGCGATCCGGATTCGCATAATTTTGCGGTGAAGAACGGCTGCAACGTGATGGTAACGCCACTGATGAAAGGGGATCAGGAAGTGGCCGATCTGAAAGCGAAATTTGACAACGCGCTCCAGCAGAACCCGCAGGCGACACGGCCGGACTTTATGGTGCTCATGCATACCTATGTGCATGAGGCCACACAGCCGGAGGGCTGGATCACCGGCGCCAACGCTATCTCACGCTTCTACCGCACCTTTGACGCCTGGTTTGGCAATAAGGCCACCCCGGTCAACGGTCTGCTGCCGCCCAGCCCACCGGAAAAATTTGCCGAACGCCCCGAGTTCCAATTGGAGAACCTGCGCGCCAATATGCTGATCGGTACCCCACAGCAGATTATCGATCGGCTGAAAAATTACCAGGCATTGGGGGTGGATGAGTTCAGTTTCTGGAGCGACAACAGCCTGCCGTTTGCCGAGAAGAAAAAATCGCTGGCGTTATTTATCAAACACGTCATTCCAGCGTTTAACGCGCAGTAGGCGGGCGCTGCGGCATAAAAAAGCCCGGATATTACATACCCAGGCTTTTTTTACATGCTTATTCGCGGCCTAAAGCAGGCCGTTGTGATTAGAACTCGGCGTCAATATCCACAATGGAAATCAGCTTGTGGTTAACAAACTCTTTGATGCCCAGGCCGATCAGTTCGCGGCCGTAACCGGAACGGCGAATACCGCCAAACGGCAAGTCGGCCTTCACGCGGGTTGGGTGGTTAACATACACCATACCGGTAGAGATGCGCGCCGCCACCGCAGCGCCGTGCTGCGGATCGCCGCTGAACACAGAGCCGCCCAGACCAAACGGAGAATCGTTGGCGATGCGTACCGCATCGTCTTCGTCGGCTGCACGGAACAGCATGGATACCGGGCCAAAGAACTCCATGTGATAAGCCGGGTTTTCCGGCGTAACATTGGTCAGAATGGTCGGCTGAACAAAAGCACCTTTTGACGGCACTTTATCACCCACTTCCACCGCATGTGCGCCGTGGCTAACGGCCAGCTCGATTTTCTCTTTCACTTCGTCGGCAGCCCCCTGGGAAGACAGCGGCGCCAGCGTGGTTTTCTCATCCAGCGGATCGCCGGCTCGCAGTTCGGCAACCGCCGCGCTGTAACGCTTGACGAATTCGTCATACAGGCTATCGACGATGATCATGCGTTTGGAAGAGACGCAAACCTGGCCGCCGTTCCAGTGGCGGCCGAATACCGCCCACTTCACGGTTTTATCCAGATCGGCATCGTCCAGCACCACGAATGCATCCGCACCGCCCAGTTCCAGCGTAGATTTTTTCAGCGCCTTGGCCGCCTGCTGCGCGATCACCGCACCGGCGCCTTCGGAACCGGTCAGCGCAACGCCGTGCACGCGCGGATCGTTCAGGATGGTTTCGATCTGGCTACGGGTGGCATACAGGTTTTTGAATGCGCCAGCCGGCAGGCCGGCTTCTTTCATCAGTTGCTCAAAGATGGCTGCGCTTTGCGGCACGTTGGACGCATGTTTCAGCAGGATGGTGTTGCCGGCAGACAGCTGCGGCGCAATGATGCGGGCAATCTGGTAATACGGGAAGTTCCAAGGCTCGATGGCCAGCAGGATACCCAAAGGCTCATGTACCACTTTCGCCGTTGCTTCTTCCGGGTTGGCAACCGGCAGTTCTTCCGGCTCCAGCAGCTTTTCAGCATTGCGGGCATAGTATTCGAAAATCTGTGCGGATAGCTCCACCTCGGCGCGCGCTTCGACGATCAGTTTCCCCATTTCCAGCGTTAACAGACGGGCGAACTCTTCGGAACGCTGGCGCAGGATATCAGCGGCTTTCTGCATCACCGCGCTGCGCGCCGCAAAGGGGGTTTCACGCCAGGATAGGAAGGCCTGATGGGCGTTGTCGATGGCCGCAGAAACTTCAGCATCAGTCGCTTCCGGGAAGGTTTTGATCAATTCGCCGGTGTAAGGGTTTGTTGTTGCATATGCCATTATGGTTTCTCCTGAGGTACAAAGGTGCCCGACCAACAACCACGAAAATCGTTTATGCCATACCGTGATCAGTCATATTGCGGTGGTTGTTGCGCCAGGAAGCCAAGCTAAAAATCTACGCATGGTCACGGTCAGTAACTTATACAGTTATCATACTTACCAATACAGCTATCATACGCATAGGAAAAAACAATACAATAATAACCGGATGGCGGTACATTTCCTTACAGGAGGTATGGGCATGAAAAAGCAGCAAAACATTCAGGTGATTTCACGGGCGATCGGCATCCTGCGGGTTCTTGGCCACGAAGGGATCAGCCTGGGTGAAGTTGCACGCTTGACAGGGCTGCCGCGCTCAACGGTACAGCGCATCATCGATACGCTGGCCATGGATAACCTGGTTGAAGCGGGGAAATGCGGCGTTCGGCTCGGGTGGGGCATTAATGAACTGGCGAAAAGAAACTACTCCAGCGTGGCCGCCCGGCTACGCTATCCATTGGAAATATTGTTCGAGCTCACCCGCGAAACCGTGGATATCTCCACCCATCATGACCATGAAGTGATTTTTTTGGATCGCATCATCTGCGATCAGGCGGTGCGGGTCGTGCCCCTGCACGACAGGCCGCGCCCGCTGTACGCCATGGCAAACGGCAAGGCCATGTTATCAATGATGGCTGATGAAGAGATTAAAGAGCTGCTGGGCGCCGGGATGGCGCCGATGACCGAGCACACCATCGTCAGCCTGCAAAAACTGCTACGCCAGATTAATAAAGTGCGGGAAACCGGCTTTGCGTTTGATATCGAAGAACACGCCGAGGGCGTATGCGGCGTGAGCATCGCACTGCCCATCCCGCAACAGCCGCCGCATGCGCTTTCCGTAATGCTGCCGTCATACCGTTTTAAAACGCGGCTGGCGGTTATTCAGGATGCATTGAAACAGGTGCGGCAGGAGTGCGTGAAGATTTTTTCTGCCTAGTTTCCCCTTATTCCCCGCGCCCGTCATTTGCCCCCAGGCAAGAGAATGACCGGGGATGCGGGCGCTATGGCTTGCCTGGCGTAAACGCGACGGTGTTTTTTTCACGTTCATCGACCGTCAGCGAAAACACGTCCGGGCGTGAATAGTGCCCAACCACGTCCAGATCGTAACGGGCGCGCGCCAGCTCATCCAGATCGATATTCGCGATCAACAAGCCGCTTTCGTCTTGCATCGGCCCGGCAAGCACGTCGCCGAGCGGGCCGACGATGATACTGTTGCCACGGATCAACGGGCGATCGGCGTCCCAATGGGGTACCTCAATACCCAGCTCGCGCGGGGAAGGCTGCACCTGGCAGGCGCTGATCACAAACAGCCGCCCTTCGTGAGCAATGTGGCGCATTGATGCCTGCCAGATATCGCGTTCGTCTACGGTCGGCGCGCACCATACCTGCACGCCTTTGGCATACATCGCCATGCGCAGCAGCGGCATATGGTTCTCCCAGCAGATGGCCGCGCCAATCCGCCCGGCAGGCGTGTCCGCTACCGTGAGCGTGGAGCCATCCCCCTGCCCCCAGATCAGCCGCTCGGTGCCGGTCGGCATTAGCTTCCTGTGTT
Organism: Gibbsiella greigii; assembly: GCF_039540155.1. Taxonomy (NCBI): domain Bacteria; kingdom Pseudomonadati; phylum Pseudomonadota; class Gammaproteobacteria; order Enterobacterales; family Yersiniaceae; genus Gibbsiella; species Gibbsiella greigii. Next base: position 194,373 of record NZ_BAABEM010000021.1, read on the forward strand.
TGCCAACCAGGCCGTCCTGCGGCGAAAAGAACAGCGCGGTGCAGTACAGCGAGCTGGCCGCGCGCTCAATCACCCCTACCACCAAGTGTGCGCCGGTGCGTTGGGAAAGCGCCGCCAGCTCATCGGTTTCCGCCCCCGGCACCTCCACAGCATTGGCGAAATAACGCGCGTAGGCCTCGCGCCCTTCGGGCTGGCGATAGCCCAGATAGGTGCCGAACACCTCGCCCTTAGGGTAGCCGCCCAGCAGGGCTTCGGGCATCACCACCAGGCTAAGGTTGTGCGCCTTGATCTGTTGCTCATAGGCCAGAATATTTTCCAGCGTGGCGGCTTTGCCAAGCGGCGAGCTGCCTATCTGCAGCGCGGCGATAGTGGATTGCGACATAGGGAATTACCTGTATGAAAAGGCCGTTGCATGACCATATCGCCGCTGGCAATATTCATCAATCGCGTAAACAGGCTATCTGTTATGAACGAAATTAATTTCAGCAGTGCCGATCTCAACCTGCTTAAAGTATTTGAAGCGCTGTATGAAGAAGGCGGCGCCGGGCGGGCGGCCATCCGCCTTGGCCTGACCCAATCCGCCGTCAGTGCGGCATTGGGCCGGCTGCGCCAGCTATATGGCGATCATCTGTTTGCGCGCACCGGCCGCGGGCTGAAGCCCACCGCAAAAGCGCAGGAACTGCGGCCACTCATCGCCGACGCGCTGGACAAATGCCGGCAAAGCCTGGCATTGGCCGCCCCCAACAGCGCTAACGCGGTGGGGCGCACGCTGGCGCTGGGGCTTTCCGACGATTATGAGATTGCGTTGGGCGGCGCGCTTATCGCAGCCCTGCCGCACAGCGCGCCGGGGCTGCGCCTGATTCTGCGGCAAACCCACAGCCTGCTGGCGGGGGAGATGCTGATGGCGCGGGATATCGATCTTAGCCTGACCGCCGGCGGTGCGGCAATGCGCACATTGGGCCGCCAAGTGCTGGGCACCGGCGGCTACGCCTGTGTGCTCGACAGGCGCCATCCTGCCGCCACCGGCACGCTCAGCCTGGATGACTACCTGCACTACGCGCACATTTTGGTGTCTTCCGGCGGTTTCGTCGGCATCGTTGATGAAACGCTGGCCGCCATGGGCCGCCAGCGCAAAATCAGAGCATCGACCACCCACTTTGCGGCGCTGCCGCACCTGTTGGCGGGCAGCGACTGCCTGGCGACCTTACCCTGGCACGCGGCGCGGCAGTTGGCAGAAAACAGCGGGCTGTGCTGCATTGCCTGCCCGCTGGCACTGGCGCCCTATTCCGTCGAACTGGGCTGGCGCGCCGAAAGCGTACGCGATCCGGCAGTGCAGCAATTAAAAGCGTTGGTGATCGCTGCCGCCGGGCAACGGCTGGGCCTGGCCCCGCCGCAAAGCGCGCTTTAGGCCGCCAGCGATTCCACGTAGCTTAGCGCCGTGCGCAACGTGCCGTCGTTAAGCGGCACAGGCAAGAAATGAATAGACTCACCGGCCTGCAGCGTGCGGGCGATCAGCCGTTCGATCTGGGCTTCATCATGGATATCGACGTTCAACGCCGCCAGGCTGACCGGCAAATCCAACCGGCGGTACAACGCAATCAGCTGATTGACCACGTCATGTTGCCCCAGCAATGCGCTCTGCACCAGGATGCCGTAAGCCACTTTGGTGCCATGCAGGAAGACATCGGTTTGCGGCAATGCCGTCAGGCCATTGTGCACCGAGTGCGCGGCCGCGATGCGCGTATAGCGATCGCCAAGGCCACCCACCAACCCGCCGCCGGCGATAATCGCCTCCAGCACGTTGAGAAAGGCTTTGTTCAATTGCCCGTCGTCCTGCGCCTGCAGCGCCGCCTCACTTTCATCAAGCAACACGTCGCGGATGGTCAGGGCGGTATTGATGCCCAGTTGCACGCTGAGCGGCAATTGGGCCGGCTGTGGGCTAAGCACCACGGCTTCATACCATTTCGCCAGCGTATCGCCGATGCCGGCCAACAGATACGCTTTCGGCGCGCGCAGGATAATCTCGGGCTCCACCAGCACCAGGTGGTTGGCGACGTTGAAAATCTCGTAGCGCAGCGCCTGGCCCTGATCGTTGTACCACACCGAAAGCGGCGTCCAGGCGGCGCAGGTGGCGGCGATGGTCGGAATTGCCACCACCGGTAGCCCCAGCCGGCGCGCAACCACTTTGGCGGTATCCAGCACCGCACCGCCGCCCACACCGATCACCACCTGGCGTGCATCCCCAGCCTGACGCACGATGTCCTGTACCGTGGTTTCGCTGCAGTGGCTGTTGAACAACACCCGGCAGGCCTCCGGCGCATCGAACGCCGCTGGCAAAAAGGGTTTGGCCGCCGCCAGCGCGCGCTCGCCGTAAATCCACAGCGCGTTTTGCAACTGTTGCGGTGAATAAAACTGCGACAGGCGGTCAATGGCGCCGGGGAAAGCAAAATAGTTTGCCGGGCCGGCAACCACGCGAATGTCGGTATCACTCATGCTGAATTCCTTCTTTCTCTCTGATTATCGCCATCATAGGTGCAGCAAATACTATGGCGAATACTTTTTTGTATTAGCTTATGATTTTTCGCTCATTGACATGGGAAAGTGGCTCATTGATTAATCCCAAAGATAATGCATGAGGTGAATAGAGCACGGGCGTGGGAGCCATTAAAGGCGCCGAACGGCAGGAAGCCGTTCACCTCTTACAGCAACAACTCACGAATAGCCCCCGCCATGACCTGGCGCATGGCAGGACGCGGCCCGGCGAATACAATTTATCATCCCTATCGTCATCCTGCGTTCGGAGCGATCGGGGAAATAACAACGCCATGCAACATGGCCAAATAACATTGTTTTTATCATTAACCATGCAGGGTAACTTTACATGAAGCTGTTCAAAACCTCGTTGCTGGCACTTAGCCTGTTCTCGCTCACCCCGTGTTTCGCCGCCCCCGCAGCCGCTCCGGTGCCGGCTGCAATCGCCAACCACCAAGGCCCGATTCGCATTGCGGTAGTTCGCAACCTCGGCTCTGACGACAACACCACGCAGTTTCTTGCCGGCGCCATCCAGGAAGGCCGCAAACTGGGCTTTAAGGTCAGTACCTTTCTCACCAACGGCGACGATGCCAAATTCCAGGACTTCGTCAACCAGGCCATCAGCCAAAAATACGACGGCATCATTCTCTCTCAGGGGCGCGATCCCTACGCCACGGCGCTGATCAAACGCATTCGCGAAAGCGGGATCGCCGTGTCGGTCTACGATACCGCGGTTCAGGGCGAGATCCCCGGCGTCACCGTCACCCAGCAGGACGACGCTTCGCTGAGCGAACTGTCATTTGGCCAGTTGGTGAAAGACTTTAACGGCAAGGCCAACATCATCAAGCTGTGGGTCGCTGGCTTCCCGCCAATGGAGCGGCGCCAGGCGCAGTACCAAAAGATGCTGAAAGAACAGCCGGGGATCCACGAGCTTGAATCGATCGGCGCGGTATCTTCCGACGTGCAGGGCGATACGGCCAACAAGATCGGCGCGATCCTGGCGAAATACCCAAAAGGCAAGATCGACGCGATCTGGGGCACCTGGGATCCGTTCAGCCTGGGCGCGTATAAAGCCCTGCAGGAAAACGGCCGCACGGAGATCAAGCTCTACAGTATCGATATCTCCAACCAGGTGTTAGCATTGATGCACGCCAAAGACAGCGCCTGGAAGATCAGCGTGGCGGTGGATCCGAAGTTGATCGGCGCGATGAACCTGCGGTTGATCGCCAACAAAATTGCCGGTGAACCAACCCCGCCAGTGTATGAGTTCAAAGCCGTCGCGATCCCACAAGCGCTGGTGCAAAGCCACCCGGAAGCCACCAACGTCGCTTCGCTGGCGAAAATTATCCCAGGTTGGGGCCAGTCTGCTGATTTTGTTGCGCCCTGGTTCGCGACCCTTGAAGCACAACAGCCGAAAAAATAAGGAGTCATGATGGCGAAACCGCCTCTTCCACAGCCTGAATATAGCCGCAATATGCGCCTGATCGGCCACAGCGATCAGGGCGGCAAGCCAGACGGGGTGCAGGTGATGGTGCACCGTGGCTATGCCTATATCGGGCACATGGTTTCACAGGGCTTTTCCATCGTCGACGTGCGCGATGCCAAAAATCCCCGCCCGGCCGGCTTTATCCCGGCCCCGCCGGGCACCTGGAATATCCATTTGCAGGCCCATGACGACCTGCTGCTGGTGGTCAACGCGCGCGATCTGTTCGCCGATACCCGCTTTGCCGACGAAAAAGTGTATTACACCAAGGCAATCAGCGAGACGGTATCAGGCAATAATGCGGGGCGCGGCTGGAGCGCCGGTATGCGGGTTTTTGATATCTCTACGCCGGATAAACCGCGGGAAATCGGCTTTCTGGCGCTGGACGGCATCGGTGTGCACCGCATCTGGTACGTTGGCGGGCGCTGGGCGTATGTCTCGGCGCTGATCGACGGTTATACCGACTACATCTTCCTGACGGTCGATCTGGCCGATCCGCGCAACCCGCAGGTCGCCGGGCGCTGGTGGCTGCCGGGCATGCACAGCGCCGGCGGCGAAACGCCAGACTGGCCGGAAGGCAAACGCTACGCCCTGCACCATGCCATCATTAGCGGCGACACCGCCTACGCCAGTTGGCGCGACGGCGGCCTGACCTTACTGGATGTGAAAGATCGCAGCCAGCCGCAACTGATCGCCCACCGCAACTGGAGCCCGCCGTTCGGCGGCGGCACCCACACTGCGCTGCCGTTGCCGGACCGGGATCTGCTGGTGGTGCTGGATGAAGCGGTGCTGGATAACCAGGAGGACGGTGAAAAACTGATCTGGCTGTTTGATATCCGTGAGCCGAGCAACCCGGTGAGCATCGCCACCTTCCCGCAGCCGGACGAGCGGGACTATGTCAGCAAGGGCGCCCACTTCGGGCCGCACAACCTGCATGAAAACCGCCCAGGCAGCTTTATCAGCTCGTCGTTGATTTTCGCCACCTACCAAAACGCCGGTGTGCGCGCCTACGACATCAGTAATCCTTATCAGCCGAAGGAAACCGGCGCGTTGGTGCCCGCCAACCCACAGGCCATGATGGATAAGCGGCCGGGGCGCCCACACGTGATCCAATCCTGCGATGTGTTCGTTGATGCGCAAGGCATCATCTACAGCACCGACTATAACGCCGGGCTGTCGATCATCGAATATCAGGGATAGCGCGTAGTTCAGGTACGCCGTTCCAGCGCCGCATCCGCGTTGGAACGGCGTTGGCTTTCCTGCCAAAGGCGCACGCATTGGCGCGCCAGCGCGCGCGCAGGATCAAGGGCTAACGGTAGGCTGCGCGATTGTACGGCAGCCAGCGCCGGCGGCACTTCCGTGCAGGCCAGCACCAGCTTCTGCGCACCGCGCGCCAACAGTGCGTTGGCCAGTTCATCCAGCAATTCGCCGCCACGCTGCAACTCGCCGCGCTTCACCGCATAACAGCCGGGCACAAACAGCCGTTCCAGCTCCGCCTGCGCCGGCAGCAACGCGGTGATGCCCTGCGCCGCCAACCGCTGCTGATACCAGCCCGCGGCCAGCGTCCCTGCCGTGGCGATAATGCCCACCTTATCCGGCGCCCCGGCCCGCAGCTCATCCGCGCAGGCATCGACAATATGCAACAGCGGCGCCGTGCTGGCCGCCGCCAGTTCGTCATACCAATGGTGGGCGGTATTGCAGGCGATTACAATGTGGCTGGCGCCAATGCGGTTGAGCCGCTCCACCGCCGCCAGCAACGCCGGCAACGGCGAAGGCCCTTTACCGGCCAGGGCCAACTGGCGATCCGGGATCTGCGGCACGTTCCACGCCACCACCGGCACATGCTCCTGATCGCGCGCAGCAGGGGTTTCCTCAATAATCTTTTGCTGTAGATCCAGCGTGGCCAGCGGCCCCATGCCGCCAAGCACGCCAATCAATAGCTGCCCGCTCATTGCGCGCCCTGCTCCAGCCACTGGCGGTAGCCGAACAGGCCGGCAGCGCCGCCGGTATGGACAAACACCACATTATCGTCCTTGGCGAAATACCCTTTGCGCACCTGATCGATAAGCCCGGCCATGCCTTTACCGGTGTAAACCGGATCGAGCAAGATGCCCTCCAGCCGCGCCAGCAGTGTTAAAGCTTCGCGCACGCCATCCGTCGGCAGGCCGTAACCTTCGCCGACGTAGTCACCGTTGGCGACCACCGCACTGCGCGGCAACTCGCCGGCAATGCCCAACAATTCGCGGGTGCGCTGCGCCAGATTCCACACGTTTTCTTCTTGTTTGGCCTTCGGCGCCCGCACGCTGATACCAAGCACCGGGATACCGCTGTGGGTGGCGCTCAGCCCAGCCACCAGGCCGGCCTGCGTGCCGGTGCTGCCGGTGGCGTGCACTACGTGATCGATACGCAATTGCTGCTGGCTTGACTGCCAAAGCAGTTCTTCGGCACAGGCCACATAACCCAGCGCGCCGATCGCATTGGAACCGCCGCCCGGGATGACATAAGGCTTATGCCCTTGGTCACGCAACTGCGCGGCCAGCGTTTCCAGGGCCTGCTGCATATCGGTGCCGCCCGGCAGATGATCGACAATCACGCCACCGAGCAAATCATCAAGCAGAACGTTGCCGGAGCGCTGATACTCTTCACCGAAATCGTTAACGCGCCTTTCCAACAACACCTGGGTTTTCAACCCAAGCCTGGCCGCGCCGGCGATGGTCTGGCGCACATGGTTGGACTGCGTGGCGCCCTGGGTCAGCACCACATCGGCGCCCTGCTGCAAGGCGTCGGCCAACAGGAACTCAAGCTTGCGGGTTTTATTGCCGCCGGTGGCAAGCCCGGTACAGTCATCGCGTTTGATCCAGATAGTCGGGCCGCCCAACGCTTTCGACAGTTGGGGCAGTGGTTCCAGCGGAGTGGGAAAATGGCCGAGCCGAACGCGGGGGAAACGAGCGAGATGCATAATTTTTTCCTTTAATGAGGCGTTTCAAATAGGCGGCCAGTATAGAAGCGAGGGTAATTTTTTATTTAGCAAAAATATGGCTATCGATAGTTAAAAAAAAGATATTGCATTCATAAGCAATAAAATAACGCCTATTAGCCAGCGTTAATGCATTTATCAGATAAACAAAGAAAAACGGTTGCTATAGAAATGGCGACAAAAATACCTATCCAAATGAATTTTATAGAATTAGTTTTTAATATTAAATATATCAAAAAAGAATTTAACAACTCAGGCGCACAGCCGTAGGCTTCAACAAACACATTCAAAACCATTATTTATAATAGCGATTTTTCATCAGGAGAAATAATGAACCTAAATTTTGGGAAACTGCGCCTGCGCGCCGTTGCCGGCGCCCTGATGTTAGCCAGCCTGGGCACCTTTGCCACCCAAGCCCAGGCTGAAGGCAGCATCAGCATCGCGCAGCAGTTTGGCATTGGTTACCTCATTCTGGACGTGGTGCGAGATCAAAAATTAATCGAAAAACACGGTAAGGAACAGGGGCTGGATATTAAAGTCGACTGGCGCACCCTTTCCGGCGCCACCGCCATTAACGAAGCGCTGCTTTCCGGCGCGCTGAACGTAGCCTCTGCCGGCGTGCCGCCGATGCTGACGGTGTGGGATCGCACCCGTGGCCGGCAAAACGTGAAGGCCATCGCGTCGCTCGGCTCCATGCCCAACTATTTGCTCAGCAATAACCCGGCGGTGAAAAGCGTTAAGGATCTGAGCGATAAAGACCGCATTGCCGTGCCGGCCGCCGGCGTTGGCTTCCAATCACGTACCTTGCAAATCGAAACCGCCAAACTGTACGGCGACAGCGAATTCAAGCGGTTTGACAATATCAGCGTTAGCCTGCCCCACCCGGACGCCAGCGCAGCGCTGATCGCCAACGGCACCGAGATCACCGCGCACTTCTCCAGCCCGCCGTTCCAGTACCAGGCGCTGGAGCACCCAAATGTGCACAAGATCCTCAGTTCATACGACGTGCTGGGCGGGCCGGGCACCTTCAATGTGCTTTACACCACGCAGAAGTTCCACGATCAAAACCCGAAAACCTACCGCGCTTTCTATGATGCGCTGGCGGAAGCCGCGCAGATCATCAAGGCAGACAAGGCCGCCGCCGCCCAAACCTACATCCGGGCGGAAAACTCCAAACTGCCGCCGGCCCTGGTGCAGAAAATCGTGGAAGATCCGGAAATCGACTTCACCATTTCGCCAGAGCGCACCTTCGTTTATGCGGAAAAACTGCACCAGCTCGGCGTGCTCAAGAATAAAGCCGACTCCTGGAAGGATTATTTCTTCCCTGAGGCCTATGCCAACCCAGGCAGCTAACCCGAACCAAACAGGAGAACGATTGTGACCATAGCCCTTGCCGCTGAACCAACGATTGCCGGCCAGAATTTTACCGTACGCCCCCTGGGTGGGCTGGGTGCGGAAATCATTGGGCTGGATCTCGGCCAGCCGCTGAATGAGCGTGACTTTGCCCGCATTCATCGTGCCCATTTGGAGCATCACGTGGTGGTGTTCCGCAACCAACAGATTACGCCGGAACAGCAAATCGCCTTCAGCCGCCGTTTCGGCAAGCTGCAGATCCACGTATTGGCGCAGTTCCTGTTGCCCGGCCATCCGGAGATCCTGATCGTTTCCAACATCATTGAAAACGGCAAACCGATCGGCTTGGGCGATGCCGGCAAATACTGGCACTCGGATCTCTCTTACAAGGCATTGCCAAGCCTTGGCTCGATGCTGTACGCACAGGAATTGCCGGCGGAAGGCGGTGACACGCTGTTCGCCGACATGCACCAGGCGTGGGATACCCTGCCGGCCGTACTGCGCGCCGCCGTTGAGGGGCGCAATGCGGTGCATGCCTATACCGCCACCTACAGCAAGCCGAAGTTCGGCGAACACTGGCGGCCACAGTTAACGGCGGAGCAGTTGGCGCAGGTGAAAGCCGTTTCCCACCCCATAGTGCGCACCCATCCGGAAACCGGGCGCAAGGCGCTGTTCGTCAGCGAAGGTTTTACAACCCATATCGAAGGGCTACCGGAAGACGAAAGCCACGATATCCTGCAGGCACTGTATGCCCACAGTATAAAGCCGCAGCATATTTACCGGCACGTTTGGCAGCCGGGCGATCTGGTGTTTTGGGACAACCGCTCGTTGATCCATCTGGCGACCGGTTGCCCTGCACACCTGCGCCGCAAACTGTATCGCACCACCATCGAAGGTGATGCGCCGTTCTGATTTTCAGGCCTCGGGGGAAAACACCATGACTCACTCAAGCCAAAACCCGCTGTTGCAAGTCCGCAGCGTTGGGCTGGAATACCGCACCCGCCATCGCCAGGTGCGCGCCACCCATGATGTCAGCTTCGACGTCTGGCCCGCCGATCGCTTTATTTTGCTCGGCCCTTCCGGCTGCGGTAAATCCAGCCTGCTGAAAGCCATCGGCGGTTTTTTACCGCCGGTCAACGGTGAGATCCAGCTCGATGGCAAACCGGTGGTACAGCCCGGCCCCGATCGCATGATGGTATTTCAGGAATTTGATCAGTTGCCACCGTGGAAAACCGTGCTGGAAAACACCCTGTTCCCGCTGCTGGCCAGCCGCAAGGCCACCCGCGCCGAAGCGCGCGAGCGGGCGCTGCACTTTTTGGATAAAGTGGGGCTTGCCGGCTTTGCCGATGCGTTTCCTCATACCTTGTCCGGCGGCATGAAACAGCGCGTGGCGATCGCCCGCGCCTTGACCATGCAGCCGAAAATCCTGTTGATGGATGAACCCTTCGCTGCGCTGGACGCGCTGACGCGGCGCAAAATGCAGGAAGAGTTGCTGGCGCTGTGGGAAGACGAGCGCTTCACGCTGCTGTTCGTCACCCATTCGATCGAAGAAGCGCTGGTGGTGGGCAGCCGCATTTTGCTGCTGTCACCGCACCCAGGGCGGGTGCGCGCCGAGCTGAACAGCCACCAGTTCGCCCTGCACGACAGCGGCAGCGAACCTTTCCAGCATGCCGCGCGGCAGATCCACGATCTGCTGTTTACGCCTGAACCTTCCGCGCCGCAGCCGGCGCCGCGCCCACTGTTGCCGCTAACCGCGAGTGCTTTGCAATGACCACACCAAGCCCTGAAACCCTGACGCCGCCGATCCGGCCCGAATACCAGCGTGAGCTGACGCCGCTGCACAACCTGCCGCTTGAACGCCCGTTGCCGCTTGCCACACGGTTATGGAACCAAACCTGGTTGCGTAAAAGCGTGCTGCTGGCGGCCCTGCTGCTGCTGTGGCAAGGCGCGGCGTATTGGCAGCAAAACGATCTGATGCTGCCCAGCTTTACCCAAACGCTGCACGCCTTTGTTGATGATATGCTCAGCGGCGAACTGCCGGCTAAAATTGCCATTTCGATCGGCACCTTGTTGAAGGGCTACGCGATTGGCAGCCTGTTGGCGCTGACGCTAAGCGCACTGGCGGTTTCCACCCGCTTAGGGCGCGATTTGCTTAGCATGTTGACGTCAATGCTCAACCCGCTGCCCGCGATCGCCCTGTTGCCGTTGGCGCTGTTGTGGTTTGGCCTGGGGGAGAAAAGTCTGATTTTCGTGCTGGTTCACTCCGTGCTGTGGCCGATGGCGCTCACCACCTGGTCGGGCTTTATGTCGGTTTCCGAAACGCTGCGCATGGCCGGCCGCAACTACGGCCTGAGCGGGTTACGCTACGTCTGGCATATTTTGATCCCGGCGGCATTGCCTTCGATCCTGGCCGGCCTGAAGATCGGTTGGGCTTTCGCCTGGCGTACGCTGATCGCCGCCGAACTGGTATTCGGCGCCTCCAGCGGCGCGGGTGGCCTGGGGTGGTATATCTTCCAAAACCGCAATGAACTGTTTACCGATCGGGTGTTTGCCGGCCTGGCTTCGGTGATTATCATCGGCCTGCTGGTGGAGAGCCTGGTGTTCGCCACGCTGGAGCGGATAACGGTGAAACGCTGGGGAATGCAGCGCTAATTTTAGGCTACTGCCAGCCACCTGCCGGCCATCGCCGCAGGTGGCTGGCGTGATAAATCAGAGCGCAGGCGCCAGGGCCTGCAGCTGTTGCCAGCTCACCTCGTCCACCTCAATGCCGTGTTGCAGGCGATGTTGATAGGCGTTGCGTTCAGCATCGCCCGGCAAAAGCAGTTCACCGTCATCGCGCGAACTGCGTACCCAGGCCAGCAACGCCGACACTTCCTGCCGCCAACTCTCGGCCCCCCCTAAACGATCCGGATCGATATAAATCGACAGCATACTGTTGATAATGCGCTTTTTGCCTTGCGCAACATGGCGCTCGGTAATACCGCCGGTCAGCGCCGCCCCCAGCAGCGAACAGACCAGCGCCAGGCCGGATCCTTTATGTTTACCGAACGGCAGCAGCGCGCCCAACGGCGGCTGCACCACCCAACGCGGATCCTGCGTCGGCTGGCCGGCATCGTCAACGATACAGCCCGGTTCCACCTGCTTGCCGGCGTTCCAGGCAATGCGCGCCTTGTTGCCGGCAATCGCGCTGGTGGCGAAATCCAGAATCACCGGCGCCCCTTCGGCCTGCGGAATACCCGCGCAGAACGGGTTGGTGCCCAACCGTGAATACTGCCCTTGCCAGGGCATGACAATTGCCCGGCTGTTGACGTTGGCGAAGTGCAGTGAAACCAGGTCGGCTTGCGCGGCCTGCTCCGCAAAGGCGCCAATCCGCCCCAGATGATGCGCATTGGCCAACCCCACTACCGCTACCCCCAACTGTGAGGCGCGCGCAATGCCCGCCGCGGTGGCCTGGCAGCCCACCACCTGGCCAAAACCGTGCTGGCCGTCAAATGCCAGTAGCGCCCCATTGTCTTGCAGCAACTCGGCGCCCGCCGCAGGGTTAAGCCCGCCCTCAGCAATGGCTTCCAGATAGCGCGGCAACATACTCACCCCGTGCGAATCGTGCCCCTTAAGGCACGCCTCCACTAAATTTTCAGCCACCTGTTCGGCGGTTGCCTGATTAACGCCATTTTCGACCAAGCGGGCCGCCACATAGTCGCGCAAAAACGGCGCAGAGAAAGTCGGCATAGTAATCCCCCTGTAAAAGGCGCTAGCTTATTACCGCGTTTATTCAGCGCTAACTATGCCTTTCGCATAAGCAATACCGTTTTTGTGCTAATACCGCCCGGTAGCCCCCTCTTTTCAAAACCCGCTGACGGTTAAAAACCCAACTTATGATCCAGGTCAATGTAACGCCATACCAACAAATGATAATAATAACGATTATCATTAACACGCTAATGGTGTGTGCCTCTAATGCCCATAATACGTTTTCTGCTCATCCTCCTCAGCGTACTGAGCAGCGCGGGTGCATGGTCAGCTTCCGGCTATGCGCCTTATATCAACGATATTCAATCCCGCCTGGACAAAACTGCCGCGCTTTACCACAACCAGCAAGCCAATGACGCCCGCCGCGAAGTGCAAATGGCGTATTTTGAAGTGTTTGAAAACCTTGAAGGGCCGATTCGCATTAATATCTCGGCGCAAAAAAGCTATCAGATGGAAGCTGCCTTTGGCGATATCCGCCGCATGATCGGCGAAGGGAAACCGCAGCCGGAAGTGCAGGCAAAAATCGACTGGCTGAAAAGCGAGCTTAGCGGCGTTGAAGCCGTGCTGGACGGCGGCCACCAGTTAGTGGCCGAACAGCAGCACGGCGCCTATGACAACCAGGCCATCGCGCTCTACTGGCAGCAGAGTTTTAAAACCATTGACGATCTGCTAGCCCAGGCTATCAGCCAATATCAGGCCGGCGACCGCGCCGCGGCGGCCAAAAGCATCCAGCAGGCACATTTCCAGGGCTTTAAAAATTCAGAAATGGAAATGTCGATCCGGCAAAACCGCACTTCGCAAACGGCCGCCGGCATCAATCAACAATTTACCGCGTTGATTGCGCTGAGCAACCAGCCAGACCAATTGAGTGAACTGGGCTACCGCACCACCGAACTGCTGCAAACGCTGGAAGATATACTGCCGGGGCTGCCCACCACCCGCGCCGATCAGGCGGTGGCCGCGCCTGGCCCCGCTGGCCAACCTGCGGCAGATGCTGATGCCAACGCCACGGCGGACTGGAGCGCGGTGGCCGCTAGTATTAACCAAAGCGTGCAGGCAGCAATTCAACAATACCGTGCCGGGCAGGCGCAGGATGCCATTCTGGCCATACAGGACGCCTACTTCGATCACTTCGAAGCCAGCGGCATGGAAAACAAAATCGGTTCGCGCGACGCCGCCTTCAAAACCACGCTGGAGGGCCACTTTACCCGCCTGGTCAGCCTGATGAAATCCGGCCAGGCCACGGCGCAGATAAGCGCGGAAGCCGACGCACTGCAACAAGACCTGGCCCAGGCGGTGGCGCTGGTCGGCCAGAGCGGCGAAAGCCCGTGGAGCCTGCTGGTGTACAGCCTGCTGATTATCGTGCGTGAAGGGATGGAAGCGCTGCTGATCGTCGCCGCTATCGTCGCCTACCTGATTAAAAACCAACAGCATGACAAACTGCCGATGATCCGCCAGTCGATATGGGCCGCTCTGGCCTGCAGCGTGGTGACCGCGCTGCTGTTCCAGTGGCTGTTTACCAATTCGGGGGCCAGCCGTGAGCTGCTGGAAGGCATCACCATGCTGATCGCCGTGGTGATGCTGTTCTTCATGAGCTACTGGCTGCTGTCAAAAGTGGAAGCGCGCCACTGGAAAGCCTACCTCGAAGGCAAACTTTCGCACGCGCTGACCAGCGGCTCGCTGCTTGGCCTGTGGCTGACCAGCTTCCTGGCCGTGTACCGCGAAGGGGCGGAAACCGTGCTGTTCTACTATGCCCTGCTGGGGGATGCCCAGACGGTCACCGGCCATGCGGCCGTGCTGGCCGGGTTCGTGCTGGGTTGCATTATCCTGCTGCTGGCCTGGTTCATCATGCGCTACACCGTGCTCAAACTGCCGCTGAAGCCATTCTTCATGTTTACCGGCTCGTTCATGTATTTGATGGCCTTTATCTTTGCCGGTAAAGGCATTTTGGAACTGGTGGAGGGCAAGTTGTTCCAGCCGACCCTACTGCCGGGATGGCCGGAGATCGGTTGGCTGGGCATCTACCCCTATGTCGAAACGCTGTTGCCGCAGGCGGTGCTGGTGCTGGCCGCGCTGATCGCGCTGTGGATCATGCAGCGCCGCAAAACCGCTTTACCACCCATGTAATGAACCACACAACCGTTAAACCAAGAGGATGAGTGAATGAGCATCAACAAAAGCCTGATCGCCGGCGCCATAATCACCAGCGTCTTCACTGCGCCCGCCGCTTTCGCTTTCAAAGAGTACCCGGCCGGTGAAGCCGTGAAGATCAATGAAATGGAGATCGCCGCCGTTTATCTGCAGCCGATTGATATGGAACCCCGCGGCATGGGGCTGCCCGCCGCCAAAGCCGATATTCACCTGGAAGCCGACATCCATGCGGTGGAAGGCAACAAAAACGGCTTTGGCGCCGGCGAATGGATGCCGTTCCTGACCATCGCTTATACGCTGGTCAATACCGATACCGGCGCCAAACAGGAAGGAACCTTCATGCCGATGGTCGCCAGCGACGGGCCGCACTACGGCGCCAACATCAAAATGATGGGGGTGGGCAACTACAAGGTGACCTACCATATCGATCCACCGTCCAAGGCCGGTATGCACCGCCATACCGACAGTGAAACCGGGGTTGGCCGCTGGTGGAAACCGTTTGACGTCAGTTATGACTTCAAATATGTCGGTCTGGAATAACAGCAGGATAACCGGTTGCGCACAAGGGCGCGCCGCGGCCGCCCTTTTGCTTCATGCTGAGCCCAGGTTTTCATGAACTATTTTTTTGTCGTTACCCTGCAGGCGTTTGCCTGCATCGCCCTGCTCGCCGGCCTTAATGGCTGCCGCCAGCCCAGCCCTGTGCTGCGCCGGCTGCTGTTGCTGAGTTTGATTGGGCTGCTGCTGGGGGGCTGGGCCGGGCTGAACGAGCCGAAATCCCAAACGCTGCAGTTGGCCATCACGGGGGTTGAGATCGCCGCGCTGCTACTATTTTTACTCAGCCTGTGGCGCTGCCCTGCCCGCCTGGTCTATGCCTGGCAGGCGCTGCTGGTCTTCGGCGCCGCGCGCCATTGGGCCAACAACCCCAATCTTGGCGCACTGTCCACCACCCATGTATTGAACACCGATCTGCTCATTAACCTCAGCGCTCTGGTGCTGGCTTTCTTCTGCCTGGCGTTGGCCGCGGTGTTGACCGCGATGCTTTGCCGCCGCATCACCTGGCTGCGCTGGCCGGTGGCGCTAATTACCGTGCTTTCGCTGCTGTTGCCGCTCACCGGCAACGTCCTGTTGCTGCTGATGAAACTGCAGGCGCTGGCGTTGACGAAGCCGCGGCTGAGCTTTGTCGCCCACGTGACCAATAACCTGCCGCTGCTAAGCTACCTAGCCGCGGCGCTGCTGTTGCTGCAGGCGTTGCTGTGGTTGCCCCAGGCGCTGGGGCGCCGGCAGGTTGCCCGGCAAACCGAGGCGGCGGTCGCCAGGCGGCTGGCGCAGGCCCGCGCGCGCAACGGTTGGCGTTTGTTTGCCGCACCGTTGGTGCTGGCCGCTTTCGTGGTTACCAATCAGCTTTACTGGGACAACGTGGCCTCCAGGCCGCCGCGCCTGTCAGAAGCGACGCCGGTTCAGCTTGCCGCCGATGGCCTGGTGCACCTGCCGATCGCCCAAATCCGCGACGGCAAACTGCACCGTTTTGTCTGGGTTGCCGACGACGGCAAAGCGGTGCGCTTTTTCGTGATTAACCGCTACCCGGATCGCCTGCGGCTGGGGGTCGTCTTCGACGCCTGCCTGCTGTGCGGCGATCAGGGCTATGTGATGGAAGGCAACCAGGTGGTCTGCGTGGCCTGCGGCGTGCATATCTTTATCCCGTCGATCGGCAAGGCCGGCGGCTGCAACCCGGTGCCGATCGACGGTTGGCAAAATAACGAGCAGGAACTCACAATCCCACGCGCGGCGTTGGAAGCCGGGGTCAATTACTTTTCTACCGTCGTTACGCTGCAGGTTACCGATCCGGTAGACGGCAGCCGGTTAACCAACGTACAGGCGGAATACAAATACCAATACGGCGGGAAAACCTGGTTCTTCGCCTCGGAGGCCAACTACAACCGCTTCCGTAACGCGCCGGATCAGTTCGTTGCACAGGCGGAGGGGGAATAATCATGCTCTGGCGGATGCTGTGGCAATCCTGGCGGCGCAACCTGCGGCGCAAGGCGCTGGCGGTGCTGACGGTATTTTTGGCCGCGGGGCTTATCTCGGCGCTGTTGGCGGTTTCCATTGACGTGGGCGATAAAATGTCGCGCGAGCTGAAATCCTACGGTGCCAACATTTTAATCGAGCCCGCCAGCCAGGCTATTTTGCCGGCGATATCCGGCGAAAGCGGCAACCCGCTGGACGGGCAAGATTTCCTCGATGAAGCCGAACTGCCGGCCATCAAAGACATTTTCTGGCGCAACAATATCGTTGGCTTTGCACCGCTATTGAGCGGTGAAGTCACCACGGGCAACGATCGCATCAGCGTGCTGGGGACGTTTTTCCTTCAGCCGGTAAATGTGCCGGACGAAGAAGATTACCGCACCGGCCAGCAAGCGATCAGCCCATACTGGCAGGTTAGCGGCCAGTGGCCCACGGAGCCGCCAACGCCGGGTAAGCTGCAGGCCTTGGCGGGCGCAGCGTTGGCGCGCCACTACGGTTGGAAGCCAGGCGACACGTTGCAGTTACATGGGCCGAGTGGTGAACGCACGGTCACGCTAAGCGGCATTCTGGCCAGCGGCGGCGATGAAGATAACCAACTGGTGATGCCGCTGGCGATCGTCCAAGACCTGTTGGGGCTACAGGGCAAAGTACAGGCGATCCGCGTTTCCGCACTGACCGTGCCGGAAAATTCCCTGTCCCGCCGGGCGCGGGAGAACCTGGATGCGCTGAATGCCGAGGAATACGATCTGTGGTACTGCACGGCGTACGTTTCCTCGATCGCCCATCAGCTTGAAGAGGCCATTTCCGGTTCCGTGGTGCGGCCCATCTGGCAGGTAGCCGCGTCCGAAGGAGTGATCATCGATAAAATCCAGCTGCTGCTGGGCGTGGTTACCGCAGCGGCCTTGCTGGCGGCGGCGATGGGCATTGCGTCGTTGATGACCAGCACCATTATGGAACGGGCGAAGGAGATCGGGCTGATGAAAGCGCTCGGCGCGCGCCAGTGGCAAATCCTGCTGCTGTTTTACCTAGAGGCGGCGTTGAGCGGCGTGCTAGGCGGGCTAGCCGGTTGCCTGGCTGGCTGGGGGCTGGCGCGCGCCATCGGGCTGATGCTGTTTGGCGCGCCGCTTGATTTTGCCTGGGTGGTGGTGCCCTGCGTGCTGGTGGTTGCGGTGCTGATTGCGCTGATCGGCACCTGGTTCCCGGCGCGGCGTATCGCCCGGCTCTACCCGGTGGAGGTGCTGTATGGTCGTTAACCCCGGCATGTTCTGGCGCCTGGTTTGGCGCGCGCTGCGCCTGCGGCTGCAGCGGGTGAGCGTGGTGTTCGCCGCCCTCACCGTGGGTGCGGCCATCGTTACCGCCATGTCGGCCGTGTGGTTCGATATCAATGCCAAAATGAGCGAAGAGCTGCGTACCTTCGGCGCCAATTTTTACATCGGCCCGGGCCACGGCAATACCCTGGCGCAAGCGCAGCTGCAACCGATACTTGACGCCGCGCCACCGGGGTTAATCAACGCCGCCAGCCCCTACCTGTACGGCATGGCGCGTACCGAGCTGGAAAAAGTGGCGCTGATGGGCGTGTGGTTTGAATCGCTGCAAAAGCTGGCGCCCTACTGGCAGGTTAGCGGCAGTTGGATCGGCGTCAGTTTTGACGATCGCAACGCCATGATCGGCGTGCGCCTCGCCCAACGCCTGAACCTGCGGCTTGGCGATAGCGTCACCCTGGTCAACGGCAGCGAACGCCAACGCTTGACGATCAAAGGCATCGTCGAAGCCGGCGACGCCACCGACAACATGCTGATCGTCAACCTGGATCTGGCGCAAAAATGGCTTAACAAAAGCGGGCAGATCAGCAACGCGCTGCTAAGCGTTAATAACGATCTGGGCCAGGTCGATCGCTACGCCGCACGGCTGCAGCAAACATACCCGCAGCTTGAGATCCGGCCGATCCGCAAAGTATCGGCCTCTGAAGGCCAGGTGCTGGATAAGATCAAAGGGCTGATGGGGCTGGTATCGGTGGTAATTCTGGCGCTGTCTTCCCTGTGTGTGAACACCACGCTGATGGCGATTGTCAGCGAACGCGCGCGTGAATTCGCCTTGCAGAAAGCGCTCGGCGCCCGCAATCGCGACATTATTTACCAGATGCTGGCGGAAACCGCGCTGATCGCGCTGGCGGCAATTATCTGCGGTTGCCTGCTCGGTTATCTGCTGGCGCAGTTGCTGGGCCTGACGGTGTTTAACGCCACCATCTCACTGCGCCTGCCAGTGTTCCCGATCACGCTGGTGCTGTCGTTACTGATCGCCACGCTGGCGGCCATTTTTCCCGTCAGCCAGGCGGTGCGTATTGAACCCGCGAAAACCCTGAAAGGAGAGTAGCCTATGCCACTGTCACCACGCCCCAACACGGTGATTGAAACCCGCCATCTGTTCAAACGTTTCGGGCAGGTAACCGCGCTGGACGACATTAACCTGCATATTCAGCGCGGGGAGTTTGTCGCCATCATGGGCGCTTCAGGATCGGGCAAAACTACGCTGATGAATATCCTCACCTGCCTGGATACCGCCACCAGCGGCCAGGTGTTCCTGGACGGCACCGATGCCGCCACGCTGGATGAAGAAGGCCGCCGCCGCTTCCGCGCCGAGAAAATCGGCCTGGTGTTCCAGCAGTTCCATCTGATCCCGTATCTGAATGCGCTGGAGAACGTCATGCTGGCCCAGCACTACCACAGCGTCACCGATGAGGCGGCGGCCAAAGCCGTGCTGGCGCAGGTGGGCCTTGAACACCGGATGACTCACCTGCCCAGCCAACTTTCCGGGGGCGAGCAGCAACGGGTGTGCATTGCCCGCGCGCTGGTCAATGAGCCGCCGGTGATCTTCGCCGATGAACCCACCGGCAACCTGGACGAAGAAAACGAACAGCGCGTACTGGACGTGCTGAAGGCCCTGCACCGCCAGGGGCGCACCATTGTGATGGTGACGCACAATCCGGCATTGGGCGAATTTGCCGATCGCATTATCCGCCTGCAACACGGCAAATACCTTAGCGAGGAGGCGCCATCCCATGCGCTGGCTTAATTTTTTTCTGCTTATCTTGCTGCTGGCCGGCTGTAAACAGGAGCAGTTGACGATCGGTGAACCGGCGCCGGCGCTGGCGGCGTTCGATCTGCAAGGCAAACCGACGGCGCTCAGCCAATGGCAGGGGCGGCCGATCTACCTGAACTTTTGGTCAGCCAGCTGCGGCGGTTGCCTGGCGGAAATGGAAACGCTCAGCAAGCTCAGTGAACAATGGCAAGGCAAAGTGGTGGTGCTGGCCGTTAACACCGACGCGGACGATTTGGACATCATGGCGCTGCTGCGCCAGCGGCGTATCCATTACCCGGTGATCCGCGATCAGCTTAACATCACCCAAGAACGCTACCAGGTTATCGGCACCCCAACCTCTTTCCTGCTGGATGCCCAGGGGCGGGTGATCGCCCAGCATCAGGGCGCCCACAGCCCGCAGGAACTGGCGGACATCTTTCGCCGTCTGGCGCAGGAAGGCTGACCATGAAAACGTTCTTGTCATCCCCTCGCCTGCCGTTGCTCGCCGCCGGGCTTCTGCTTTGCGCCCTGTTGCCGGCAGCCCCCAGCGCATGGGCCGACGTTGCGCGGGACTATCAACGCGACTGCGGCGGCTGCCATGGCCGCAAGGCGGATAAACCGGCATTCAACCGCGCGCCGCCGCTGACGAGCCTTTCCCGGCAGGAAATCATCGCCGGCATGACCCGGTTACGCGACGGCGGCGGCGCTGATGCCGCCAGCCGCGCCAAAGCCCGGCTCAGCGACGCGCAAATCAATGCCTTCGCCGATTACATCATGACGCTATCGCCCAGCGGCGGCCAGCCGGCGGCGCCAGACAAACCCGGCAACGCCGGGCAAATGCCCTAAAAGCAAAAAGCCCGCAGGCAAACGCCTGCGGGCTTTTTTTGCGCAGCCTATCTACAGGCTGCCGGCGCGGGTTACTTCACTTCACCCATCGCTTTCAGTTTCTTCGACAGATCGCGGCGTTCTTTCGACAGATCGGCGTTTTTGATGATGTAGTCATCAACGCGATCTTCATAGTCGCTACGCATGTTGGCGATGATTGCCTGAATGTCTTCGATGCTCATACCCGGCTTGATATATTGACTCAGGTTGTCAAGCAACAGTACGCGCTTCTGGTTGTCACGAATTTTCTTTTCGTTGTCGATAATTTCACGCTGCAGCTTATTTTTACGGCGGAACATACGCACAAACTCCAGAACGTCCTGGAAACTCTGCTTATTTGCATTATCCATCTTCATACCCTTGCTTAAGTAATACACAGATTCATTTACTTACGGCCACGATGCCACCAAGATACAGGTTAGTGGCCGCCAGACACAACCGGTCATTTCCCTATCTTACCCGCTTTAGGCTCCCTGACCAAAACCCGAAGCGCCCGCTTCATGATCTCACCCCTTAATTTCGCAGCGGAGTGGTACAAAGCTTGAGCAAATCGCCCAGTTCTTCCAGTTGTTTCGCTAGTTCCATACTCAGCCAAACGTAACCGTAGATCGGCGCCTCGTTGTGCGGGCTGGTGCTTGCCTGCTGCATCAGCGCCTTCAGTTCGCTGGATATTTCGCTCAGTTCACCGGCCACTTCACGCTCTTCATCTTCCTGCACGCCGTTACGCATAATGTCGGCCAGAGATTCCAGCGAGCGCAGCGTCAATAACTGCGCGCTGCGCAAGGTTTTGGCATTCAGCATGATGAAGTGCGTCTCACGCGAGGCCCAGTAGGCATCCGCCAGCAGTTCCAGCGTGCACACCAGATTGCGGCTCAGGGTTTGCACGGCCTCAAGCACCGGTTTGGGAATATGGGTTTCATTGCTGCTGGGGGTGATCATCGTGCGCAGCTTGACCACTTTGGTGAGCAGTTTCTTCAGCCGCAGCTCAAGACGGGGGCGCTCGATGATGTTCAGCGACAGGTAAGCGCCGTAGATTTTACCCACTTCGTCCAGGCAATCGGCCATGTGCATACGCCAAAGTATGTAGGCGCGCTGCGGATAAATGCTGGTAAACAACAGCGCCAATAGCGAGCCGATGATCACATCGCCGCTGCGCCACAGCGCGGTATACATATCCCCCGGGCTGGCGCCGCACACCACCGCCAGCGTGATACCAATCAGCAACGCCATATAAGGCCGTTTACCCAGCGTTAAGTAGCCGCAGACAAACATCACCACACCGCACCACAGCAGCATAATCGGTAAGGAGAACAACTCCAGATAGAGCGCGATCAAGCCGGAAACCGCGCCAAATACCGTGCCTGCAATACGCTGCAGCGCGCGCTGCACCACGTTGCCCCAAAACGACAATGGCCCCATTACCACCACCAGCGTAATCAACGGCCAAGACCCCTCAGGCACGTCCAACAGGCGGACGACCAAAAAGGTCAGGATGAATGCCAGCGCGATACGCAACCCATGCACAATGCGGTGGTTACGGTAAATCAGCAATTCGAAAGGGGAAATTTTCCTGTCCAGACGCACAACGAAACTCACTTGCCAAAACAAAGAGCACATAGTTTAGCGGAGGAATCACTTCAAGGTATATCAGTTCTGTGTTGGCAGATATTTCCCCTGCGCCAATATCAGCGGGCGTGACGGCATCAACCGGTGTATTTCTCCACCAGCGCCCGCAGGATTGCTGCAGTTTCCGCGTCCATCACGCCGTTATAGTGCTGCGGGCGGAAATGCAGTTGGAAAGCGCGCACTAAACGGCGGTAACCGTCATCGCTCTGCGCGCCGGTAATGTCGTAGCCGTATAGGGCAAAAGAGGCCAACAACGCTTGCCGATCCGGCAGGCCGTTGCGGCAATAGTCCTGATGATAGCACCGCTGGGTGGCCCGATCGTACCAGGCGCCGATCCCCGCCTGGTAGAGCCGGTGCCAGGGGAACTGCGGGCCAGGATCGCTTTTTCGCCCTGGGGCGATATCCGCGTGGGCGAGCACATTGGCCGGGGTAATATCAGGGTAGCGCGGCAGAATGTTTTGCACCAGTTGAATCACTGCCGCAATCTGCTCTGGGTTAAACGGAGGAAAAGTGGCCTCTTCCCCGTCGCCGCTGGCCAGATTGACGATCTCAATGCCGATGGCGCTATCATTGATATTGGTGCGATCGCCCCAGCGGCTGGCGCCGGCATGCCAGGCGCGATCGTTTTCATCCACCAGGTTGAAAATACGCAGATCGGTAAAACCGGCCTGCCGATAGCTGGGATCGGCCGGATCCGGCACCAGATAATGCGCGCTGACCGCATCGCCAGTCAAAGATTGTACCGAGTCGGCAAAGTTCTGCGCGGTATAGTGCAGCACCAGGAAGCGAACGCGGCGATTGAAACTGGCTACCGCCCGGTAGCTATGGTAATCGATACTGAACATTAAGACCCTCTTTTCACTGGCAATACCGGCCCGGCGGCCTGGCTTTTTCGCCACGGTGGGATTTATCTTTTGGCTAAAGAGTGAGAGTATCGCGCAATGGAAACGAAAGAAATACGCCGCAATAACCTGCGCGATCTGATGGGGCACTATGCTCGCCAGGGCGTTAGCCAGAATGCCTTCGCCATCCGGGTGGGCTCTTCCGCGCCGACTCTCAGCCAAATCATTGGAGAAAAATTCTCCCGTAACCTGGGCGATAACCTGGCCCGGCGCATTGAGGCCAGCCTGGATCTGCCCAAAGGCTGGCTGGACGTTTACCATGAAAAGCGTCTGGCGCACCCGTTCGACAACGCGGCAACGGAATCCGACTTTCAGCTGGCGCGGCTAAAGCCCGCCGTGTGGGAAGATACCCCACAGGACAAAGAAGAGTTTGTGGAAATATCACTGCTGGATATTGATTTCTCAGCCGGTGATGGCTGTTACGAGCTGATCGACCGCGAGGAGTTTTCGCTGATCTTCCGCCGTTACTATCTGCACAAAATGGGGGTGGCGGTGAATGCCGCCCGCATTATCCGCATCTGCGGTTCCAGCATGGAGCCACGCCTGCAGGATGGCGATGTGGTCGGCATCAATACCGCCGATACTCGCATCCGCGACGGCAAAACCTACGCCATTCGCCACGGCAACCTGCTGCGCGTTAAAATGCTGCTTGTACAACCGGACGGCGGCGTGCTGATCCGCTCATTCAATCAGGCGGAATACCCGGATGAATACCTAAGCTATGCGCAGCGTAGAGATCAACTGGTGGTGCTCGGCCGGGTTTTCTGGTCGTCGTCATCCTGGTGAATCCCCCCGGGATTCACCAGGATGACGCGTTATTTTAAAGAGAATTGATACGTTTAATCACAACTTGCCAGCCAAGTTATACTTTTTTCTTCACAACAATACCCGTCGTAAATAGCACGATACCCCCTCCCCCTCTACAGCAGAAATAAAACGGTAAAAAACCTGCAATAAAAGATAATAAATCAACACAGACAAGTTACAGCAAAATATTAATTTAACCATTAACAAGTAAGCCGGTGAATATCCCGTCCCCCTGCAAATTGACCTATCTTTAAAGAAAAACAAATAACCTCAGATAAAATTATATTAAATTACAATGGTGAATGATAAGTAACAAAATGATAGGTATTGATTATGCATTTCCCGCCGATGTTTAGTCCGCATTGAGGTTTCCTGTGTTTTAATTAGCGGGAAATTTAAATCATCTCTCGCCAAGGAGCCTCTAATGAGCTACAACAGCAGGGTTTGGTGGTGTATGTTAGCCTTGTGTGCCTTGTTTTGGTTAACGGTGTTTGCTAGCCTATTTATGCTTCAGCAACATATTTTTGAAACTACGCACCACTACCAACATAAGACGATAACAACAACGCATTCAATGAATGACTATCAGGCGGCATCCTTGTTTGCCCATCATTCTGGCTAGCAACAGCCAGCAATAGTGAGGTAATGCTACGCTATGGCGGCTTTCGGTTATAAGGAAATAACATGAACATGAAAGTGTGGTTAGGCATACTCATTATTTGCTCATCGTTTTGGTTGGCCATCGTCAGCGGTTTGCTCTTCATCTGCGGTATATTTTGACCATTAACGAGGAGGCATTCGCCAAATTGCAACGTATCACACTAACAATGGAATATTCTCTTTAGCGAACGGGAGATGAATACAATGGATAAAGACAAGGATCGCTCGCCACAAGCCGAAGATGAAAGAGTCGCGGCTGATTTGCTCGCGCTGACAGTGACCTATCACGAACGTTATGGGCACGAATCCAACCTGAAAACCGCCGAGAAACAGGTTCCAGCGCATTTGCGCAGTTACTTTCACCAGCAACTCAAGAAATACCGCACTACGCCATCGCTGAAAGACTAACGTTTCTCTGGGCTGGTGCGGCTTTACTTGGCATCAGGCATGGTGAGGTTACAATAGGCGCATATGCATTCCGCCACTGAAGAGATAACACGTTGAGTAGCAAGGTACCGGCCACATTCTACATTCACGATTACGAAACCTTCGGCAAGAGTCCGGCGCTGGATCGCCCGGCCCAGTTTGCCGGCGTACGTACCGATATGGACTTCAACATCATTGAAGATCCGCTGGTCATTTACTGCGCGCCATCAGACGACTACCTGCCCGAGCCGGAAGCCGTGATGATCACCGGCATTACGCCGCAGGAAGCCTTGGCCAAGGGCCTGAACGAAGCGGAGTTCGCACGGCAGATCCACGCCGCTTTCAGCCAGCCCAACACCTGTGTTCTGGGCTATAACAACGTCCGTTTCGATGATGAAGTCAGCCGCAACATCTTCTACCGCAATTTCTATGATCCCTATGCCTACAGTTGGCAGAACGGCAATTCACGCTGGGATCTGCTTGATGTGATGCGTGCCTGCTATGCGCTGCGCCCAGACGGCATTGTCTGGCCGGAAAACGAAGACGGCTTCCCCAGCTTCCGGCTGGAACACCTGACGCAGGCCAACGGGATTGAACACGAACATGCGCATGATGCCATGTCCGATGTGTACGCCACCATCGCCATGGCAAAACTGGTCAAGCAGGCGCAGCCGCGGCTGTTTGATTACCTGCTGCAGCATCGCAGCAAGCATAAGCTGAACACGCTGATCGATATTGTGGAGATGGCGCCGCTGGTACACGTTTCCGGCATGTTTGGCGCCGCACGCGGCAACACCAGTTGGGTGGCCCCGCTGGCCTGGCACCCGGAAAACAAAAACGCTGTGATCATGTGCGATTTGGCCAGCGACATCACCCCGCTGCTGGAGCTGGACGCCGATCAACTGCGTGAGCGGCTCTATACCCGGCGCGATCGCTTGGAAGACGGCCAGGCCGCAGTGCCGATCAAACTGGTGCACATCAACAAATGCCCGGTATTGGCGCCGGCAAAAACGCTGTTACCGGCCAACGCCAAGCGGCTGGGCATTGACCGCCAGGCCTGCCTGAACAACCTGCAAACCCTGCGCCAGCATCCTCAGGTGCGGGAAAAAGTGGTGGCGCTGTATGCCGAGGCGGCCCCGTTTACCCCACCCGATGACGTTGATGCCCGGCTGTATGACGGTTTCTTCAGTGATGCCGACAAGGCTGCCATGAACATTATCCAGCAAACGCTGCCGCAAAACCTGCCGGCGCTGGATTTAACCTTCAACGACAGCCGGATGCAGGAACTGCTGTTCCGCTTCCGCGCGCGCAACTACCCAAAAACGCTGGATGACGCCGAGCAGCGCCGCTGGTTGCAACACCGCCGGGACGTGCTGACGCCGGAGCGAGTACAAGCCTATGTGCTACAACTGGAAGCGTTATACAACCTGTATGAAGGCGATCAGGAAAAAATGGCGCTGCTGAAAGCGCTGTTTGACTACGGCCGTGAACTGGTGGAGTAACAAAAAGGGCCTGCTCAGCAGGCCCCTTGCTACGTAAATACGGCCCGGCGCACGCCGGGCTGTTTCATCAATGGCGATCAGGCAAGATCTTCGCTTGCCTGCGGCACCGGCAGGCGGAATCTGCGGGTAACGAACGCCAGATAGATCAGGCCGATCGCCGCCCATACCAGGCCCAGCGTCATCGAGCTGCTTTCCAGGTTCAGCCACAGCGCACCCACGGTCAACGCGCCGATAACCGGCAGCACCAGATAGTTGAGGTTATCCTTCAACGTTTTGTTGCGTTTCTCGCGAATGTAGAACTGAGAAATCACCGACAGATTGACGAAGGTGAACGCCACCAACGCGCCAAAGTTGATCAGTGCGGTGGCCGTTACCAAATCAAACGATACGGCAGACAGCGCAATCACCCCCACCAGCAGCACATTCAAGGCCGGCGTACGCCACGTTGGGTGTACATAGCCAAAGAAGCGCGATGGGAACACACCGTCACGGCCCATCACGTACATCAGGCGGGAAACGCCCGCGTGCGCCGCCATGCCGGAAGCCAACACGGTCACGCAGGAAAACACCAGAATGATCGACTGGAAGAACTTGCCGGCCACGTACAGCATGATTTCCGGCTGCGATGCGTCCGGATCTTTAAAGCGTGAAATATCCGGGAAATACAGCTGCACAAAATAAGACACCACGATAAAGATGATGCCGCCGATCAGCGCCGTCAGGAAGATCGCCTTCGGGATCACCTTTTCCGCGTCTTTGGTTTCTTCAGACAGCGAGCTGATGCCGTCAAAGCCCAGGAAAGAGAAGCAGAGGATGGTCGCACCGGTGATCATCGGCACCACGTGTGCGCCCTCGCCCCAGAATGGGCGGCTGCTCACCAGGGTACCCGCCCCTTCACCATGTGACACACCGTTGATCACCAGCCCCAGGAACACCACCATGATCGCCACCTGCACAACCACAATGATGGCGTTTAGGTTAGCCACCAGCTTAATGCCGCGCAGGTTAAAGAAGGTCATCAGCGCCACCAGCGCCGCGACAAAAATCCACGACGGCACGCCTGGGAAAATCGCCTCAAGGTAAATTTTCGCCAGCAGGATGTTGATCATCGGCATGAACAGATAGTCCAGCAGCGATGACCAGCCCACCATAAAGCCCACGTGCGGGCTGATGGCCTTCTGCGCATAGGTATAGGCAGAACCGGCGGAAGGGAACTTACGCACCAGTTTGCCGTAGCTGACCGCCGTAAACAGAATCGCCAACAGCGCGAAAGCGTAGGCGGTGGCAACGTGGCCATCGGTCAGGCCGGAAACGATGCCGAAGGTATCGAAGATGGTCATCGGTTGCAGATAGGCCAGCCCCATCATCACCACAGGCAGCAACGTCAGAGATTTACGCAGCGTCGCGCGCTGTTCCGGTGCAGCGGTGCAGATGTTATCGGACATTGTTCAGCCCTCCCTGACCTTCAACCTTGCGCAGAGTCGACTCGCCAAGACTTAAGGCAGCAGGGAAACGTCGCAACGTGCGAACCAATGCTGAAAGAGGGGTATTTGACGCTGGATAACAGCGCAAAGCGGCCTGAGTTGCTCCATAATCGCTGCCGACACAGCGGGATCCGGCGGGTACCGGCGCTAAGGTGAAAAATTGCCCCATCTTACTTATTCCTCAATAGTGGCGATCATGAAGTTTTGGTTGATCGCGCACAAAACGGTTTATCTATCCGGCTCTCAGTCCGGCCTCTCTATGAATGAAACACATGGTTGCAGAACGCAAATGCAAAAAAATAACCGACGCTTTAAGGCGTCGGTTATTTGCATGGCGGGTATTTTGCACCAGAAAAGCGCCGGAAGGCAAGATCGATAAAACAGACAACCGCTATTCTTTTAGCGTTCGTCTGGGAAACATCCGAACGGGCAAACGATTCGTCTGGTTATCCTCTCATTGGATCAGCGCCGCCGCGGAGCCGGCTCAGATTATGCTGCCAATCGTTCGAGAAACGAGCTTTTACACCACCATAACCACTTTTATCTTCGTTAGATCATTTAGTTTATTGCTAAAAAATAAATCTGTGTTAAAAAAGGGCTCTCTAGCCATCTAAACACCTAAACGTCTTTAAGTACATTATGCCAACCGTAACGCCAGCACGCCTTGAGATGCGCAATATTTCCATCGCCTTCGCCGGCTTTAACGCGCTGAAAAATGTCGATTTTACCCTGCAGGGCGGCTCGACCCATGCGCTGATTGGCGCAAACGGCGCGGGGAAGTCCACGCTGATGTCGATCCTGTCCGGGGCCTACAGCCACTATCAGGGCGATATTTTCATCGACGGTGAAAAGGTGGACATTCACTCACCGCAGCAGGCGCGGCGCCATGGCATTCACGTGGTGCAGCAAGAAGTGGACGTCGCCCTGATCCCAACGCTCTCCGTTGCGGAAAACATCATGCTGGACTGGCTGAATCAGCCGGGCCACCTGCTCAGTTGGAAGCAATTACACCAACAGGCACGCTCGCTGCTTGGCCAGCTTGAGCTGGCCATCAACCCGCGCCAACCGCTGGCCGATTGCACCCTGGCGGAAAAACAGCAGGTGCTGCTGGCCCGCGCGCTGTCGCACCGCTGCCGTTTTCTGGTGCTGGATGAACCCACCGCCCCGCTCGATCGCGCTGAAAGCGAACGCCTGTTCAAGGTTGTACGCCGCCTGCGCGCCGAAGGCATCGGCATCGTGTTTATCTCGCACCGTATTCATGAGCTGAGCGAAATCTGCGATCGGCTCACGGTGCTGCGCGACGGGCGCCACGTAAGCGAAGACGCCATGCGCGGCCTGAGCGGTGAACAGATCGTGGAAAAAATGCTCGGCCACCGTCTGGACGATATTTACCCACCGCGCCGGCCGCCGCATGGTTCACAACCATTGCTCCAAGTCAGCGGGCTGAACGATCGCGACAAGCTGGACGATGTCTCCCTGACGCTGCATAAAGGTGAGATTCTCGGCATCGCCGGCCTGGCCGGCGCAGGAAAAACCGAGCTGTGCAAGGCGCTGTTCGGCGCCAGCCAGGCCAATGTGGCGCAAGGCGAACTGCACGGCAAAGCCTGGGCGCCGCGTTCGCCACACCATTCCGTCGCGCAAGGGCTGGCATTGGTGCCGGAAGAGCGCCGCAAGGAAGGCATTTTTATTGATGAAGCGATCCCAATGAACCTTAGCGTCAGCGCCGACGACAGCTTTTCACGCTGGAGCCTGTTCAGCCGCCGTCGGGAACTGCGCTGGGCGCTGGACATTATGCAGCGCCTTGGGGTACGCGCTTCGGGGCCACAGCAAAAACTGGCACGCCTTTCCGGCGGGAACCAGCAAAAAGTGGCGATCGGCAAATGGTTGCGCGGCGGTGCCGACGTGCTGATCTTCGATGAGCCCACCAAAGGGGTGGATATCAAGGCCAAGCAGGATCTGTTTACCCTGATCGACGGCCTGGCGCGAGCCGGCAAAGGCATTATCTATGCCTCCGGCGAGTTCTCTGAGCTGGTTGGGCTGTGCGATCGCATTTGCGTGCTATGGGATGGCCGCGTGGTGGCGGAAGTGAACGCCGCCGATATTGATGAAGAAACCTTATTATTATATTCCACCGGAGGAAAACCAGAGTGAGTAAAGAATCATCCCTGCAGCGGGCGCTGCCGTGGCGCCACCAACTGTTTGAATTTTTGTATAAATGGGGAATGTTACTCACCGTTGTCGTATTGATTGCCCTGTTCGGGCTGGCTTCGGATAATTTTCTCGATCCTAACAACATCATCAATATTCTGCGCTCGATCGCCATCGTCACCGTTATCGCTATCGGCGTGTCCATTTCGCTTTCTGTCGGCGGGTTCGATCTGTCGGTGGGCTCCACCGCGTCGCTGGCCAATGCGTTGGTAGTTTCTCTGTTCGTCTGGTACGGCTTCGGCACTACCGGCGCCATTGTGCTGACGCTGCTGATTTGTATGTTGGTCGGCCTGTTCAACGCCTTCCTGATCGTGGTGTTGAAAATTCCGGATATGCTGGCCACTCTCGCCAGCCTGTTCGTGATCCAGGGTGTCGCGATGACCTACAGCTACGGCGGTTCCATCACCGAGAATATGGTGCTGCCAAGCGGCGATATGGCGGAAGGGGTGATCCCGGCGGTGTTTTCCAGCCTGGGGCAGGTGCCGGTGATTGTGCTGATCATGCTGGCGGTGACCATTGTGATCCAACTGTTCCTGTCGTTGACCAAGCACGGCCGCCGCATGTACGCCATCGGCGGCAACCCGGAAGCGGCGCGCCTTTCCGGCATCCGTACCGTGCGTTACAGGGTTATTGCTTACATCATATCTTCACTGCTGGCGGCGCTTGGCGGCATTCTGCTCGCGTCACGTATCGGTTCATCGCAGGTGAATGCCGGCGGCGGTTATCTGATGGATGCGGTCGCCGCGGCGTATATCGGCTTCTCACTGGCCGGCTCCGGCAAACCCAACGCATTGGGCACGCTGGTGGGGGCGGTGATCCTCGGCGTATTGCAAAACGGCCTGGTCATGCTTTCCGTACCCTACTATGCCATGGATATCATCAAGGGGCTGGTGTTGGCACTAGCGCTGGCAATCACCTATATCCAGAAACGCTAATCTTATCGGCACGGCGCCCAGCCGTGCCTTCCCCTGCAAGCCCCCTTCCCCCACTCATACCCAACCGCTCACTCTGGCGGCTACGTTGATCGCCCAATAAACACATGAATGCTAGTGATTATCATTTGTGTTTACATTCTTTTCTATTTGCTTACAATGCCTTTGCAATAGACGCACAGTGTGGAGATCGCTCGCACGCAGCGAACGCCACAATCAAACTTTAACGTAATGTGTTAACAGGGATTTTTTCCCCTCAAGCCAGGAAATTAGCAACATGGACAAGCTAAACGAGAACAAAATCGGGGCATTACTTATCGCAACGCTCGCCAGCACCGGCGCCTATGCCGCCCAGGAAGACACCATGGTGATCACCGCCAGCGGCTTCCAGCAACGGATTCAAGATTCCGCCGCGTCGATTTCAGTGATCCCGCGCCAGCAGATTGAGAATAAAGCCTACCGGGATATTACCGATGCGCTGAAAGACGTACCGGGTGTGGTGGTTACCGGGGGAGCCAGCAGCAGCGATATCAGCATCCGCGGTATGTCTTCCAAGTACACGCTGATCCTGATCGACGGGAAACGCGTGGACACCCGCGGCACCCGCCCCAACAGCGACAATGCCGGCATAGAACAAGGCTGGCTGCCGCCACTGGAAGCGATTGAACGCATTGAAGTGGTGCGCGGGCCGATGTCTTCGCTGTACGGCTCCGACGCCATGGGCGGCGTTATCAATATCATTACCCGCAAAACCGCCAATAACAAAAGCTGGCTGGCGTCGGTGCGCGGCGACGCCACCTTCCAGGAGCGTAGTGCCGCCGGCGATCAGTTCCAGACCAATGCTTACGCCTCCGGCCCGCTGATTGACGGGCTGCTCGGCCTGCGCGTCAACGGCCTGTTATCACGCCGGGCCGAAGATCGCATCATCAACGGCTATAACGAACAACGTATGCGCAGCGGCACCGCCGTCTTCAACCTGACGCCGGATGAAAAAAACGAGTTTGATTTTGAAATCGGCCGTTCATTGCAGGATCGCAACAGTACGCCGGGGTTTTCCATGGCGGCGGAAAACTGCCGCAACGGCCGATGCACGCCAAACAGCGCCAGCAACAGCCTTTATGCCCGCACTAACTACGCCATTACCCATAACGGCTATTACGATTTTGGCACTACCACCAGCTACGTTCAGCGCGAAGAAACCACCAACCCCGGGCGCGATATGAAGCTGAACAACACCATATTCAACACCCAAACCCAGTTGGATCTGGGCAGCCATCTGTTCAGCATCGGCGGCCAATACCGCTACGAAGATCTGCACGATGGCGGCAACCAGCTGGAATCCGCCGATGGCTTGAGTAAATTGACGCGCTGGAGCTGGGCGCTGTTCGCTGAGGACGAATGGGCATTGACCAATGATTTTGCCCTCACCAGCGGCATCCGTATGGATAATGATCAGAACTACGGCAGCCACTGGACGCCGCGCATGTATGGCGTATGGCACTTAACCGAACAGTGGACGCTGAAAGGCGGCGTTTCCGCTGGTTACCGCTCGCCCGATCTGCGCATGGCATCGGCCAACTGGGGCCAGATCACCGGCGGCGGCAGGAAATCCATTATCGTCGGCAACCCCGATCTGAAACCGGAGAAAAGCCTGGGTGAAGAGCTCGGGGTGATGTGGGACAACCAGCAGGATATGAGCGCGGGCCTCACCCTGTTCAATACCGATTTTAAAGACAAGATCACCGAAATGCGCCGCTGTGACAGTGGCAACGGCGATCCGGTTTGCGATCTGGGTGGTACGGCATATTACTTCATCAGCGATCGCGTGAATGTGGATAAAGCCAATATTCGCGGGGTGGAAGGCAACGCCAGTTGGGTTATCACCCAGGCCTGGCAAGTGACGGCCAACTATACCTACACCGAATCCGAGCAAAAAAGCGGTGTGCAGAAAGGCAAGCCGCTGAACAAAATGCCCAAGCATATGTTCAATACGGTTATCGACTGGAAAGCCACGCCGGATCTTGATGTGTGGTCGCGTCTTAATTTCCGCAGCAAAACCTCGGATTATTTGAGCCGCGTCTCCATGAGCAAGGGTTCGCCGTCTTATACCTTTATTGATGTGGGGGTGAGCTATAAGGCGAATAAGCGGCTGACGGTGAATGGCGGGGTGTATAACCTGCTGGATAAGACGGTTGATTACAGTAACTATGAAACGGTATTGGATGGGCGGCGTTATACCGTGGGGCTGGCGTATACGTTCTAAGCGTTACGCTGTTTGGCGCCTTCAATGGCTTCAACACCGGTGCTCCACTCACCAAATCGCTCGTCTTTGAGATTAACCCATGTCAAAACTGGTGGTTAGGTTTCCCGGTGGCGATAGATTGGGGTGTTGACGTTTAGCGCGCATCTTGGGCTGCCGAGCAAGGCGCCGTTGCCAGGGGCAATCGTCCAAGGACGGACGATTGAGGCGAGACAAACAGGAAGGTTTGTCGTAGCCGACCCGCCCGGCGACGGGGCCGCCGCGAGGGGACTCGCGCAGCGGGCAGACCATGTTAAGCGCAGGCCGGGGTGTCGGGGCCGGGCCTGCGGCCCTGACAATTGCCGTGCGCGATTGCCGCAAAGAAACGCGGAGTGATTAGGGAAATTCCACTGACACAGCGGGTTACAGAGTACGGTTTCGGCATCGTTCCTTGCCCTGACCGAGAGGGTTTTGGTCGCCATACTATCGGGCTTTTTGTCGCACCGTAGCCCGCGCCCTAGTCAAGGCAATTCCACTTACAGGTGAGTTACAAAGTGCGGTTTCAGCAATACGCTAATTACATCACCGACTCATTGATCAAACCATCAATCAGCACCTGCGGCGTTCCCCGCGAACAACGCTCAATGCGCCCGCGCACGCCATATACCTGCGCCAGACTCTCCGGCGTAATCACCACCTCAGGAGCCCCATCGGCAACCACATTACCGTCTTGCAGCATCAATACGTGGTCACCGTGGCGCAACGCAATATTGATATCATGCACCACCACAATGGTAACAATATTGCGTTTGCCGGTTTCCCTGCGCACCAGATCCATCACGTGGAACTGATAATTGAGATCCAATGCGCTAAGCGGCTCATCAAGCAACAGTAAAGAAGGCTGGCGAATCAACGATTGCGCCAACCCCACCAGTTGCTTCTGCCCGCCGGAGAGCTGATCAAGATAGCTCAACGCCAAATGAGCGATGCCCAACTGCTCCAGCAGAGCCATCACCTCGGCCTCGCTGCCGGCATGGCTGCGCCCGCCCGAAGCGCGCTGTGCCACAATCACCGATTCCAGCACGTGCAAATGCACACCGGCCGGCAACGATTGCGGCAAATACACCACCTTCTCGGCCCGGCGGGCAAACGGCATTGCCATCAGATTATCGCCATCCAGCCACAGCTTGCCCTGCGCCGGGTTCAGACCGGCCAGCGAACGCAGCAGGGTTGATTTCCCGCTGCCGTTCGGCCCCAGCAGCACGGTGATTTTACCGCGTGGCAACATCGGCACCGATAAGTTGCGGATAACCTGGCGCTTGGGATAACCGGCGCAAAAATCCTCGATCCGTAATCCAACGCTCATCAGACGTTCCCCCTATGGCGCAAAATAATACTCAGGAAGAACGGCACACCCACCAGCGACGTCACAATACCGACCGGGATGATAATCCCAGGCACCAGATTCTTCGAGGCGACAGACGCCATCGACAGCACCAATGCACCGATCAACGCGCTCGCCGGCAGATAAAAACGGTGATCCTCGCCAAACACCATGCGCGCGATATGCGGCGCCACCAGGCCGATAAAGCCGATGGGCCCAACAAATGCCACGGCCAGTGACGACAGGATACTGATGCGCAACAGCGTCGCCAGCCGCAGGCGGCGCACGTCAATACCGAA
The DNA here is from genome assembly GCF_039540155.1 of Gibbsiella greigii. NCBI lineage: Bacteria > Pseudomonadati > Pseudomonadota > Gammaproteobacteria > Enterobacterales > Yersiniaceae > Gibbsiella > Gibbsiella greigii. The sequence goes on from NZ_BAABEM010000021.1 coordinate 229,076, forward strand.
ACTGACGGCGCGATCTTCCCCCAGGCGCAGCGCGGTCAGCTTCCATGAGCTCATCATCGAAAGCGGCAACAGCACGGCAAACACGCCAAGCAGAATGCCAAGCTTTTCCCACGAGGCGCGCGCCAGGCTGCCCATGGTCCAGAACACCAGCCCTTGCAGGGTATCTTCGCTGGCGATGAACTGCATCATCGAAACCAAAGCATTAAAGGTAAACACCAGGGCAATGCCGAACAGCACCACGCCAGAGGTCGCAACGCGTGTCCAGCGCGTAATGCCATCCAGCATCAGCGCGGCAAACAAGGCGAACAGAAAGGCGTTGGCGGAAATAAACCATTGATCGGAAATGCCGGGGATACCGATACCCAGGACAATCGCCAGCGCTGCGCCAAACGCAGCGGCGGAAGAAACCCCCAGCGTAAACGGGCTGGCCAGCGGGTTATTGAGGATGGTCTGCATTTCCGCGCCCGCCAGGCCAAGCGCCATGCCCACCACCACCGCCATCAGCGCATAGGGCAAACGGATGTCCCATACGATAACCCGCGTGCCGGCGTCCGCCGCGGCGGGATCGAGCAAGGTTTGCCAGAGTGCAGTAAGAGAAAGCCCGGAAGGCCCCATGGTGAAATCCAGTAACAGCGATCCGACAATCGCCAGCGCAAACACCCCCATGATCAACAAACGGTGGTGGAGAATATGGTGATAGCGCCCCATGACGTGCGCGCCGGGCGAGCTTTTTACATCTGGCCTGGGATCGGTGGTTAGGCTCATTATTTCGGATACCTGTTACGACAATGACATACCGGCGCCCCAAAGGGCCGGTTTTACCGGGAAAGCGCGCTAACAATAAATGAAAGGATAATACTTATCAATCGTAGTCATCAGCCTGACCGCCGCTCAACGCAGGTAACATGTTCTTATATAGAGAATCGTGGTTTAACCACAGCGGCGGTGAAACAGACAGGAAAACGGGAAACCATCACGCGGCAGGCCGCCGCGTGATGCCGGTGATTACTTCACCTCGGACGCTGGGAATTCCATCTCGCTGTATTTCACCACGCGGGTACCGCGGGTCAGTTTGTAACCAAACCAGATAAGCAGAAACAGCGGAATACCGATATACGTCGCCGTCACGCCATACCAGTCAATCTTGTCTTCCAAAAATGCCTGGTAGTTCTGGCCCAGGGTGATGATAAGGCACAACACAAACGCAAAGATCGGCCCAAGCGGGAAGAAGCCGGAACGGTACGGCAATGCGTTCAGATCAAGCCCCTGCAACTCATAACCACGGCGGAAACGGTAGTGGCTGATGGCGATGCCAAGCCAGGCGATAAAACCGGTCATGCCAGAGGTGTTCAGCAGCCACAGGTACACCGACTGGTTGCCGAACATCGATGTCAGGAAGCACAACCCGGCCACCACGGTGGTGGCATACAGTGCGTTGCGCGGCACGCCCCCTTTCGACAGGCGAGCAAAAATACGCGGCGCCTTGCCTTCCGAAGCCAGGGTGAACAACATCCGGGTTGAGGCATACATCCCGGAGTTACCGGCCGATAACACCGCCGTTAGGATAACGGCATTCATTACCGCCGCCGCGGACAGCAGGCCAGCATGCTGGAATACCAGCGTAAACGGGCTGACGCTGATGTCTTTCACATCGTTGCGCAGCAGGCTCGGATCGGTATACGGAATGATCAGGCTGATGATCAGAATAGCGAAAATATAGAACAGCAGAATACGCCAAAACACCTGGCGTACCGCGCGTGGGATGTTCTTCGCCGGGTCTTCGGACTCACCGGCCGCAATGCCAATAAGTTCCGTCCCCTGGAAAGAGAACCCGACGATCATCGCCACACCGATCATCGCGGCAAAGCCACCGGCAAACGGCGCATCGCCCACCGTCCAGTTCTGCCAGCCGGCGTGTTCGCCACCTTTCAAGATGCCGAAGATCATCAACACGCCAATCGCAATAAAGACGATAACGGTGGTAACTTTAATCAGCGAGAACCAGTACTCCGCTTCGCCAAAGCCTTTAACGGAAATGTAGTTCAGCAGGAACATCAGGCTCAGGAACAGCGCGCTCCAGATCCAGCCCGGCGTATCCGGGAACCAATACCCCATCACCAACTGTGACGCCACCAGGTCGACCGCGATGGTCACCGCCCAGTTGTACCAGTAGTTCCAGCCCAACGCGAAGCCAAAGCCTTCTTCCACATATTTGGCGCCGTAGGTGGAAAACGAGCCGGAAACCGGCATAAACGCCGCCAGTTCACCCAGACTGGTCATCAGGAAGTAGACCATCAAACCGATTAACGCATAGGAAAGTAAAGCGCCGCCAGGCCCAGCCTGGGAAACCGTCGCGCCGGAAGCGACAAACAAACCCGTACCAATAGAACCGCCAATGGCAATCATGGTTAAATGCCGTGCTTTCAGTTCACGGCGTAGTCCGGGTGCTTGTTGCCCCTGTATTTTTATATCCTGCTGAGCCATTCTAACCCTACTGCTCGTCGAAAAATGAGGCCGGATTGTAGCAAATACCCGCCGACGGACTAGTAAACATTGCCCTGATATAAGATAGCTTCATAATCCGGGGGGTATTATTAGAAAAAACGCTGATATTAACGCCCGTATAAGCCGCGCTTACAGGCTGCAATAGTCCAGAAAGCGTTGCAGCGCATTGGAGATATGCTTCTGCCGGTGATGGATCAGATACAGCGTTCGCATCAGCGGCGGCAACGGGATCGCCAGTTCAACCAACGTGCCGCTCGCCAGCTGTTCCTCAATAACCCGCCGCGACAGGCAGCTAATGCCGATGCCATGGCGAACCGCATGTTTGATCGCCTCTGAATTACCCAGCTCCATCACCAGCTTGAAATTGGGCAAACGTGACAACAACAGATGGTCCAGCACTTCGCGCGTGCCCGAGCCGCGTTCACGCAGGATCCACGGCGCTTCGGCCAGGGTTTGCTGCGTCAGCGGCTGGTGCGCCAACGGGCTTTCCGGCGCGGCAAACACCACCAGCTCATCCTCCAGCCACGGCTGGGTCACCAATTCAGGCATATGGCACGGGCCTTCGATCAGCCCCAGATCCACCCGGAAATCCGCCACCGCGCCGATCACATCCTGGCTATTGCCCACATTCAGCTCCAGCGGGGTTATCGGGAAATCCTGGCGATAACGGGCGATCATCGCCGGCAACATATAGTTGCCAATGGTGCTGCTGGCCGCAATGCGCAGCGCACCGCCGTCGCACAAAAACAGCTGTTCAATCTCCCCCGCTTGCTCCAGCAGCGACAGCGCCTTGGGGTATAAAAGCCGGCCATGCTCATTGATCACCAGCCGCTTGCCGACGCGATCAAACAATTGCACGCCCAGTTGCCCTTCCAGATCGGCCAGCGCCGCGCTGACGGCCGATTGCGATAATGCCAGCACCACGGAAGCCTGGGTGGTTGAACCGCTTTTCAATACTTCAGTAAACACTTCTAACTGCCGCAGTGTGATATGCATAACTGTCTCGTGATCAACGCCGTCCCCGGCCATCCCATGGTGATTATCGCCAACCCCATGCCGTTACCACTTATAATGATAGATTATAAACATATAATCAATTTCTCTTTTATACAGCCAAAACGTAGGCTTACGGGTAAACGATAAGACAAGGATTGAACCTATGGCTGCGGATATCACCCATATTCTTCCCCGCCGGCACACGTTGCCGTTTCGGGCAACCCACCTGCTGCCGGGGCTGCTGCTAACCGCGTTAATCAGCGCAGTCGCCGTCTGGGCAGCCGCTATCCCCTTGGTGGCGGAACTGGGGCTTGGCGCCCTGACGCTGGCGATCATTTTCGGCATCCTGGCGGGCAACACGTTCTACCCCTGGCTGCAACCGGTTTGCCACAGCGGCGTACAACTGGCCAAACAGCGCCTGCTGCGCCTGGGCATTATCCTTTATGGCTTCCGCCTGACGTTTCAACAGATCGCCGACGTCGGCGCCACCGGCATCATTATTGATGCGTTGACGCTGAGCAGCACCTTCCTGCTGGCCTGCTGGCTAGGCAAAAGGTGGTTCGGCCTGGATAGCCAAACCACCATGCTGATCGGTGCAGGCAGCAGCATCTGCGGAGCGGCGGCTGTGATGGCCACCGAGCCGGTATTGAAAGCCAATTCCAGCAAAGTCGCGGTTGCGGTATCCACCGTGGTGGTCTTCGGTACGCTGGCGATTTTCGTCTACCCGTGGCTGTACCAGCTCAATGCGCACTTTCAATGGGTCGGCTTCAGCCAGAAAACGTTTGGCATCTACGCAGGCTCTACCATTCATGAAGTGGCGCAGGTGGTCGCCGCCGGGCACACTATCGGCCCGGATGCGGAAAATGCCGCCGTCATCGCAAAAATGATCCGCGTGATGATGCTGGCACCGTTTCTGCTGCTCCTTTCCGGCTTTATCAGCCGCGCCGGCAACGGCATGCAGGCAGAAAAGTCCGCCATTACCATTCCGTGGTTCGCGGTATTGTTCATCGCCGTGGCGGGCCTGAACTCGTTTCAACTGTTGCCGGTGCCGCTTGTGCATACGCTGATCGCCGCCGATACCTGGCTGCTGGCCATGGCGATGGCGGCGCTTGGGCTGACTACCCATATCGGCGCAGTACGCCAGGCCGGGATGAAGCCGATTCTGATGGCGACGCTGTTGTTCATCTGGCTGATTATTGGCGGCGGCGCGATTAACCTGTGGATTTCACACCTGATGCATGCCTGAACGTGCCCGCCCACCAGGGCGGGCGCAACCCGTTGTTCCCCCATTCAATCTCGCCGCCATCAATGCCATAATGGCACCGATCATACAGGAGAATAAAAATGAAATTTGTCGGTGCACATGTCAGCGCTGCGGGCGGCGTGGATCAGGCGGTGATCCGCGCCCACCAACTGGAGGCAACCGCCTTCGCCCTGTTCACCAAAAATCAGCGCCAGTGGAAAGCCGCCCCGCTGTCGGCTGAAACCATCGATAAGTTCAAAAGCGCCTGCGCGCAGTATCACTATGGCCCGGAACAGATTCTCCCGCACGACAGCTACCTGATTAACCTTGGCCACCCGGTCGCGGAAGCGCTGGAAAAATCGCGCGAAGCCTTCCTGGATGAAATGCAACGCTGTGAGCAACTGGGGCTGACATTACTGAACTTCCATCCAGGCAGCCACCTGATGCAGATCGATGAAGATCGCTGCCTGGCGCGCATCGCCGAATCCATCAACATTGCGCTGGATAAAACGCGTGGCGTCACCGCCGTGATTGAAAACACCGCCGGCCAGGGCAGCAATCTCGGCTTCCGTTTTGAGCATTTGGCGGCAATCATTGCCGGTGTGGAAGACAAAAGCCGCGTCGGCGTGTGTATTGATACCTGCCATGCGTTTGCTGCCGGTTACGATCTGCGCAGCGAGGAAGAGTGCGAAAAGACCTTCAGGCAGTTAGAAGAGGTGGTGGGGTTTCATTACTTACGCGGTATGCATATCAACGATGCCAAGAGCGAATTCAACAGCCGCGTTGACCGTCACAACAGCCTGGGGGAAGGTAATATCGGCAAAACCGCGTTCAGCTACATCATGCGCGATCCTCGCTTTGACAATATTCCGTTGATTCTTGAAACGGTAAACCCGGATATTTGGGCGGAAGAGATTGCCTGGCTGAAAGCACAACAATAATACGAGGAAGCAATGGGTTCACGGCACCCGCCATTCCCCTTTGCTAACCCAGCCGGCGCGCGGCTGGCTGGGTTAGATAAAGCACGACTTTAATGAACCGCCCGCATAAAAGCAGGCCGGCGATTAGCGCGTCTTGAAATCAATAACCATGCGGCCTTTAATTTTGCCCTGCTCCATTTCATGGAAGATGGCATTGATGTCTTCCACCGGGCGCAGGGTGACTTTTGGCACCACTTTGCCTTCGGCGGCGAAGGCGAACGCTTCGGCCAGATCTTTACGGGTGCCCACCAGCGAGCCCACAACCTGGATACCGTCCAGCACCAGGCGTGGAATGCTCAGGCTCATGGCCTCCGGCGGCAAGCCAACGGCAACCACGCGCGCGCCGGCGCGCACGGCGTCAACGGCAGAGTTGAAGGCAGCTTTGGCAACCGCAGTCACCACGGCGGCGTGTGCCCCGCCCACCTTTTCCTGGATCACTTTCGCCGCATCTTCATTGCGGGAGTTAATGACCAGATCCGCCCCCATATCACGGGCGAAATTGAGCTGTTCGTCATTCACGTCCACCGCAATCACTTTGGCGTTGAAGACGTTTTTCGCATATTGCAGCGCCAGGTTACCCAGGCCACCCAAACCGTAAATGGCGATCCATTCGCCCGGCTCAATCTGCGAAACCTTAACCGCTTTATAGGTGGTCACACCGGCGCAGGTCACGCTGCTGGCAGCGGCGGAATCAAGCCCGTCAGGCACCTTGACCGAATAGTCGGCCATGACGATGCACTCTTCCGCCATCCCGCCGTCCACCGTGTAGCCGGCATTTTTTACTGAACGGCACAGGGTTTCATTCCCTGAAGTACAGTATTCACAGTATCCACACCCTTCAAAGAACCACGCCACGCTGGCACGATCGCCCACTTTCAGCGACGTCACGCCAGGACCGACGGCCGTCACCAGGCCAATGCCTTCATGACCGAGCGTCAGCCCCGTTCTGTCGCCGAAATCACCGTTTTTAACGTGCAAATCCGTGTGGCACACTCCACAGCAGTCCATTTTCAATAACGCTTCGCCGTGACGTAACGGACGAACTTCTTTATTCACCACCTCAACCTGATGATCCGCGGTAACTACTGCTGCTTTCATCGATTTACTCCCTAAACAGTAAAAAAGATAATGAAAACCATTATCCTTGCTAGTTTAAATTATTACGCTTGGTAATGGGAAGTGCATATCTTTGCGTCTTGCTCATGAATTACAAGAAGCGCTAAATCCGTCGATTTAATCGTAGCAGTATGAAATTTAATCGCAAAGACGATAATCTGTAAGCAGAAATTACCATAGACACCGGATGGTTTTTCACAGAATCAAAACGATGGTGGGCAGTTTGCTGTTTTCTGTTAGCCGTAATCCGTGCAACAACACATAAAGAAAATGCCAGTCAGATACTCTGAATGGCATTAATATTATTAATCTATCCGTTAATACTTCAAGTTACAGCCGTTTTGTATTTATGTTCTGCAACCCGAATTATTTTGGAAATATTATAAATTGTTCTGCGATTACGCTGCGCTGGCAGCCGGCACTTCCGCACGTTTCAAAATCGCGTAGGCCACGCCCGCTACAACCGTCCCGGCAATGATCGAGACCAGATACAGCAGCACTGGGCTAATGGCGCCAGGGATCAACAGCACGAACAACCCGCCGTGCGGCGCCATCAGCTTAGCGCCAAAGGCCATCGACAGCGCACCGGTCAAGGCGCCGCCGACGATACAGCAAGGCAATACGCGCATCGGATCGCGGGCTGCGAACGGGATAGCCCCTTCAGAGATGAAGCACAGGCCCAGCACCAGCGCCGCTTTGCCCCCTTCGCGCTCAGACTTCTCGAATTTGCGTGCGGCCAGCAGCGTCGCCAGGCCCATGGCCAACGGCGGTACCATGCCGGCAGCCATAATCGCCGCCATCGGCGCATAAACCGAAGAGCTTAGCAACGCCACACCAAAGGCATAGGCCGCTTTGTTTACCGGGCCGCCCATATCGGTACACATCATCCCGCCCAGAATGGCGCCCAACAGCACCGCGTTAGCCGTGCCCAGCGATTGCAGCCAGTTGGTCAGGCCTTCCATGATTTTCGCCACCGGCGTACCGACCACATAAATCATGACCAGACCGGTAACCAGACTCGCCACCAATGGAATAATCAGTATCGGCTTCAGCGCTTCCATACTCTGCGGCAAATGCAGTTTGCTGCTGATGAACTTCGCGACATAACCGGCCAGGAAACCGGCGATGATACCACCGATAAAACCGGCGCCGGTGCTCACGGCCAGCATCCCGCCGATCAACCCTGGGGTTAACCCCGGGCGGTCAGCGATAGAAAAGGCGATATACCCGGCCAGAACCGGCACCATCAGGGCAAAGGCCGAGCCGCCGCCGATCTGCATTAACGCAGCCGCCAACGTGCCCTTAACTTCGAAGGCTTTAATACCGAACACAAACGACAGTGCGATACACAAACCGCCCGCCACCACCATCGGCAGCATGTAAGACACACCGGTCAACAGATGGCGATATGGGCCAGTCCCTTCTTTCTTGCCCTTGCCGCCAGCGTTGGAAGACGCGCTGTTTTTCTGCGGTTCGAACACTTCCGCTTCGGCCACCGCTTTATCCAGCTCCTGCGCCGTTTTCTTCAGCGCCAGGCCGGTGGTGGTCCGGTACATGCGTTTACCGGCGAATTTATCCAGATCGACTTCAATATCCGCAGCCACCACAACCAGATCGGCCGCTTCCACTTCTTCCGGCGTGATCACATTGCCGGCGCCCACGGAGCCACGGGTTTCCACCTTCACCCACCAGCCGCGTTTTTTCGCTTCGGTTTCGATGGCCTCTGCCGCCATGAAAGTATGCGCAACGCCGGTCGGGCAGGCCGTTACCGCCACGATACGCAGCGGGCCGCCGGCCTTTTTCGCCGGTGCGGCCGCCTGCGGCGCCTGGTAAGGTTTCGCTTCCGCCTGCGCCTGTTTCAGGAACGCTTCGGGTTCACGCACCGCGTGTTCCGCATCCCCAACGTACACTTTTTTGCCATTAAGCGCCGGATCCGCGGGCGCCGCCTGGCCAACCACGACCACCAGTTCCGCATCGGCTGGCGTTTTGACCAGCGTCAGCCCGGCTTTCTCCGTCGCGGCACCCAAAATACGTTGCGCCAGGTGACCAGATGCTTGCCCCAGCGAACTGTCTATTATCAGCAGCGTTTTCATCCTGCCTCCTGTCCTAGCTATTAAAAGGTTTCAGATCGACGCGCGCCATCATCGCGGCCAACTGAGGGCGATCGGTCACGCCAACGTTGCTCTGGCTAACGGCCAGTGCAGCCACGGCGGTGGCCAAACGCAAAGTATGCTCGCTGGATTCACGCATCAGCAGGCCGTAGATCAGGCCGCCGACCATAGAATCGCCGGCGCCCACGGTGCTCACCACTTCGCAAGCCGGCGGTTTGGCAATCCAGGCGCCAGAGGCGTTGACCCATAGGGCGCCTTCGGCGCCCAGTGAAATCACCACATGGGCAATCCCCTGTTCACGCAGCGCGTGCGCGGCTTCCACCACGTCTTGCAGCGTCGGCAATGGCCGCCCAGCCCAGATTTCCAGCTCGCGGCGGTTTGGCTTAACCAGCCAAGGCGAAGCCTTCAGCCCAGCGACCAGCGCTTCGCGGCTACTGTCAAAAATGATGCACGGACACTGCGCGCGCAGGCGGGTCATCCAGTCGGTAAAGGCTTCCGGTGCCACGCCGGCCGGTAGGCTGCCGCTGACCGCCACCATATCGAACTGGCCCAGCCAGCTCAGGGAATCGGTGACGAAACGCTCCCAGTCTTGCTCCGTTACTTCAAAACCGGAGAAGTTCAGATCGGTCACTTCGCCGTCTTTTTCTGTCAGTTTCACGTTGATGCGCGTGCGGCCAGGAACAACCTGAAAACGGTTGGCAATTCCCAGATCGCTAAACAGCAGTTGGAAACCATCCTGATTCTCTTTGCCCAGGAAACCACCGACGGTGACGTCGATCCCCAGATCCTTTAATACCTTGGCAACATTTATGCCTTTGCCCGCCGCATGCAGCCCGGTGGTTTTCACCAGGTTAACTTCACCGCGTTCGATTGCCGGGCAAAATCCCACCAGATCGTAAGCAGGATTCAGCGTAATTGTTGCAACCCTTCTGCTCATGCTGCCCCCTCGCCCAAACCTTCACTAATTGCTTCGCCGATCGCTTTCAGCGCAGCTTCAGCATCCTCGCCGTTGGCGGTAAAGCGCAGGTGATGCCCTTTTTTGACGCCCAGCGCCACCACTTTCATCAGGCTGCGGCCGTTAACCGGTTTGCCCGTGCCGTCCAGGTTAGTCACCGTGATCTCACTGTTGAATTTCTTGATCACGTTCACCAACATCGCGCCCGGACGAGCATGCAGGCCGTGATCGTTATGGATCACATATTCCGCCGTCAGCACTTCGCTTTGCTCGGCAACGTCGCTGGTCAACAGCGCCAGCACGCCGGCGGCGTCGGCGTTCAGCAACCGTTCAGCTTTATTCGCTTGCAGCAAATCGCTCAGGTAATTCAGCACGGTCAGCGGTTGTTCATCGACAACGGCAACGGTCAGCAGCAGCGCCACTTTTTCACCGTCTTCTTCAAACGCCTGCGCCGGGCGGCTTACCGTCGCCGCGCTGTGCAGGTTGCCTTCGGTGCTGTCGCTCAGCCAGATCCCCTGCCCCAGGTTCAGCGGTTTGCGGGTAATCACATCGCTGACAAAGCTGGCGTTTACTGCGCCAATCTTTTGCAAGCGGCCGGCGTTCAGCGCCTGCAGCGTCATCAGGCTGTCTGCGGCTACGTCCAACGTGATCAATGAAGCGTCGAATTGGAATTCATCGGCTTGTTTTTCGCCCATCAGCAGGCTGCGTAACTCTTCCGCCGAGGTAGTCTTCGCCATTTGTTCCGCCACGCTGTCGTCGCTCAAGACGTGCGTCAACTGGCGTAACAGCGCCAGGTGCTCATCGGAACGGGCGGCAATACCAATCACGATATAGGCCGTCTGGCCTTCACCCCAGGTGATCCCCTGCGGGAACTGAAACACCTGAACCCCGGTATTCAGCACCAGATCGCGGGTGTCCGTGGTACCATGGGGAATGGCGATGCCGTTACCCAAATAGGTAGATGTTTGCAATTCGCGCTGCTTCATGCCGTCAACATAACCGGCGCTGACGCACCCGGCGGCGGTAAGCGCGGCGGCAACTTGCTCGATCGCGTCCTGTTTGCTGCTTGCGGTAGCGCCCAGGTGAATGTCTTGCTGTGACAACTGGAACATGACTCTCCTCTCCTGCCGAATTGAATCGTTTCAGCTTTATTGAGAAAAAGGAGCGTTACACAAACCAACCCAATCAGTTAGGTAACGCTGAAACGTTTCAAAGAGTGTGTGACCAGCACTGGCTGAAAGCAAGTTTTCTTAATTTTGACGTGATATATTTTTGACCTTACGCACACTTTCCTTAAGGGCGTGCTAAACAACACGGCAAAATAAGTCATAGCGCTGAAATTTTGCTGAAGGAGAAAACATGGCGGTACTAACAGGCATTGGGGTGATCATCGTTAACGCAAACGGCGAGATCCTGTTGGGCAAACGCTGCGGCAAACATGCCCCCTATTGGTCCATCCCCGGCGGCCACCTGGAGAGCGGGGAAAGCTTTGAACAATGCGCCCAGCGTGAAATCGCAGAAGAAACTGGCCTGCTGATTGCCCCACCGGCATTTATTGGCGTGAGCAACAACCTGGAAACCTGGCGCCAGGAAGGCAAGCATACGGTATCCATCTGCATGCTGGCGCAGCACCCGGGCGGTGAACCGGTGCTGAAAGAACCCGACAAATGTGCCGAATGGCGCTGGTGCCGGCCCGATGCCCTGCCGGAGCCCCATTTTGAAGCCAGCCGCAATGCTATCCGACTGTGGCAAACAGGGCGCGTTTACCCGCAATAACTCGCTCCGCCTGGCGGCAAACATGCGGCGTTAATCGCAGGAATAATATCTTTACGTTTTAGCGTGCTGAAACCGGTTTTGGTTTGTTTTCAACGCGCGTATGATGCGCGCGTCCGTTCCCTTTATTGGCCAAATAACCATCGCATGCGCACAACAACCGCAGTCACCCGGCGCCAACCCGATCTTACTTCGCTGGCTTTCATCATCGTCGCTTTTCTCACCGGTATTGCCGGCGCGTTGCAAACCCCAACGCTGAGCCTGTTCCTGACCACCGAGGTTCACGCCCGCCCAACCATGGTCGGGTTGTTTTTTACCGGCAGTGCAGTGATCAGTATCCTGATTAGCCAATTCCTGGCCAGCCACTCCGATAAAAAAGGGGACCGCAAAACGCTGATCTTCCTGTGCTGCATGCTGGGCGCATTGGGTTGCGTATTGTTCGCCTGGAACCGCAGCTATTATCTGTTGTTGATCGTCGGCGTGGTGCTGACCAGCCTGGGATCGACCGCTAACCCGCAGATGTTCGCCCTGGCGCGTGAACATGCCGATCATACCGGGCGCGAGGCGGTGATGTTCAGCACCATCCTGCGGGCACAGGTGTCACTGGCCTGGGTGGTCGGCCCACCGCTGGCCTTCGCCCTGGCGCTGGGGTTCGGTTTCAAGATCATGTACCTGGCCGCCGCGGCCGCGTTTATCGCCTGCGGCGTGCTGGTATGGAAAACGTTGCCGTCCGTGCCCAGGGCTCTGGCGCCGACGGGCGGCCGGTTGGAAGCGCCACGCAGGAACCGGCGCGATACACTGCTGCTGTTTGTGGCCTGCACCCTGATGTGGACGGCCAACTGCATGTACCTCATCAATATGCCGCTGTATGTCGTGCACGAGCTGCAAATGTCGGAAAAACTGGCCGGGGTGCTAATGGGCTGCGCCGCCGGGCTGGAAATCCCCACAATGTTGCTGGCGGGCATGCTGGCCAAGCGCGCCGGCAAACGCTTGCTGATGCGCTATGCGGTGATTGCCGGCGTGCTGTTCTATGGCGGGCTGCTGTTTATCACCGGCGCATGGCAACTGATTGCCTTACAGTTGCTGAACGCGATGTTCATCGGCGTGCTGGCCGGAATCGGTATGCTTTATTTCCAGGATCTGATGCCCGGCCAGGCGGGTGCCGCCACCACGCTGTACAGCAATACCAACCGCGTCGGCTGGATTATCGCCGGTTCGGTTGCCGGCGCAGCGGCAGAAATATGGAGCTATCACGCGGTGTTCTATTTTGCACTGGCCGCCGTGATGGGATCGTTGCTGTGCATGTGGCGGCTGAAAGACGTTTAGCCGCGATGGCCCCTTAAGGGGCGGTATCCGCTTCCAACCTGGCCAGATAGATCAACGCGGCGTCACGGTGGTCGTGGCACATTTCACGGCTGGGCTGCAGGCTGGCGCAGACTTTTGGCCGCAGTGGGGAATAGAACAAGCCGCAGCGCCAGTGTTGATCCAGATGGATACAGCGCGTATTCGCCGGCTTGCCGTTCGGCATGCCCGGTATGGGGCTGGATATGGAAGGCGCAATACAGCAGGCGCCACAGTCGGTTCGGCAATCCATGGCGCGCTCCAATAGGTCGGTGGTAAGAGAAAAGCGACAATAGCAGTGGCGCTATATTACCGCCAGCATAATCCCACGCTGGGTGCTGGAAACTTCCACCTCGCGGTATCCTTCCCCAACGTGCGGCACCAGAACGCCCTCCATCGTCCCCATTGCCGGCGCCCCTGATTGCCGCGTGGTAACAAAAATCATCGGCTGACCTGCCGCCTTCCTCACACCAAAAACAATAACAACGGAAGATACGCACAAAATACGCAATAAATTGTCTTTACACTCACCAATCACGCACGTACCATTCAACTAGTACAGCAATCACCAACTCGATACCTTCAGGAACCTCATGCCCATGGACACCGTTCAGCCATTGACCCGCCCCTCTGCTCTCGGCGGCACCATGATTATTGCCGGCACCGCAGTCGGCGCCGGCATGTTTTCTATCCCGGTGGTCACGGCCGGCGTCTGGTTCAGCGGCTCGTTGGCACTGCTGGTTTATACCTGGGCCTGCATGCTGCTCTCCGGCTTGATGATCATGGAAGCCACACTCAACTACCCTACCGGCGCCAGCTTCCATACCACTGTCAAAGATTTGCTCGGCAAAGGCTGGAGCACCCTTAATGGCATAGCGATTGCCTTTGTGCTGTATATCCTGACCTATGCCTATATTTCCGCCGGCGGCTCGATCGTCGCGCATACTTTCGCCGGTGCCTTCAACACCAACCAGGCGGCTTGCGGGCTGATTTTTTCCTGCGTGGTCGCGTTTATCGTGTGGCTTTCCACCCGCGCTGTCGATCGCCTGAGCACCATTCTGATTGGCGGCATGATCATCAGCTTTGTGATATCGGTTGGCGACATGTTCACGCAGGTTCAGCCAGCTATCCTTTTCAACCGTAGCGATAGCCATGCCCACTACCTACCTTATGCGTGGGGCGCTCTGCCTTACCTGCTAGCGTCGTTCGGCTACCATGGCAACGTGCCGGGGTTAGTGAAGTACTATCATAAAGACAGCGGCACGATTGCCCGCAGCTTGCTGTATGGCACCTTACTGGCGTTGGCGATTTACATCCTGTGGCAGTACGTGATTCAGGGCAATATCACGCGCAGCGCTTTCAAACAGGTGATCGCCGAAGGCGGTAACATTGGCAGCCTGTTGCAGCAAATGGGCAATGTAGCTAACGATCACACTGTCCGGCAATCGCTGAACGCATTCTCTTATATGGCGCTGGCCAGTTCGTTCCTGGGCGTGGCGCTGGGGCTGTTCGACTATATTGCCGACTTTCTCAAATTCAGCGATAGCCCCTCCGGCCGTGGTAAAAGCGTGATGGTGACTTTCGCGCCCCCTACGCTGGGCGCCCTGTTGTTTCCGGATGGGTTTCTGTATGCCATCGGCTTCGCCGGGCTGGCAGCCACCGTTTGGGCGGTGATCACCCCGGCACTGATGGCACGGGCCAGCCGCCGGCGTTTTCCTCAGGCGCCATACCGCACACCCGGCGGCGCTTTTGCGATCCTGCTGGTGCTGCTGTTCGGCGGGGTTAACGCCGCCGCCTATCTACTGGAACTTGCCGGCCTGTTACCGGTGTTCAAATAATCCGTAAAACCTTCGCCATCCAGCAACGGTTTTTGCGGGTTGTACTTGCCTGAAACCGGCGGCGCGAGTAACGTGTCGCAACTTATTTAAACCACCCCTTCACAGGTAAAAGTTATGGCAAGAGCTAACGAAATCAAACGTGGCATGGCGATCAACTACAACGGCAAATTGCTGCTGGTAAAAGACATCGATGTGCAAAGCCCAAGCGCCCGCGGCGCCAGCACATTGTACAAAATGCGCTTCTCAGACGTTCGCACCGGCTTAAAGGTGGAAGAGCGTTTTAAAGGCGACGATATTCTGGACACCATCACCCTTTCACGCCGTAAAGTCACCTTCTCTTATATCGACGGTGAAGAGTACGTCTTTATGGATGAAGAGGATTACACCCCGTATATCTTCAAGAAAGAACAGATTGAAGATGAACTGCTGTTTATTCCCGAAGCCGGTTTGCCTGGGATGCAGGTGCTCACGCTGGAAGGTCAGGTGCTGGCATTGGAATTGCCGCAGACGGTGGATATGGAGATCGTAGAAACCGCACCGGGCATCAAAGGGGCTTCCGCCAGTGCACGCAACAAACCAGCCACCATGTCGACCGGGCTGGTGATTTCAGTGCCGGAATACCTGAGCGCGGGCGATAAAATCCGCATTCATATTCCAGAGCGCCGCTACATGGGCCGCGCTGACTAACCCAGCCGGGTATGGGCGGCGTCTGGCGGCGGTACTGATTGGGCTATGCCAGGACTATCGGCCTGGCATAGCTAAGCGATTTAATTATAAGTAATGGTCATCATCGCAAGTTTTTGCTGTTGATTCACCCATGACACTTCGGAAAAACCAAGGTTTTGCGGCAAGTTTCCGAGGGCAAAATCGCGGTTCTGCAAGGTGCGTTGCTGCCCTTGCAAATAGCTTCCGTCACGGTAGCATGTCGTCTTCAATACAGTAGCCGATACCTTGAAAGAACAAGGGCTTTCCGCTACTGCCCCCGTAAAATAAATGGTACCGGAAGATTTCGCCTGGCTTGCCATCGTCCATGAAAACAATACGCCAACGATCACTAACAACCGACAGGTATTCATGGCAACCTCACTTATTGTTAAGCCTCTTTAACTATAGATGAGATTTATCAGAATAATCGTAGAAACGTAAAATTTATTATCGCGTTCGGTAAAATAGTGATTTAAAAACAAGCAGTAAAAATCTTTCCACCCTGGCACCGTGCTTTTTTTCTGGGAATTTTCCGACCGGCAACAATGGCGCAGCGCCTAGCGGGAAAAAGCACGTTTTGCCTTACCACACTAGTATTCATATAGGGCATATTACGCACCGAATTTGCTGCCGCCAGGCGCAATCCAATGAAGCATCGCAGCTGGCGGCAGCCTAAAAACAGGACTGTTCAATGACAAAAACCAACCTGATTACCGGCTTTCTCGGCAGCGGCAAAACCACCACCATCCGCCATCTGCTGGCCAGCAAGCCGGAAAACCAACGCTGGGCCGTTCTGGTCAATGAATTTGGTGAAATTGGCATCGACGGCGCCCTGCTGGCAGACAGCGGCGCCGTCCTGAAAGAGATCCCCGGTGGCTGCATGTGTTGTATCAATGGCCTGCCGATGCAGATCGGGCTGAACATGCTGTTGCAGAAGGAAAAACCCGACCGGCTGCTGATCGAACCCACCGGGCTCGGCCATCCAAAGCAGATCTTATCCATTCTGGAGCAGGATACCTATGCCGGGTGGATTGATTTACACGCTTCAGTCTGCCTGCTGGATGCCCGCCAACTGGACGATCCCCGCTATCGGGAAAATGAGAACTTCCGCGATCAGTTGGCCGCGGCAGACGTTATCATTGCCAACAAAAGCGATACCTATCAGCCGGCGGATTTTACCGCGCTGGATGCCTGGCAAACAGCAAGCGGCACAGAGCGCCCGCTGCATGTGATTGAGCATGGCCGCATGGATGTGGCGTTGCTTGATCTGCCGCGTACCAATCATGCCAAACTGCCCGATGCACACCACCACCACGGGCATAGCAAGGCGCCGGGGCTGGCGGCCTTGCGCCTGCCTGAGCACTCCCGCTGGCGGCGCGCGCTGAATCAGGGCCAGGGCTATTCCAGCTGCGGTTGGATTTTTGACGCAGAGACGCAGTTCGATACCGTCGGCATGATGGAATGGATCCGGCTGGCGCCGGTTGAGCGCGCAAAAGCCGTGGTGCGCATCGCCGAAGGCACATTGTTGATCAACCGCCAGGGGCAGGATCTGAATATCGAAACACGCCAGTTGCCGCCGTTGGATAGCCGTATCGAATTGATCCACAACGATGATGCCGACTGGAATATGTTACAGTCGTCTTTGTTTAAGATTCGTTTAAGTTAACCCTTTTACCGTAAACAGATTTGTTTAACCCACAACAGGCTTCATCATGACACGCCATAATCTTCCGTTAATACTTTTGTGCAATCTGTTGGGGGTTGCGCTTTTCCTGTCTTGGTATTTGCCGGCCAATCACGGCTATTGGTTTACACTGGACTCGTCCATCTTTTTCTTCTTCAACCAGCACCTGGCAAGCGATCCGGCGTTTCTGCACCTGGTGGCGCTCACCAATAACCGTGCCTTTGATATGATATCCCTGCTCGCCATGGGCCTGTTGTATTTATACTTCTACCTGAAACAGGATGCCCAAGGCCGCCGCCGCCTGATCATGACCGGCATCGTGATGCTGCTCACCGCGGTGGTATTGAACCAACTGGGCCATCTGTTGCCGGTTAAGCATGCCAGCCCAACCTTGACCTTTGATAACATTAATCGCGTCAGCGAATTAACCGGCATCCCGACCAAAGATGCTTCCAGCGATAGCTTCCCTGGCGATCACGGCATGATGCTGATTATCTTTTCCTGCTTTATGCTGCGCTATTTCAACCTGTGGGCGTTCGTTATTGCACTATTGATCGCCGTGGTCTTTTCACTGCCGCGCGTGATGATTGGCGCACACTGGTTCACCGACATCGCCGTTGGCTCGCTTTCCGTGGTATTGGTGGGGATCAGTTGGATCTTGATGACGCCAGCCAGTGATAAGCTGATTAGCTGGCTAAACCACCATTTGCCGGGTAAACATCGCCCGCAGTAATCCGGCGCACACGGTTATTCATAAGGCCGGCCTAATCTATATATTGAATTAGATATAATTAGGCTGCGCCCGAAAATAGCATTTCCTTAACAAAACGATTTCAATCCAATATCAATAAAAATGAGCCTGGGTAAACACCCAGGCCGGAAAATCATTTTTCAAAAAAGGACACTGCGGCGCCATTTACGCCGTAATGGCGATAATGCGCGGCTTCCCGTATGGTAAGTTTAACTTTTGACCATGTTGTAACAAGAAGTTTTGCTAAAGCATTTTCCAGCGCCCCCTTCGCCGCCTGCAGTCGCCGTGAATAAAAAACAACCAATTGAATATTAAGTAGTTTATTATCCAGCCACCGAACAGGTATTTGGCAATCGGTTATAACGCATCCCGCTGTGTTACATCACAAATTCATATAAAAAAGGGGTGAAAAAGGCTCGCAATCGCCTATAGCTTCCGGTAATCTCGGGCGTAATGTGTCTGCTTTAGCACGGCTCGCCCTCAAATCCGCTAAAAATGTGCGTTCCAGCACATTTTGGTAGATAACCGATTGTCGATACAGCAGCAGCGCATTAGGCTCGTTCAGTTTGGCATTTTCAGGTAGCGACTTTTGTCGTTAAGGACAAAAAGGGAAAACGATAATAATGGTCAAATCTCAACCGTTCCTGAGATATATTTGGCGGATTGCCCCTGCAATCGCCGCTGCGGTTATACTCTCCGCCTGTAGTTCAAACCACACTTCGAATCTTGATAACGCACAAACTGAGATGCGTGCAGTTAATGACCGCGATGGCCTTTTACTGCAAGCCTCTCAGGATGAATTCGAAGCCATGGTGCGTAACGTTGATATCAAATCAAAAATCATGGATCAGTATGCGAGTTGGAAAGGCGTCCGCTACCGGTTAGGTGGCGAAAGCAAGCGTGGCATTGATTGCTCGGCCTTTGTACAACGCACCTTCCGTGAACAGTTTGGTATGGACCTGCCCCGCTCCACCTATGAACAAGAAGATCTCGGCAAGAAAATTCAGCGAACCAAGCTTCGCCCTGGCGATCTGGTCTTGTTCCGCGCCGGCTCAACCGGGCGGCACGTCGGTATTTATTTAGGCAACGATCAGTTCGTACATGCCTCCACCAGCAGCGGCGTGATGATTTCGAGCCTGAACGACAACTACTGGAATAAGCGCTACCGCGAAGCACGGCGGGTATTGACCAACAGTTAACGCCATCCCCTTTACGTTACCTGAACGATAAAAAATGCCGCCACCAAGCGGCATTTTTATTTTCCTGCCATACGGCATATTTGCACTTTCCCCTTCAGGCTCTTAGATTGAATGGAAGCCCTCTCTTTGCTGAAAGATAAATGTCATGGCGCCTGCATTGAACATTAACCGTGAAACCGCCCATAAAAACCCGCGTAAAAACGACCCCGATGGCCTGAAACAACGTATCTTTGCCAGCGCGCTGGCCGAATTCTCCGAAGCCGGGTTGAAAGGCGCCAGGCTGGAACGTATTGCTGAACAGGCAGGCACCACAAAACGGATGGTGGTTTATCACTTCAAAAACAAAGAGGCGCTGTATATCGCCGTGCTGGAATATGCCTATGCCCATATCCGCCAGGACGAACTGGCGCTGAATCTCGCCACTCAGCCGCCGGCAGAGGCCATACGCCAGCTCACCGAAGCCAATTTCAACTACCATGCCAGCCATCCGGCCTTTATACGCCTGATCAGCATGGAAAATATGCAACGGGGGCAATATGCCCGCCGTTCAGAGAAGCTCCGGCAACTGAACAGCAGCGCGTTGCAAACGCTGGAAGAGATCCTGCAACGTGGCAAACAGTTAAAGCTTTTTGCCGCCGAGGTTAACGCGCTGGATTTGCACCGAATTATCAGCTCGTTGTGTTTTCATTATTCTGCTAACCAATATACTTTCGAAACGTTATTCGAAAGCACTCGCTCAGAGGAAGAAAAACTGGCCTATTATCGTCAAATGACCGTCGATGTGGTGATGCGTTATCTAAAATATGATCATTACTGATACAAATAAATAACAAAGGCTGGCGGAAACATTAAGTCTATTGGATGAACATTAAAAAGCCTTATACTTAACCAGGGGATGGTTTTATGAGTTTAAAGCAAGATTTTATACAGCACCGTTCACAAAAGCGGCGCAATTTGTTTAACTGCGGGGCGATTGCCCTATTGGCCTTTATGGTATTTAGCGCCGTGGCTTTATTGCTGATTCAGCAACTGCGTGTGCAATACCAGCACTCCGTCGAAGAACGTACGCATCAGTACGCCATAACTTACCTCAATGAACTGACGTCGGTCATGCGCGGAATTATGCCGCAGGCGCAAAAAAGCTGCGCGTCAATCACGCCAGAACTCACCTACAAGGCGGCCTTTACCAGCAGCGTTCGCGCTTTCTTGTTGATTAAAAACGGTGTGGCCTATTGTTCTTCCGCCACCGGCGAAATGGCAACTGAATTGCGTGAAATTTACCCGGAGATCAACTGGCACCAGCCGCTGGATATGAAGTTGCAACAAGGCACGCCGATAGTCCCGAACAAACCGGTAGCCGCCATCTGGCTGCAGCAACCGGGCAGTGAAGACAGCGGCGTATTGGCAACCCTGGATATCGATCTGGCCCCGTATCTGCTGTTTTCCTCACATGACGATCGGGCGCCGGGGTTGGCGATTATTATGGGCAACCGCGCATTGACCACTTTCAGCCCACAGTTAATACCGGTGGAACAATTACCCCAGGCCAACGCCCATCGTTTATCCATCAAACATTACCCGATGGCCGTTGTATTTTATAACCAAAACCTGACATCGAACGATATACGGCTTAGCCTGCTAGGCAGCCTGGTTCTGGCGGTGTTAATCAGTGTGCTGGCTTATTACATGCTCCTGCTGCACCAAAGCCCGCAGCGCGCGTTGCTTAACGGCATACGCCACGGTGAGTTTGTGGTGGAATACCAACCGGTATTTACCTGCACAGACCGCGCACTGGTGGGCATGGAAGCGTTGATCCGCTGGTGGCACCCCACGGAAGGGCTGATCCCGCCGGACGTATTCATTCCCTATGCCGAAAGCAACGGGCTCATTGATCCACTAACCCGCCACCTGTTCGAACTGATTATCCATGATCTCCCCACGTTGGCGCCGGTGCTACCGGAAAACGCCAAAATGGGCATCAACCTCCCCCCTTCCTACCTGGTCGATCCGGCATTCCGCCAGGATATACAGCCGCTGTTGGCGGCGATGGCGCGCAATCATTGCAAACCGGTGTTCGAAGTGACCGAACGCGGCATGGTGGAAGCCGACAATGCACTGGCGGTGTTTAACTGGCTGCAAAGCCAGGGGATTGAAGTTGCCATTGACGATTTCGGCACCGGCCACAGCGCACTGATTTATTTGGAGCGCTTCGCATTGGATTATTTGAAGATCGATCGCGGTTTTATCAACGCCATCGGCCGGGACAGCATAACCACCCCGGTGCTGGACGCCGTGATCGCCCTGGCGAAGCGCCTGGACATGCAAACCATCGCCGAAGGGGTCGAGACCGCAGAGCAGTTTGCCTTTTTACAAGAACAAGGCGTCAACTATATGCAGGGCTATTACTTCAGCAAACCGCTCGGCCTTCATGCCTTCACCGAATTTGCCCAAGCCTGGCAAAATGGCCGCGATCTTTAATTTTCTTTACCCTGTAAGCGGTTATCGGGTGTTATGCTAGGCTGTATTTTATCAAGCAGCAGTTCAGCCGAATTTTATTTACACAGCAGGAGCTTACCGTATATATGTTGATGCGCGTTTTTGCTGCCATGGCGTTTGCGGCATGCAGTTTTGCTCTGCACGCCGAAGCCATCAATGAAAGCTACGCTTTCGCTCTGCTCGGCGAACCCAAATATTCCAACGATTTCACCCACTACGACTACGTTAACCCTGCCGCGCCAAAAGGCGGGGACGTACGCCTGGCGGCTATCGGCACCTACGACAACTTTAACCGTTTTGCCTCCAGAGGGGTTCCCGGCCAGGGCACCGGCGATCTGTACGACACACTGTTCGCCAGTTCCGACGATGAACCCGCCAGTTACTACCCATTAATCGCCGAATCGGCACGCTACCCTGCCGATATGCGCTGGATGGAGCTCAGCATCAACCCGCGCGCCCGTTTCCAGGACGGCAGCCCGATCACCGCCGCCGATGTCGCCTTCACTTTCAATAAGTTCATGACCGAAGGCGTACCGCAGTACCGTGTCTATTACAAAGGGGTAAAGGTCAAAGCGATTTCTCGCCTGGTGGTGCGTATCGAACTGCCGGAAACCGACAGGGAGAAAATGCTCAGCCTGCTTGGCACGCGGGTACTGCCGGAGAGCTTTTGGAAAGATCACAATCTCAGTGAACCGCTCGCTACGCCGCCGCTGGGCAGTGGCCCCTACAAAGTCGGCAGCTACCGCGCCGGCCAATACATCACCTACCAACGGGTGCGTGACTACTGGGCGGCCAACCTGCCGGTGAACCGTGGGCGCTTTAACTTCGATACGATTCGCTACGATTATTATCTGGACGACAAAGTGGCGCTCGAGGCTTTCAAGGCCGGCGCGTATGACTTCCGTAGCGAAAGCGCCCCCAAAAGCTGGGCGACCCAGTACGAGGGGGGCAACTTCGCACGCAACTACATCATCAAACAGGATGAAACCAACCAGGCGGCGCAAAATACCCGCTGGTTGGCGTTTAATATCCACCGGCCAATCTTTGCCGACCGCCGGGTGCGTGAAGCCATCACGCTGGCGTTTGATTTCGACTGGATGAACAAAGCGCTGTACTACAATGCCTATCAGCGCACCCGCAGTTATTTCCAGAACACCCCCTATGCGGCCAGCGGCTACCCCGATGCTGCGGAGCTGGCGGTGCTGGCGCCGCTTAAAGATCGGGTGCCGCCGGAGGTATTCAACCAGATTTATCAGCCCCCAGGCACCGACGGCAGCGGTTACGATCGGCAAAATCTGTTGAAGGCCACCCAATTGCTGCAGGAAGCCGGGTGGGAGGTGAAGAACCAGCGCCTGATCAACAGCAAAACCGGCAAACCCTTTGTCTTCGAACTGATGCTGCTAAGCGGCAGTAATTTCCAGTACGTGCTTCCCTTCAAGCACAATTTGCAGCGGCTGGGAATCACCATGGAAATCCGCGAAATAGACGCCACCCAGTACACCCGCCGGATGCGTGAACGCGATTTCGACATGATGCCAACCGTTTATCCTGCGATGCCGTTCCCCAACGCCAATCTGGAGATGTATTGGGGCACCCACTACATCAACTCCAGCTATAACTCACCGGGCGTCAGCGATCCGGCGGTTGACGCACTGTTGGCGCAAATCCTGAAAAGCCAGGGGAATGAAGCCGCGCTGTTGCCGCTGGGTCGGGCACTGGACCGGGTATTAACCTGGAATATGTTTATGCTGCCAATGTGGTACTCCAACCACGATCGCTTCGCCTACTGGGACAAATTCTCCATGCCATCCATTCGCCCAACCTACGCCGTTGGCTTTGAGAACTGGTGGTATGACGTCAACAAAGCGGCACGTTTGCCGGCACAGCAGCCCTAAAGGAGCCGGTGATGGCCGCTTACCTGATACGCAGACTATTGCTGGTGATCCCTACCCTATGGGCCATTATCACCATCAACTTTTTCATCGTGCAGATCGCCCCTGGCGGGCCGGTGGACCAGGCGATTGCCGCCATTGAGCTGGGCCAGCACAGCGGCTTTAGCGGCGGTGGCGGCGGCGAAGGGCTCGGCCATGCCAAAGCCGGCGTCGGCAATGCGGGCGAAGGCCAGTACCGCGGTTCGCGCGGGTTGGATCCTGAAGTGATCGCCGAGATCACCCAGCGCTACGGCTTTGATAAGCCGTTGCACACGCGTTATTTCACCATGTTGTGGAATTATATGCGCCTGGATTTCGGCGATAGCCTGTTCCGCGGCGCATCGGTGATGCAACTGGTGGGCCAAAGCCTGCCGGTTTCCATCAGCCTGGGGCTGTGGAGCACGCTGATCATTTACCTGGTGTCGATCCCGCTTGGCATCCGCAAGGCCATTCACAACGGCAGCGCATTTGATGCCTGGAGCAGTTGGCTGATTATTATCGGCTATGCCATCCCGGCCTTCCTGTTTGCCATCTTGCTGATTGTGCTGTTCGCCGGCGGCAGCTACCTCGACTGGTTCCCGCTGCGCGGGCTGGTTTCAAGCAATTTCGATAGCCTGCCCTGGTACAGCAAAATCACCGACTATCTGTGGCACATTACGCTGCCGGTGCTGGCAACGGTGATCGGCGGTTTCGCGGCGTTAACCATGCTGACCAAGAATTCCTTTCTTGATGAAATCCGCAAACAATACGTCATCACCGCGCGCGCCAAAGGGCTGGATGAAAAAAAGATCCTTTATCGCCACGTATTCCGCAACGCCATGCTGCTGGTGATTGCCGGCTTCCCGGCCACGTTTATCAGCATGTTTTTTACCGGCTCCCTGCTGATTGAGGTGATGTTCTCTCTCAACGGGCTGGGCCTGCTGGGCTATGATGCCACCCTGCAGCGTGATTACCCGGTGATGTTCGGCACACTGTATATTTTCACCCTGATCGGCCTGCTGCTGAATATCATCAGCGACATCACCTATACCCTGGTCGATCCGCGCATTGATTTCGAGGCACGCCAATGAGCCGTTTAAGCCCGATCAATCAGGCGCGCTGGGCGCGTTTTCGCAGCAACCGCCGCGGTTACTGGTCACTGTGGATTTTCCTGGTGTTGTTCGTGCTCAGCCTGGGCGCCAACTTGATCGCCAACGATAAACCCCTGCTGGTGCGTTATGAAGGGCGTTTCTACCAGCCCTTTATGGTCAACTATAGTGAAACTACCTTTGGCGGCCAGTTGCACACCACCACGGACTATCAGGATCCATTTATCCAGCAACAGATCGAAAACCACGGCTGGGCAATCTGGGCTCCGATCCGCTACAGCTACGACACCATCAATTTCGCCACCGATGTGCCCTTCCCCTCCCCGCCTTCGCGCCATAACCTGCTCGGCACCGACAGCAACGGCAGCGATGTGCTCGCCCGGGTGCTGTATGGGTTCCGTATTTCCATGCTGTTCGGCCTGGCGCTGACGCTGTTTTCCAGCCTGATCGGTATTTTCGCCGGCGCGATTCAGGGTTATTACGGCGGCCGGCTCGATCTGTGGGGGCAACGCTTCATCGAGGTGTGGTCGGGCATGCCGACGCTGTTCTTGATCATTCTGCTGTCCAGCATTGTGCAGCCCAACTTCTGGTGGCTACTGGCGATCACCATTCTGTTTGGCTGGATGAGCCTGGTCGGGGTGGTGCGCGCCGAGTTCCTGCGTACCCGCAATTACGACTATATTCGCGCCGCCCGCGCCATGGGGGTTGCCGATCGGGTGATCATGTACCGCCATATGCTGCCAAATGCCATGGTGGCGACGCTGACGTTCCTGCCGTTTATTCTATGCGGCTCGATCACCACCCTCACTTCGCTTGATTTCCTTGGTTTCGGCCTGCCGCTCGGTTCGCCTTCGCTGGGCGAACTGCTTCTGCAAGGCAAGAATAACCTGCAGGCGCCCTGGCTTGGCATCACCGCCTTTATCGTGCTGGCCCTGCTGCTTTCGTTATTAATTTTCATCGGCGAAGCGGTACGCGATGCCTTTGATCCCAGCAAGGCGCATTAATATGGCTACATCCCCACTGCTTTCCATTGAGGATCTCCACATCGCTTTCCGCCAGGGGGGCGAGCTTAGCCAGGTGGTCAACGGCATCTCGCTGCAGGTCGAGCAGGGCGAAACGCTGGCGCTGGTCGGCGAATCCGGCTCCGGCAAGAGCGTAACTGCGCTATCGGTGCTGCGGCTGCTGCCCGCACCGCCGGTGGTCTACCCGCACGGCGATATTCTGTTTGGCGGCCAATCTCTGCTGCACGCGCCAGAAAGCGCATTGCGCAACGTGCGCGGCAACCAGATCGCCATGATCTTCCAGGAGCCGATGGTGTCGCTCAATCCCCTGCACACCATTGAAAAACAGCTGGCCGAAGTGTTGGCGCTGCACCGTGGGATGGGGCGTGAAGCGGCACGCGGCGAGATCATTCACTACCTGGACCGTGTAGGGATCCACAATGCCAAAAGCCGGCTGAAAGATTATCCGCATCAGCTCTCTGGCGGGGAACGCCAACGGGTGATGATCGCCATGGCCACCCTGACCCAGCCGAAACTGCTGATCGCCGATGAACCGACCACCGCGCTGGACGTCACCATTCAGGCGCAGATCCTGCGTTTGCTGCAAGAGTTGAAGCAGGAAATGGGCATGGGGCTGCTGTTTATTACCCATAACCTGAATATCGTGCGCCGCCTGGCAGACAACGTGGCCGTGATGCGCCAGGGGCAATGCGTTGAACAAGGCGCGCGTGATCGGCTATTCCAGGCGCCGCAGCATGCCTATACCCAGCAACTGTTGGCGGCGGAAAACGTCGGTGAACCGTTGCCACTGCCGGCCGCCCGCCCCGGCGATGAACCGCCGTTGCTGCGCGTGGAGAACCTGCAGGTCAGCTTCCCGATAAAACGTGGCTTGCTGCGCCGCACCGTTGCCGAACACTACGCGCTGAAAAACCTGAGCTTTGAACTCCGGGCGGGCGAGAGCGTGGGGCTGGTGGGCGAATCCGGCTCTGGCAAGAGCACCACCGGGCTGGCCCTGTTGCGCTTGCTCGCTTCACGGGGCGCCATCTGGTTTAACGGCCAACCGCTGCACCAGTTCAACATGAAGCAAATGCAGCCGTTCCGTAGCCAGATACAGATCGTATTTCAAGATCCCTATTCCGCCCTTAACCCGCGGCTTAACGTGCTGCAGATTGTGGCCGAAGGGTTGGAGGTGCATCAGCAGATTAGCGCCGAACAGCGCGAGCAGCGGGTGATAGCCGCACTAACGGAAGTGGGGTTGGATCCGGCGCTGCGCCACCGCTACCCGAATGAATTTTCAGGCGGCCAACGCCAGCGTATCGCCATCGCCCGCGCGCTGATTTTGCAGCCAAAGCTGCTGATTTTGGATGAGCCCACCTCATCGCTGGATAAATCGGTGCAGGCGCAAATCCTGCTGCTGCTGAAATCGCTGCAACGGCAACACGGGCTGGCCTACCTGTTTATCAGCCATGATTTGCAGGTGGTGCGCTCACTGTGCCATCAGGTGATTGTGCTGCGCCAGGGGGAAGTGGTGGAACAAGGCGATTGCCGGGCAATCTTCAATGCCCCCACGGCGGCCTATACTCAGCAATTACTGCAATTGGCTGAATAACGCTGCGGGGTTAGAAAGGATATTGAGCGCTCACCGGCTCGGCGATCGCCGCTCCGACGTTTTTTAACCGGCAGAGGGTGGCGCTTTCGTCGCTGCGGTGAACAAACAGGCAAGGTTCGCCTTCCCATTCCACCACGGCGCAATCGACCTGAATTTCTTGCAAAGACAGGTTCAACTGATGCATTACCTGCCACGCATCGCTACCATCATGGCTGAGCAATTTCAAGCCAATCAGATTGTTATCTTCGTCTATGCCGTTCAGCGGCATCGGTTCCACCTTGACGCCAGTAAAGCCCGATAGCCAACGATAACTTTGCGGTAAGCGGTGCACCACCGAAAGTTGGATACTGTCCACGTGAAATCCCTAGGTTGAAAAGTGAAGTACGCGTTACTGACTCACTAAAGTATAGCCGCGGTGAATTATCCAAGTGGCCATAATTTTACTTACTAGTAACAATTAATACACAAGAATAACCTTTATCCCGCGTTTGCCGTTCGCCGCTGCGGCAATCATCCGCGTTGCCTGTACGGCATTTTGCGACTCAGCTCGCATTTTTGCGTTATATGTACCCCTTTCATCGCTGGATCTCAACCTTTTTTCTTGCATTGACGTTACTTTTTAATCGCCATATTTTTACATAAAATAAACATACCGCAATAAAGAACCTTGAATAAAACCAGATAACATATTGATGTTTATTTAAAAAAAACAAATAACGCGTAGAGTATGAAAAGAAATAAAATGGTTAGCCGGTGAGCAGCACCCGTTAAACAGGTGCCATTTTAACAAAAAATATACAGCGATTCGCCTGCAATTTATTAGCAGGATTATTTTTCTACCGGGCCTGCAAGGGCGCGAATGGCCGGGATACCGGTAGAGCAAGCACGATGCTGCCAGAGGCGGATTGGCCGGGCAGAAAACGCAACGCGCCTTAATCTTGCAAATGCGGGGCGCCAACGCTGGCGATTTCTTCCTCGGTCAGCGGGCGATATTCCCCCGGTGCCAGATCGTCATCCAGGACGATGGCGCCAATACGTTCACGGTGCAGTTCAACCACCCGGTTGCCCACGGCGGCAAACATGCGTTTTACCTGATGGTAACGCCCTTCACTGATCGTCAGGCGCACCAAGGTATCCTCCAGCTTTTCCAGCCGGGCCGGTTTGGTGAGATCTTTTTCATTATGCAGCTGCACGCCGGCGGCAAAGCGCTGTGCGGTATCTTCCGCCAGCGGTTGCTCCAGCGTAACCAGATAGGTTTTTTCGCAGTGGTGCTTCGGTGAGGTGATACGGTGCGACCACTGGCCGTCGTCGGTCATCAGCACCAGGCCGGTGGTATCAATATCCAGCCGCCCAGCCGCATGCAGCTTATACGCCACCGGTTCATCAAGAAAATAGAGCACCGTCGGATGATCGGGATCTTCGGTGGAGCACACATAGCCTTGCGGTTTGTTGAGCATAAAGTAGCGCGGGCCATTCATTTGCTGGAGCACATTGCCGTCAAAGGCCACCTCCTGCTCGGGCGCCAGTTTCATGGCGCCGCTTTTCACCACCTCGCCATCCACGGTAACACGCTTTGCACGGAGTTCACGGGCCACCAGCGCACGGCTGATACCTAATTGCTGAGATAAAAACTTGTCCAGTCGCATTGAGTCTACTTTGCCTGCCGTTATTGTGATCGTGTTGATCATACTGCCAAAACACAACGCCCCGCCGCTGCATGGCCGTGCATGACGGGGCCAGAAAGTGCCAGACTGCGCCGCGGTATAACGGCGGGCGCAGCCTGATCGGTAAAAGTCTATAGTGCCGCCACGAGTATAACGGTGGAAAACGCTGCCTCCCAGCAGTTACTGTTCTCTCGGCTTTTACTGCCCCACTGTCCCCTCACCCCAACCCTCTCCCAACGGGAGAGGGAACGCCCGTGCCCATAGCCAACCCCAACGCCGATCGTCCCCTCTCCCTCTGGGCTGTCTCTTATACACATCTCAGATTGCAGAAAAACAGCTGTAATCTGAGAAATCTAGTTAACTGATTTTAAAGGAATTATTTTTGAGCACCCTATCAATAAGCTTAAAATAATTACTATAAAAAACAACAAAATACAGACTTGTGTATAAGAGACAGCCCTCTGGGAGAGGGTTAGGATGAGGGCAAATCCCCCCTCAGCTATCCACACTCACCGCCAACGCCAAACGTTCCCTCTCCCTCTGGGAGAGGGCTAGGGTGAGGGAAATTCGCACCAATGCGGCAGGGAAGGCATAATAGCGAAAAGTTTTCCGCCGCCGGGGAGACAATGCCCACATACTGTAGGCAACAAACGGCCCCGGCGGCCTTGACCAGCAAGCGGCATTCATTCATGGCATTTACCCTACGCCCCTATCAGTTAGAAGCGGTTGAAGCCACCATCGGGCATTTCCGCAAATCCACCGAGCCTGCGTTAATCGTCCTGCCCACCGGCGCCGGGAAAAGCCTGGTGATCGCCGAGTTGGCCAAACGCGCACGTGGGCGGGTATTGGTATTGGCTCATGTTAAGGAACTGGTGGCGCAGAACCACGCCAAATATTGTGCCTACGGGCTGGAAGCCGATATTTTCGCCGCCGGCCTGCAGCAGAAAGAAAGCGCAGGCAAGGTGGTGTTTGGCAGCGTACAGTCGGTGGCGCGCAACCTGGCGCTGTTCGATGGCGCTTTCTCGCTGCTGATTATCGACGAGTGCCACCGTATCAGCGATGACGACGGCAGCCAGTACCAGCAGATTATCCAGCAGCTCACACGCGGCAACCCACAGCTACGGCTGCTGGGCCTGACAGCGACGCCGTACCGTTTGGGCAAAGGCTGGATCTACCAATACCACTATCACGGCATGGTCCGGGGCGACGGCAGCACATTATTCCGCACCTGCATTTATGAGCTGCCGCTACGCTATATGATCAAACACGGCTATCTGGTACCGCCGGAGCGCCTGGATATGCCGATCGTGCAGTACGATTTCAGCCGTTTGCAGGCCAATAGCAACGGGCTGTTTAGCGAAACGGATCTCAACCGCGAGTTAAAACAACAAAACCGCATCACTCCACACATCATTAGACAGATTGTCGAATACGCAGAAGACCGCAAAGGAGTGATGATCTTCGCCGCCACCGTGGAGCATGCCGGCGAGATCCATGGCCTGTTGCCGGCCGGCGAAGCGGCGCTGGTCAGTGCACAAACGCCGGCCGCTGAACGCGATGCGTTGATCGAAGCCTTTAAACAACAGCGGCTGCGCTATTTGGTCAACGTCGCCGTTCTGACCACCGGCTTTGATGCGCCGCATGTCGATCTGATCGCCATTTTGCGCCCTACCGAATCCGTCAGCCTGTATCAGCAGATCGTTGGGCGTGGCTTGCGGCTGGCCCCCGGTAAAAAAGACTGCCTGATCCTCGATTATGCCGGCAATCCACACGATCTGTTTACGCCGGAAGTCGGCGCCAGCAAGCCGCACCGCGACAGCCAGCCGGTACAAGTGTTCTGCCCCGCCTGCGGCTTCGCCAATCTGTTCTGGGGAAAATGCACCGAAAGCGGCGCCATCATTGAGCACTATGGCCG
Source organism: Gibbsiella greigii (assembly GCF_039540155.1). Taxonomy (NCBI): domain Bacteria; kingdom Pseudomonadati; phylum Pseudomonadota; class Gammaproteobacteria; order Enterobacterales; family Yersiniaceae; genus Gibbsiella; species Gibbsiella greigii. The sequence goes on from NZ_BAABEM010000021.1 coordinate 259,977, forward strand.
GCGCTGCCAGGGATGGCTGGAAGACGACGAGGGGCAGCGTGAACAATGCGATTATCGTTTCCGTTTCAAAAACTGCCCGCACTGCGGGGCGGAAAACGACATCGCCGCACGCCGATGCCACCAGTGCCAGGAAGTGCTTGTCGATCCGGACGACATGCTGAAGGCGGCGCTGAAGCTCAAAGATGCCCTGGTGCTGCGCTGCGGCGGCATGGCGTTAGACAGCGGGCGCGACGGCAAGGGCGAATGGCTGAAAGCCACCTACTTTGACGAAGACGGCACCAGCACCAGCGAGCGTTTCCGCCTGCAAACGCCGGCGCAGCGTAAAGCTTTCGAGATGCTGTTCCTGCGCCCGCATCAGCGCGCACCGGGCGTGCCGTTCCCGTGGCAAAACGCCGAAGACGTGCTCAAACAGCAGGCGCTGCTGCGCCATCCGGATTTTGTCGTCGCACGCAAGCGCGGCCAGTTCTGGCAGGTGCGGGAAAAAGTGTTCGATTATCAGGGCCGTTTCCGCCGCGCCAACGAATTACGCTAAGCGCCGCCGGCAGGTTTTCATTGCCCTTGAGGCGGCTTTCCGTTAAAATGCCGCCCGCTTTACCCGGGGCTCCCGGCGTAAAGGCGAGTTATCGAACCTGTTACTGGGTCGCCTGTAGCAGGGTAAATTTTCTTTTAAGAGAAAAAACAATGTTCACTATCAATGCACAAGTACGTCAAGAGCAGGGTAAGGGTGCGAGCCGCCGCCTGCGCGCAGCAAACAAATTCCCAGCTATCGTTTACGGTGGCAAAGACGCTGCAATCTCCATCGAACTGGATCACGATTCTGTGAAAAACATGGAAGCCAAGCCTGGTTTCTATGGTGAACCTATCGTACTGGTTATCGACGGTAAAGAAACCAAAGTTCAAGTTCAGGCTGTTCAGCGCCACGCGTTCAAGCCAAAACTGACCCACATCGACTTCGTTCGCGTTTAATCGCAACGTTATCGAGCTTTGCTTTCGGGACGCCGAATAAAAAACGCCGCATCTGCGGCGTTTTTTATTGCCTGCCGGCCGGCAAAACCCGGTTGAGCAGGTAGCAGGGCGAAGCGATTCGCCCCAGTATATTTGGTTAGTTGCCGCCGCCGGTTAAACGGCGTTGCAGCTGATCGCGCAGGTTCGGCGGCGTGCCTTTGATCGTTAGCGTATCGGTTGCCGCATCCCAGAAAATGCGTTCACCCAGCAACAGGGCATCAAAGTTAATGCTGATCCCGCCGCCGCTGCCTGCGAACTTGGTCAGTTGGCGCAGCGTGCTGCGATCGGCCGGGAAGCTCTCTTCAAGCTGGTAGCCCTGCTCGCTGGAAAACTGCACAAAATCCTTTTCGCCGTGCGGCTCCAGCTCTTTGGAAAGCGCCTGCAGCGCAATCTCTTCCCCGGCCTGCAACTGCTCATTACAGTAGCTGTACACCTGCTGGCGCACCGCCTGGCGTTCGTTTTTATCCAGTTGGGCATCGGCGCAATAATCGTCCACCGCCTGCAACAGGCCGCGGTTTTGCGCTTTGGTATCCAGCCCTTCCGCCGCCGCCAGGAAATCCATAAAGAAATCTGAAACCTTGCGCCCCACGCGCCCACGCAAAAACGTCAGGTAACGGGTCGACTCCGGGTTGGTTTCCCACTCGGTCAGATCGATACGCGCCACAATATCGGCATGGTTGATATCCAGATAGTGGGTCACGCTGATATCCAACTCTTCATTAACCCGCATACTGTTGCAGCTGTTCAGCACGGCCACCAGCAAATACTCCACGGCCAGGTAGCGATATTGCGCGAACAACACCACCCCGCCCTCAGCAAACGGGTATTTGGCCAGTTCATCACGCAAACGCCCGGTGGCAGCGCGGCTGAACGCCAGAAAATCTTCATCGCCCTTCCGGCAACTGCGCAGCGCCGTCGCCAGTTCGCTGTCCTCATTGAACAGGCCGTATGCCTTGCTTTTAGCGCTATAGACACGATGCAGTTCCGCCATCATCTCTTCTACTGCGGCATTGGCGGGCAGCAGCGAATCGCGCAGCACAACGTCCAGCGTTTGTTCATCGCGCTTTACTAACTGGTGCAGAGCAACCTGGTCGAGATCCAGACTCATGATAAATCCTCCTGTTCTTTGAGCGCGTATTCAAGCACTGTCGGCTGGCCGCTGCAATGAAATCCGATCACAAACCGGCCCCGATTGGCTGGCAAAGGCTGATGGGCCGGCGGCGGCCAGGCGCACGCGCGTTAACCAAATGCACCATTAACCGACGATAAAAGAGCGGAAAATCACGGCCCTATACGGTAAGATAGGTGACTTTGTCAGGTTTTGAGCACAACTTTATGCCACAATCATCTCGTTATAGTGACGAACACGTTGAACAACTGCTCACAGAGTTGGTCAACGTACTGGAAAAACACCATGCCCCTACCGATCTTTCCCTGATGGTGCTGGGCAATATGGTAACCAATCTGATCAACACCAGCATTTCTCCCGCCCAGCGGAAGACACTGGCAAGATCGTTTGCTGAAGCCCTACAGGCTTCTATTCGTGAAGACAAAGCGCATTAAAAACTATTTATGGTGACAAACCGTCAGCGTTATCGTGAAAAAGTCTCCCAGATGATTAGCTGGGGGCACTGGTTCGCCCTGTTCAATATCCTACTCAGTCTGGGCCTGGGCAGCCGCTACCTGTTTGTCACCGACTGGCCCTCTTCGCTGCTGGGGCGCGTATACGCCATCGTCAGCCTGTTGGGGCATTTCAGCTTTATTGTTTTTGCCGCCTACCTGCTGATTATCTTCCCGCTCACCTTTGTGGTGATGTCACAGCGGCTACTGCGTTTTATTTCTGCCGCGCTGGCGACCGCCGGCTTAACGCTGCTGCTGGTCGACAGCGAAGTCTTTACCCACTTCCACCTGCACCTTAACCCGGTAGTCTGGGAACTGGTGGTTAACCCGGATCAAGGCGAGGCGGCGCGCGACTGGCAGCTGATGTTCATCTGTGTACCGGTTATTTTCCTGGTAGAGATGTTGTTTGGCACCTGGAGCTGGCAAAAGCTGCGCAGCCTGAACCGCCATCACTTCGGCAAACCGCTGGCCGCGCTGTTTATCGCGGCGTTTTCAGCTTCGCACCTGATGTATATCTGGGCCGACGCCAATTTCTACCGGCCGATCACTATGCAGCGCGCCAACCTGCCGCTGTCTTACCCGATGACGGCGCGTAAGTTCCTGGAAAAACACGGGCTGCTCGATCAGCAAGAGTATGAGCGTCGTTTGATGCAGCAAGGCAACCCGGAAGCCGTTACGGTGGAGTACCCGTTGAGCGATCTCAGCTATCGGGACAAAGGCAGCGGTTACAACCTGTTGATGATCGTCGTCGACAGCGTGCGCAACCAGGACATGGCGCAGGATATGCCTGCCCTCACCCGTTTTGCGCAAGAAAACGTTCACTTCATGAATCACTATAGCTCTGGCAACCGTCCGGATACCGGGCTGTTTGGCCTGTTCTATGGGATTTCTCCAACCTATCTGGATAGCGTGCTGGCGGCACGTAAGCCTTCGGCGCTGATCGGCGCGCTCGGCGCGCAGGGTTACCAGTTTGGCCTGTTCTCATCGAACGGCTTTAATGCCGCATTGTATCGCCAGGCCCTGCTGACAGACTTCACGCTGCCGGCGCCGCGGGTGCAAAGCGATGCCGACACGCGCCAGCAGTGGCAACACTGGCTGGTAGAGCAAAGCGGCGGCACACCGTGGTTCTCTTACATCAACTTCCGCGGCGCCGGGCCGTTAACCGATGCTCAGGCGCCGGCTACCTTTATCCAGCGTTATCGCGCCGGGGCGCAGGATGCCGACGAGCAAATCAACCAGGTGTTGAATACGCTGAAAGCACGCGGGCTGCTAGAGAAAACCGTGGTGGTAATCACTGCAGAGCACGGCGTTGAGTTCGATGATAACGGCCACGGTAACTGGGGCGCGGGCAGCAGTTTCAATCAACAGCAGCTCAAAGTGCCGTTGATTATCCACTGGCCGGGCACGCCGGCGCAGGCCATCAACAAGCTGACCGGCCACAATGACGTGATGTATACACTGATGCAACGTTTGCTGCACGTGCAAACGCCGCCCAAAGACTATTCGCAGGGTGAAGATCTGTTTACCGCGCAGCGTAAACACAACTGGCTGGCCACCGGTGATAACAACCAGCTAATTATCACTACCCCAACGCAAACCATCGTGCTGGACAGCAATGGCACTTACCGGGCATACGACGAAAACGATCGTGAAATAAAAGGCGAAAAACCGCAGCTCGCCCTGCTGCTGCAGGTATTAACCGACGTAAAACGCTTTATCGCCAATTAACTGCTTAAAACTAACGCAATCAGTTTGTTAGCTGCTTGCATTACCAGTGGGAAACGGTAGACTGTTGCCATCGCGTCGGCATGTAGCGCAGCCTGGTAGCGCACCGTCATGGGGTGTCGGGGGTCGGAGGTTCGAATCCTCTCATGCCGACCAAACAACTCCAGAAAAACCAACCTGTTACGGTTGGTTTTTTTTATGCCCAATGTTCCCCCGTCCCCATCTAGCCGTTGCGTTGCACTAAAGCCGGGAAGCGCCGCCGCAACTCAGCAAACAGCGCCGCCATCTGTTCCGCCAGCGGCAGATGGGCAAACTCACCGGCCTGCACGGCGGCAAACACCTGGTGCTTGAGGAAATGGCGCCAGGTAACCGGCACCGCAGCCAGAAACTCGGTCAGCAATTGATAACGCGCACGGCTCCACTGCGTTTCAAACGCCCGGCGTTCTGCACCAACGTCAAAGTGCTCGCCCCCCACGCCGGGCATCGCCGCACGCAGCCGGGCGGTTTCCTGCGGATCAATTTCACCCTGTTTGATCGCCACGCCGTAATCGCGCTGCGCCGCCTGCGGCGAGACAAAACCACAGCGCACATCGTTCAGCACCGCCGCCGGCTGGCGGTTTTTCGCCGCGCCATAGCCCCCGGCGCCAGGCCCGCGGATACTGACAATATCCCCCGGCCCGCATTTGATCACGTCGGTATTGCCATGTTCCTGGATCTGCCCCTGTGCGGAACGGGTGTAAAAGCGGGAAGTCGCTCCTGCGCGCCCACCTGCCGCCCCGGCCGAGGAAAAGCGTGAGCGGTTACGGTTGCGCGCGGTAACGATGGTGTTAGGGGAAAACACTTCAAACTCCATTTCGGTCGCCAGCCCGCCGCGATATTCCCCGGCGCCGGCGCTATCGCACACCAGGCCATAGCGATGAAAACGCACCGGGACTTCAGCTTCGTTAATTTCGATCGGCGTATTCTTCAAAAATGCCGACAGGCCGCCCGAGCCGTCTGGGCCATCGTGCTTCGGCGTGCCGCCGGCGCCACCGCCCACAGGGCCAAGCGAGGCAACCAACGCCTGGCCCGTGCCGTCGACGGTACGGATGTTGATAATCGAATTGCCACCCGGCGAGTTGGCCGGCAGCCGCTCGGGCATCGCCAGCGAAAACGCCCCCACGGTGGCAATTTGCGCGAGCGCGCAGGTCAGCGAGCGCATCCCCACCGCCGCCGGCGCCTCGCAGTTCATAATGGTGCCGGGCGGCAAAATGGCGCGCGTCGGGCGCAGGGTGCCGGCATTCAGCAATAGCGAACGATCAAGCGTCGCCAGCACATACGTCACACCCACCAGCGCCAGCGGGTGGCGCTCGCGGCCGCCGGTCGGCATATTCAGGGATGAGGCCAGTTGCGGATCGCTGCCGGTATAATCCAGCTCAAGCGCCTCACCGCGTATCCGCAGCGTTACCGCAATGCGGCAGGGGTAGCCCCCTTCGCCATCTTCATCGGCATAATCCGCATAAAAGTAATCACCGTCAGGCATGGTGGCGATAATGCTGCGCGCCTGCCGCTCGGCATAATCCAGAATGCCCTCTACCCCGTTAAGAAAATCATCAATGCCAAAGCGGGCAATAATCTCGTGGATCTTGCGTTCGCCAATATTGACGGAGGCAATCTGGGCGTTGAAATCCCCCCAGTTCTGCGCGGGCGCACGCACGTTCAGGCGCATAATTCGCGCCACATCGTCATTCAATCGGCCGCCGGCGACGATTTTCAACGGCGGAATGCGAATGCCCTCCTGCACAATCTCGGTCAGCGAGCGCGACAGCGAAGCCGGCACCGCGCCGCCAACGTCGGTATTATGAATATGGCCGACCACGAAACAGGCAATCTGCCCCTGGTGAAACACCGGTTTCCAGATATGGATATCCGGCGTATGGGTGGCGACATTGCCGGCATAGGAATCATTAGTAATACAAATATCCCCTTCCTGATAATCATCAATCAGCGCCAACACCGGGCCATAGTCGATGCCGCTGTACCAGGGCGCGCCAAAGCTGCGGGGCGAGGCAAAGGCCAGCCCGGCGCAGCTGACGATCTGGCAGGAAAAGTCTTCCGTCTCTTTCACAAACGTGGAATGCGCCGTGCGCATCAGGGTAAAGGCCATGGCATCGGCCGCCGCCGCACAGTAGTTGGCCAACACTTGCAGGTTACGCCCGTCAATCGCCATGTTGCTCTCCCGTTTGCGGGGTGATAATCAGGTTGCCAAAGCGATCGACATTCACGTCCATCGCCGGCGGGATACAGGTCGTGCAGTCATCCTGCGCCACAATTGCCGGGCCGCTGAAGCGATGGCCGGCGCGCAACCCGCTGCGGGCTATCAGGTCAACCGGCCGCCAGCCGCCATCGAACCACGCCTCCACCTGGCGCAATACTGCAACCGGCTTTTCCGCCGGCGGCAACTGCGCCAACTGCGGCTTGGGCGTGGGGGAAGAAAGCACCAAGCGCAGGTTGATCACCTGCACCACCGCCTGCGGATCCTGGTGGCCGAACAGCCGTTCATGGCTGCGGTCAAACGCGGTGCGGATCGCCGCAATATCGCCCTGTTGGATCCAGGCGGCTTCCAGTGGGACGTCGATTTCGAACGACTGCCCGCGATAGCGCATCTCCGCCGAAAACTGCAACGCCTGCGGCAGATCGCGGCCGTATTCCCGCACCAGCCAACTCTCCGCCTCCAGGCGCAACGCTTGCGCCTTGCTCGCCAACACCGGCAGGGTTTGCACATTCAGTTCGCAGTAGAGCGTGCGAATAAAGTCATTTTTAATATCGGCGACCAGGCCGCCCAACGCCGAAAGCACGCCGGGCGTCGGTGGCACCACCACCCCGCGCATATTCAGCTCGCGCGCCAGAAAACACCCCATCATCGGCCCCGCGCCGCCAAAGGCGAGGAAATAAAACTCGCGCGGATCGATACCAAAGCGCGACACCAGCCCGCTGGTATCGCTGTACATGCTGGAAATCGCCAGCGCGATGATGTTTTCCGCGGCCTCTTCCACACCGATCCCCAACGGATCGGCCAGCGTTTTCACCGCAGTGCGCGCCGCCGCCACGTCAACCTGCACCGCGTTGTAGCCAAGATCGCCATGGCCGATCAATCCGCAAACGGCAAAGGCATCGGTCACCGTGGCCGCCGTGCCGCCGCGCTGGAAGCATACCGGCCCTGGCAGTGAACCGGCGCTATCCGGCCCCACCTGCAAAACGCCCAAGCTATCCAGCCAGGCGATAGAGCCGCCGCCCTGGCCGACCGACGTGACCGAAACCGACGGGATATAGATCGGGAACTCACCAATGATCTCGCCGCTGCCGTACTCCGGCTGCCCGTTGATGATCACCGCCACATCGGCGCTGGTGCCGCCGATATCCAGGCTCAGCAACCGTGCAAAACCGCAGCGCTCGGCAATGTAGCCGGCGCCGATCACGCCGGAGGCGGTGCCGGAGAGCACCATCTGCACGCATTCCGCCTTGGCCTGGCTAACGCCCATCACCCCGCCGTTGGATTTTGTGATGCGCGGCGGCACCGGCACCCCCATCTGCGCCAGCGCATGCTCAAATGCGCTGAGATAGTGGATCACTTTCGGTTGCACATACGCGTTAATCACCGCCGTGATGGTGCGTTCATATTCACGGATAATCGGCCAGATCTGCGCCGAACAGCTGGTCAGTAAATCCGGCGCCGCTTCGGCCACGATGGCGCGCACCTGCGCCTCATGGTCAGCATTGCGATAGCTGTGCAGCAGCGCAACGACGATCCCTTCACAACCGGCGGCACGGGCGGCATCGACCGCGGCAAGCACACTTTGGCGATCCACCGCCTGCAAGACATTGCCGTCGCGATCGGTGCGCTCAACGATCGGGAACACCCGATCGCGCGGGATCAATGGCGCGGCGCGGCGTGAGAACAGATCGTGAATATGGGGGATCTTCAGGCGGGCCAGTTCCAGCACGTCACAGAAACCGGCGGTGGCGAACAGCGCCAGGCGCACGCCCTTGCGCTGGATCACCGCGTTAACCCCAACCGTGGTGCCATGGGTGAAATAGTGAACCTCTTGCGGTTGGATGCCGTCACGCTGGCGCAGTTGGGCCAGCCCGGTGGTAATTTCACTGCCCGGGCTATCGGGGCGCGATAACACTTTTAAGGTGCGCAGTGTATTGTCGCGCTCGTCCAGCACCGCAAAATCGGTGAACGAGCCGCCAATATCTACGCCGACGCGGTAGCTCACGATAAACGCTCCTCTGTGGGTGGCATGGGCATGAACTCCATCAGGCGTTCAGGCTGGGAAACGGGTTGCCAGCCCGCACGGCGGTAGACCTCATGGGCATCGGCGGTTGCCAATAACCAGCGCTTCACGGTTTGCAACTCCGGGTGTTGCGTCACCGCGGCGGCTAACCAACCGCCCAGGCCCTGGCCGCGATGCGGCCTGGCGATAAACACATCAATCAGATAGGCAAACCGGGTGTAGTCGGTGATCAGGCGGCCAAAGCCAACCTGCTGGCGTTGGGTATACAGGCCGAAGGGCAAGGAACCGGCCAGCGAGCGCAAGGTCATCTCGCGTGGTTGGCCTTTGGCCCAGTAGCTATGCAGGGCGAGTTGCTCATGCACCCAATCCACATCCAGCAATTCGGGGGCAAAACTCAGCAGATAACCGTTGTGCCGCCACTCGGCGGCTGCGGGCAAAATCGGGGTGAACATGCTGGCTCCTGGCGATTTTAACGGCAGATAACAGGAGTTTACCGCGTTCGCGCCAAGGGGATTTTCGTAGCAGGGGGCGCTAACAGCGCGTTTATAGGGAAATACCGCGCGAAAAGAAATTTTCTGCCGCCGCCGGCGAAAGCCTTGCTATCACCGGTCGCGGCACTCACGCACTATTGCGGGACACAGCCTAATATTCAACCGGCGAATGGCGGGCAATCAGCGAGCGCAGCGGCACGCTGCTGCGCAGGATCGGGGATTTGATCACGATGTAGCTGAAGTATTTGTCGATACCCACTTTGGCATCCAACAACCCTTCGATCACTTCCTGGTAATGTTCAATGCTGCGGGTGATAAAACGCAGCAGATAGTCGTAGCCGCCGGTGATCAGATGGCACTCCATCAGCGTTTCCACCTCGCGGATGGCGCTCTCAAACTTCTGGAAATCTTCGCGCCGGTGGCCGGCGAGCGTCACTTCGGTAAATACCGTGACCGAATCGGTAATCTTGGTGAGGTTGATATGGGCTTCATAGCCGTTGATAAAACCCGCGGCTTCAAGCCGCTTGACGCGTTGCAGGCAAGGGCTGGGGGAAAGCCCAACGGCATCGGCAAGGTTAACGTTGCTGATGCGGCCGTCTTTTTGCAACTGCACCAGAATGTTGATGTCGATACGGTCCAGTTTCATCAAGCCGTTCATAGCATCCCCTCATGTTACTAAAGTTACCGAACTGTCACGCGCTCCCGATGGTATAGCATGCTTTCAGCCTGCGGCGCCAGCGTTTTACCCGCTCGCCCCATCGAGAGCCGCTGAAAAATAACCTTAGTAATATCAATAATAAAGGGGATACTAGCCGAGCCGGCCGGTCGCACGCGCCATCGCAATATCAAAAATATGCAGCGCTTCTTCCAATTGTGAATCATTGGTAACCAACGGCGCCAGAAAGCGCACGGTATTGCGATGCAGGCCGCACTTGATCAGCAGTAGCCCTTCCTGGCAAGCGCAATCAAGGATCTTCTGCGTCAATGCCGCATCTGGCTTACCGGTGTCAAAATCCATTATTTCCACCGCCTGCATAAAACCGATCCCGCGCACTTCGCCGATGCAGGCATATTTATCCGCCAGTTGCAGCAAACGGGCGTGCAAGCGTTCCCCCAATTGATTGGCGCGCGCCAACAGGTTGCCCTGCTCCATCAGATCAAGCACCGCCAGCGCGGCCGCACAGGCCAGCGCATTACCGCCGTAGGTGCCGCCCAGCCCGCCAGGTAATGGGGCGTCCATAATTGCCGCTTTGCCGACCACGCCGGAAATCGGCAGGCCGCCGCCCAGGCTTTTCGCCACGGTAACCAGATCCGGCACGATGCCGGTATGCTGGAAGCCGAACATTTTGCCGGTGCGGCCAAAGCCGGTTTGCACTTCATCGCAAATCAGCACAATGCCATGGCGTTCAGTGATCGCACGCAGCGCCTGCATAAACGCCGGCGGCGCCGGCAGGAAGCCCCCGTCGCCCTGCACCGGTTCAATAATGATCGCCGCAACCCGCTCGGGCAGGATCTGTACCGCGAACAGGGTATCGAGCGCGTTTAAACAGTCCTGCTCGGAAATACCGTAAAGCGGATTGGGGAACGGCACATGGAAAATATCGCTGGGGAATGGGCCGAAGTTCTGTTTATAAGGCTGGCTCATACCGGTCAGGGTGCAGCCTAATAAGGTTCGCCCATGAAAGGCGCCGTCAAAAGCAATAACGCCGGGACGGTTGGTATAGGCGCGGGCAATTTTCACCGCATTTTCCACCGCCTCCGCGCCGCTGGTGAAGAACACGCTTTTAAATGCCTCACCCGCGCCAACCAGGCTATTCAGGCGCTTGGCCAATTCAATATAACCAGGGTAAGCCGCCACCTGAAAACAGGCATGAGAAACCCGATGCAATTGCTCTGTCACCGCGGCAATCACCGCCGGGTGGCTGTGGCCGACGTTCAAAACGCCAATGCCGCCAACAAAATCCAAATAACGGTTGCCTTCCACATCCCAGACTTCAGCGCCTTTGCCCTTGGCAATGACCACGGGATGCGCCGTGACGACGCCGCGGGGAATATGTTCTTCACGCGCATCCAGGAATAACGCATTATCAGAAAATGTCTGCTGCTCTGTTGCCAATAAATTTTGCATCTCGGTTCCTCATCGACGTGACGATAACAGGCCGCGCCGGGCAATACGCCAGGCACCCCCTCAGGTTGAAGTATCACAATAAGCATTTTCACCGCGCTGCCGAAATAAACGGGCTAGCGGCATTTACTGTTGAAATACGAATAAATCAGGCAAATATATTTTCGCCGCCGGCATTCAATAGCCTTTCTGTTTATCGATCAGGCCGATCATCGGTTCGCCGCATTCAAAACGGCGGATATTCTCCAGCAGCGCCCGCACGGAGCTTTCCGGCTGGGTGGTGCTGGCGATATGCGGCGTCAACCAAATTGCGGGGTGCCGCCAAAAAGGGTGGTCGGCAGGCAGCGGCTCCGGCGCGGTCACGTCCACCACTGCGGCGCTAAGCTGCTGCGCGTCAAGTGCCCGCAGCAGATCACCGTGATTAAGCTGCGCGCCACGCCCGGCCTGGACAAGGCTGGCGCCTTGCGGCAGTTGTTCAAACAACGCCTGGTTGAGGATGCCCCGCGTGCTGTCGGTTAACGGCAGCAGGCAGATCAGGATATCGCTGCGCGCCAGAAAATCGCCGAGCTGTTCATCGCCGGCCCAGCAGGCCACGCCCGGCAGCGCTTTTGGACTGCGGCTCCAGCCACCGCACTCAAACCCCAGCGACACCAGCGTATTCAGCACCGCCACGCCCAGCTCCCCCATCCCCATCACGCCGACGCGACGGCGGGCAGCCGGCATAATCGGGTGTGCCTGCCAGCAGCCTTCACGCTGCTGGCGCAGGTAGCGCGGCATATCGCGATGCAGGCCCAGCACCGCAAAAGTGACATATTCCACCATCCCCGCCGTCAGCCCCGGCTCCACCATACGCACCACCGGCAGCTCAGCCGGCAGGCTGGCATAGTCAAACTGATCGGCGCCCGCACCAACGGAAAACAGCACTTTCAAATTGGGGAACTGCTGCATGATGTTTTCCGGCGGTTGCCAGGCCACCAGATAATCCACCGCGTTGGCGTCGCCCACCTCCGGCCACAGGGAGAAACGCGCCTGCGGCCGCAGGCGGGCAATCACCTCCTGCCAGATGCAGCCGCGCTCCGGCGCCGATTTATAGACGATATTCATCAGGCCATCGCCTGGGTCATCAACCCGAACGCCCGCATGCCGCCTGCTTCAGGCTGCCACGGCATTCCCTTCACCATAATGGTGGGCGCATCCACCGTTGCCATGCCCAGGCCGCTCAGCCAGTCGCCCAGGCCGTTGTCAGCATCAGTATCAATACGGACAAACTGCCCGCTCAGGCCGCTTAACAGCTGGCTGACCAGCACCCTGGCCACCGACAGATCGCGGGCGATCACCGGGCCGATGGCATAGCCATGGCCAAAGCGACGCAGGCAGGCAAAGCCTTCGATACCCGTGGTTTGTTCCAGCAGCAGGATGCGCTCGGCGCTGTGCGCCAGGCAGGCAAACAGTTCAGGCCGGTGCTGGCCGTGCGCTTGTCGATCCAGCGCCACCAGTTGCGCGATATCCGCCGTGGCGGCGGTGCGCAGCCGTTGCCCGGCGGCCGGCGAGATCGGCTCAACCGCCCCCAGCGCGCGGTTCTGGTGCTGTTCCACCCACCCGGTGGCGACAAACCCCAGTGTCTCATACAGCCCACGGCCGGCTTCGGTGGCATGCAGGCGCACGTTGCTGCCCGGCAGTTTATCCAGCGCCGCCAGCATCAGCTGCTTGCCGAAGCCCTGGCCCTGTGCTTCATCGGCGACAATCACCAGCCCGAGCGTGGCGTATTCGCGGCCCCAGCACCAGCACAGCGCCGTGCCCAGCAACCGGCCGGCCTCAACGGCGGCCAGCCCTTCCCCCAGGCGTAGCGCCTGCTGCCAATCTTCACGACGATGCGGCCATTGCAGGCGCTGGGTCAGCGCAAAGGCGGCATCCAGGTGGCTTTCATTCATTGGAACAATTTGCATATCCATCCCTTCTTTTACATCATGCCCGGCGTATCCAGGCCGCTGCCGTCCACCAGCCGCGTGTAACGGAATGGGGTGGGATCGACAATCGGCTGGGCATCGGTCGCCAAGTCCGCGGCCAAACGCCCGGCGCCGGGGCCAATACCAAAACCATGTCCGCTGTACCCGGCCGAGAGCACCAGCCCCGGCAGTTTTTCCACCGTGGAGATCACCGGCACTGCGTCCGGCGTGCTGTCGATCATGCCACCCCATGCCTGCTCCAGGCGGATATTCGCCAGTGCCGGATATTCTTTACGCATCGCCGCCAGCCCCTCTTCCACCATTGCCATATCGGCGGCAGGATCGAGAATACGGATTTTTTCAAACGGCGACGGACCGTCAAACTGCCAGCGCGCCGGGGATTCCGGCCCGTTGAGGAATGGCCCGATGCCCAAATTGATTTTCAGGTTCTTGCGCCGCGATTTGAATGTCGGGTAGAACTGGCGGGCGTAGCGTAGCCCCTGCACGCCGGGTTCCAGGCGGCCCCGGCCGGAAACCGACACCGTGTAACTGCCGTCCAACTGTGGGCGGCAGGCAAACGACGGCGTATAAAGCGGCATTGTGATGGCCTGCGCGATCGGCGCTGTGCGAAACGCGGTGCCGATAACGTTGCCCAGCGGCAAATCAATGCCGTGGCGGCGGCAGAACATTGAAGTCCAGGCGCCGCCGGCGCAGATCACACGGCTGGTTTTTATCAGCCCGCGCTCGGTCACCACCCCGCTGACGCGCCCGGCGGAAATGTCCAGCCCGCGCACCGCGCACTGCTGGAAGATGCTCGCCCCCAGGCGCTGGGCGGCAATCGCCAGCCCGGCGGAGGCCAGCGCCGGTTCGGCGTGCCCATCGGTCGGCGAAGATACGCCCCCCAGCCAGTTGCTGGTGCTGCCCGCCGTCATCGCCTTGGCCTGCTGCGCGTTTAAAATATCGCTGCGCACGCCATAGGCTTTGGCCATTTTGCCCCAGTTATCCCAGGCGTCGATCTCGCGCTGATCGCCGGTGGCATAGACCAAGCCGGTGCGGCGAAAACCAAGCTCTTCGCCGGTTTCCTTGCCTAACGCCTCCCAGCGTTGCAGTGCATAAATGATCAGCGGCAACTCGCGCTCATCACGGTTTTGCTGGCGGCACCAGCCCCAGTTGCGGCTGGATTGTTCGCCGCCCACCAGCCCCTTTTCCACCAGCGCAACGCTGACGCCCTTCTTCGCCAACTCATACGCAGCGGCCGTTCCGGCAATCCCGGCGCCAATCACCACCACATCTGCCGCTTCCGGAAAATACCGGCTGTCCTGTACGTATCGAATAGGTGCTGGCATCGCTGTATTACTCCGTTGTTTTCATTGTTTTATTGGCCGTTCGCCAAGGTGCTATCGCGCGTTACAGCGCGATCTCGTTATCATCGTATTCATCCAGCCAGCCCTGGCGCAGCTCCGGCACCGCGCGCTTGAGGCGCTCATAGTAAAGCTCGCTGGACGGTTTGTCGTAATCGCTGCGCACCACCTGGGTGACCATGCGGCCGTTTTTCACCACGATAATCTCATCGCACACCGAGCGCACTGCGTGCAGATCGTGGCTGATGAACAGTACCGACAGCCCCAGTTCACGGCGCAGCTCGGTAATCAAATCCAGCACCTCCGCAGCCACCACCGTATCCAGCGCCGAGGTCACCTCATCGCAAAGGATCAAATCCGGTTCTGCGGCCAATGCCCGCGCCAGGTTAACCCGCTGTTTCTGCCCGCCGGAAAGCGCGCTGGGGCGCCGCCACAATACGCTGCGCGGCAGCCGTACCAAGTCCAACAGTTGAAACAGGCGCGCTTCCAGCGCCGCGCCGCGCAAGCCGTGGAACAAGCGCAGCGGCCGGCTAAGGATTTTCTCAATGCTGTGCGCCGGGTTGAGCGCGGTATCCGCCATCTGGAACACATATTGGATGCGGCGCAACTCGTCTTCCGGCCGCTGGCGCATATCGCCGTCGATATAGCTGCCGTTAAACAGCATAAAGCCACGGTAGGGTTTGTTCATGCCGGCGATTGCCTGTGCCAGCGTGGTTTTCCCGGAGCCGGACTCACCGATAATGCCAATCGCCTGGCCGCGGTAAAGCCTGAAGTTGATATCGTCGAGAATTTTTATCTTCGGCTGCTGGTGTTTGTCCAACGGGCCGTAGCCCGCGCACAGTTCGCGCACTTCCAACAGCGGCTGAACAATGCCTTCCTGCGGTTGCCAACTGCTCGGCCGCACCTTCTGCCGCGCGGCGTCCAGCAGGCGGTGGGTGTATTCCGCCGCCGGCGCGCGCAGCAGCGCTTCGGTGGCGCCATATTCGGCAATCGCGCCTTTCAACAGCACCAGGATGCGGTCGGCCATCTGCGCCACCACCGCCAAATCGTGGCTGACGTAAATCGCGGTGGTGCCGCGCTGGCGCACCACGCGGCGAAACGCTTTGAGCACTTCAACCTGGGTCGTTACGTCAAGCGCGGTGGTCGGCTCGTCAAGGATCACCACCTCCGGATCGGTGATTAACGCCATTGCTGTCATCAGGCGTTGCAGCTGGCCGCCGGAAACCTGATGCGGGTAACGTTGGCCGATGGTTTCCGGGTTGGGCAGCGCCAGCTCACGGAACAGCTCAAGCGCTTTTTTCTCGGCGGCGGCCCGGCTCATCACGCCATGGATCACCACCGGCTCCACCACCTGATCGATAATTTTCATCGCCGGGTTAAAAGAAGCCGCCGCGCTCTGGGCGATATAGGCCACTTTGTTGCCGCGAAAGGCACACTGCTGCTTGGGCGATAGCTGGGTAACGTTAACGCCGGCGATGTGCACGTTGCCTTCAGCAATACGGCAGCCGTGGCGCGCATAGCCCATCAGCGCTAGGGCGATGGTGGTTTTCCCGGAACCGGATTCGCCGATCAGCGCCAGCACTTCGCCCTTCTGGACGCTAAAGCGAATATCGGAAACCAGCGCAATCTGCTGGCCATCGTCGGCCAATGCGGTCACCCGCAGGTTTTCAACCAAAACGGCCGGCTGTGCGACATGTGGCATAATATTCATATCCCCCCCTTCGCCAGCTTGAGCGGCCGCATAGCCTGCAAGCTGTCAATAAACAGGTTGGCGCCAATGGTCAGGCTGGCAATGGCAATTGCCGGCATCAACACCGCAGGTGAGCCGTCAAACAGCCCCGGTAAATTTTCTCGCACCAGCGTTCCCCAGTCGGCGTAAGGCGGCTGCACGCCCAACCCCAGGAAACTCAGGCCGCTCAGCAACAGCACGATATACACAAAGCGCAGGCCGAAGTCGGCGAGCATCGGGTGCAGCATATTCGGCAATATGTCGTGGAGGGCGATATAGGCGCGGCTTTCGCCCCGCAGGCGCGATGCTTGCACATAATCCATGGAGCGTAGCGAAGAGGCCATCGCCCAGGCGATACGGTACGCGCCCGGCCAATAGGTGAATACGGCGGTGATGATCAGCATCGGCAATGAGGAGCCAAACACCGCCACCACCATCAGCGCCAGGATCTTGCCCGGCAGCACCAGCATCGCATCATTTATTCGCCCAAGGATCTCCTCCACCCAACGGCCGGCCATCGCTGCCAGCAACGCCAACAGCGTGCCGATCAGACTGGCGAGCACCGCAGCCCCCAGCGCCAGGCCGATCGAGTAGCGCGCGCCGTACAAAATGCGGCTAAGGATATCGCGCCCTAGGTAGTCCGTGCCAAACCAAAACTGGGCGCTAAAGCCGCCAAACAGATCGCCCGCGCCAATGCCTTCCAGATCGTGCGGGGCCAGGGCACCGCCAAACACCGCCATCAGGATCCAGAACAGGGTGATCAGCAGGCCGATACGCCCGCTGGGGCTCAGCGACAGCAAAAAACGCCACGGTAGCGTGAGTGTCTTCATTAGCCCCTCCATTTCGGATTGAAGGCAATGGTCAGGATGTCGGCGGCCAACAACAGCACCAGATAACAGGCGGCGAACAGCATCACGCACAGTTGCACCACCGGCAGATCGCGGTTGCTGACGGCATCCACCAGTTGGCTGGCCAGCCCCGGATAACTAAAGATGCTTTCAATAATGATCACCCCGCCAAACAGGTAAGACAGGCTTAGCGAAATGGCGTTGGCAATCGGCCCAACGGCATTCGGCAAGGTATGGCGCAGCACCGCGCGCAGCGGCGATACCCCTTTTAAGCGCGCCATTTCAAGGTAGGGGCTGTCCATCTGGTTGATGATGGCCGAACGGGTCATCCGCGCCATTTGCGCAACCAGCACGCAGCACAGCGTCAAGACCGGCAGCGCGTAGGCTTGCAGATAGCTGATCACATCCAGTGAAGGGGTGCCAAGCGACATCGCCGACACCCACTTCAGTTTGACGGCGAAAATCAGTACGGCGATGGTCGCCACCAGAAATTCCGGCACCGCCACCACCGACATGGTGCCGACCATCAGCGCGCGATCGAACAGCGAACCGCGCTTCATCGCCGCTGAAATACCAATCAGCAATGCCAGCGGCACCGATACCAGCGTGGTGATGCCCGCTAACTGAAAGGTAGCGGGGATACGCTGCGCCACCAGTTGGGCCACCGGCAGATGGCTGGCGAAAGAGGTGCCGAAATCGCCCTGCAGCATGCCCGCCAGCCAGTGCAGGTAACGTATCGGCAACGGCTTATCCAGGCCGAGCTGCTGGCGCAACGCCGCTACCGTTTCCGGCGTGGCGCTTTGCCCAAGCACCATCTGCGCGGCGTCGCCAGGCAGCAGGCTGGTAATGAAAAACACCACCGCCGACACGATCAACAGGGTCAGGATGCCGGTGCCGATGCGCCGGGCAATCAATAACAGCATGTATCTGTTCATCACCCTCTCCTCTTTTTGCCGTCAGGCCGCCAGCCAGGCGTACTCATGGAAGCGGTAGCCCATCATCATGCCCGATGGCCAGGCTTCCACCCCCTTAACCTTATTGCTGTGCCCATCCAACGAGCTGATAAACGTTGGGATCAGCGTGCCGCAATGATCGTAAATCAGCTTTTGCATATCGCCGTACATCTGCTTGCGCTTCGCCTGATCGCTTTCCCCGCGGGCCGCCACCACCAGTTGATCAAACTGCGGGTTCTTCCAGCCGGATTCGTTGTACGGCGCATCCGAGAGGTAAAACTGTGAAAACAGCATATCCAGGGTTGGGCGCGGGTTGATCGAGCCGTAGCCGATCGGATCTTTGGTCCAGTGGGTTGACCAGTAACCGTCATACGGCACGCGGCGCACCTGGAAGTTGATCCCCGCCTGGCGCCCGAACTGCTGGATCAACTGCCCCCCTTCCACCGAGCCCTCAATATTCTGCGTGGTGATGATTTCCGCCTTCGCGCCGACCATACCGGCTTTTTTCAGGTGGAACTTGGCCTTATCAACATCCAGCGGGCGCTGCGGCAGATCCTGGTTGAACATCGGGTGCCACGGCGGCACTGGCGTATCGTTGGCTACGGTGGCAAACCCCTGCATCACGGTTTTCACCAGCATTTCACGCGGCTGCAGATATTTCATCGCCAGCACAAAATCTTCATTGCTACCGGGGGTGATATCGGTGCGCAGGATCAGGTTGGTGTACATGCCGGAACGGCTTTCGAGAATGCCGAACTGGCCCGCCTGTTTCAGGCGCTTCACATCGTTGGCCGACAGGGTGGAGATCATATGCAGATCACCGGACATCAGCGCATTCACGCGCGCCGCCTGATCGGTCACACCCAGCAGTTCCACCTCGTCCAGATGCGGCAGGCCCGGCTTCCAGTAGTTGGGGTTTTTCACCCCCGTGGTGCCAACGCCTGGGGTAAAGGATTTGCAGATGAACGGGCCGGTGCCGTTCGCCTTGGTGAAGTCTTTGGTGCCGTCTTGCAAGATCAGGAATGGGCTGGTCGCCAGCAGCGCCGGCAGATCAAAGTTGGCCTGGGCGAGCACCAGCTTCACTTCGCTGGGGTTAACGGCGCTGACGGCGGCAAACTGCTTGGCCAGCGTAATGGCGGTGGAAGCCACCGCCGGATCCTGGTGGCGGCTGAGGGAAAACACCACGTCTTGCGCGGTCAGCGCTTTGCCGTCGTGGAACGTGACGCCCGGACGCAGCTTGATTTGCCAGGTGATGCCGTCGCTGCTGTCGATAGACGCCGCCAACGCAGGCTGCGGGATCAGGTTTTTATCCAGCTCGGTCAGGCCGTTATAGAACATATACTGGCGCGTATAGTCGCCGCTGTTGTTGCCCTTGGCCGGATCCAGCGTGTCGGTGGCCGAAGCATTCGCCATCGCCGCACGCAGCTTGCCGCCTTTAACCGGGGTTTCCGCCGCCAGACCGAACTCGGGGAACCCCAACAGGCCGGTGCTCATGACCACGCCCGCGGAAAGCAGCTTCATCATGCCGCGCCGCGAGATTGCCACATCCGTGATCGCCTGGGTTAACGCTGGGTTGACGCGATTGAATGCTTTAGGAAATTTACTCATCTGCACACCCTCAATAACGAAACGTTGAATAACTCAGGAGAGCCGATCCTTAGCCTTGTAGTACAAGCCCGCCATGGGCAAAAACCAGGGTTTACCAAAATAACCGGGCACCGCCGGCCAGTCGCTATGCTGCCAGGGGTTCTCGTTGGCCTTTTCGGCCAGCAAATCCGCCATCACCCGGCCCATCCACACCGACATCTGCGTGCCGTGGCCGCTGTAGCCAAGCGAGTAAAACACCCCTTCGCGCTCACCGGCATGCGGCAGACGATCGGCGGTCATATCCACCAGGCCGCCCCAGCAATAATCGATGCCGACGTTGCCGAGCGTTGGAAACATCTTGGCCAGCCCGGCGCGCAACACTTCACCGCTGCGCGCGTCTGACGTGGGATTGCTGATGGCAAAACGCGCACGGCCGCCGAACACCAACCGCCGATCGACAGTGGTACGGAAGTAATTGCCCAGATTCAGCGAGGTGACATAGGTGCGATCGCCCGGCAACAGGTGTTCAAGCTGGCCGGCGGTCAGTGGCTCGGTGACGATCACGAAACTGCCCACCGGGATGATACGGCGTTGGAACCAGGAAAATGGCCCAACGTTGGAACAGCCGGTCGCCATCAGCACTTTGTCCGCCAGGATATCGCCACGAGCGGTACTGATGCGGTGGCGGTAGCCGTTCAGCCGCGTCAGGCCGGTCACCGCCGTGTGCGGATAGATCCGCGCACCGGCGCGCGCTGCGGCATGGGCCAGGCCAACGCCGAATTTCCCCATATGCATCTGGCCGCCATGCTGCTGCAACAGCCCACCATGGAAAGCGGGCGAGTCGATTTCCCCCCTGACCTCGTCGGCGCTTAACAGCGTGACGTCCGGATCGACATGGCGGCGCATCATGTCATAAGCCGCCTTCAATGCCGGCATGTGCGAAGCCTTGCTGGCCAGCTTCAGCTTGCCGCAGCGGCGAAAATCACAGTCAATCTGCTCTTCCGCCACCAGCCGCTGTACATAATCCACCGCCCCGGCATAGGCCTGATAGTAACGGGTGGCTTGCTCAACGCCCTGGCTTGCCGCCAGCGCCGCGAAGTTTTGCGCGACGCCGGTATTGCAATGGCCGCCGTTACGCCCGGAGGCCTGGCTCATCACCTCCGCCGCCTCCAGCACCACCACGTCCAGGCCGCTGCGCGCCAGGCTAAGCGCAGCGGAGATACCGGTAAAACCGCCGCCGATCACCACCACATCAGCCGTGGCGGGCAGTTCGCCCTGGGCGGCACCGCTAAAGGCCGGTGCAGTCGCCTGCCAGAAAGACGCCAGTTTCATGCCCTGCTCCTCGCGCTCACAAACCCACGACGGCAGCGAGGCCGCCGATATCGTTGATTTCGCTATAGCCGTAATACGGGTTGGCCGGATCGTGGCCGCGGTTGACGAACACTTTGTGTTTGATGCCCAAATCATGGGCGGTCATCAGGTCGTAGCGCAAGCTGGAGGAGACGTGCAGGATCTCTTCCGGGCCGCAGTTGAGCTTATTGAGCATGTACTCAAAGCCCTTCATCTGCGGCTTATAGGCGCCCACCTCTTCCGCCGTGATCGTCAGGTGAATCGGTGCGCCAAGGCGTGGCACATGGTTTTTGACCAGTTCATCGGTGGAGTTGGTCAGCAGCACCAGCGGGAACGCCTGGGCAACCTTCGCCAACCCGGCCGGCACATCGGCATGCGGCCCCCAGGTGGCGCAGGCAACCATAATCGCTTCGCAGTCGCGTTGGGTGCACTCCACGCCCCATTTATTGCAGGTGCGATACAAGGCGTTTCCGACCACGTCAGGATAGAGTTTGAAAGCGCCCAGCACTTCGTCCATACGGTAACGGGCAAAATCGGTGGTAAACGCGGCCATCTGGTCACTGCTGACGCGATCGGCGAAGATCGCCGCGGCGGCGCCGGCCATGTCAAAATTGATCAGGGTGCCATAGCAATCGAAAGTGATGTATTTCGGTTTAAACACGGCCATGCTGCTACCTCTGCAAAATAAAGGATTAAAGGGGTAATGCTCAGAAGTCGATCAATACGCTTTTCAAACGCTGGCAGGCCTGGAACGCCTGGCGCCCCAAATCCTTGCCGATACCGGAACCGTGAAACCCGCCAGTTGGGATAATAAAGTCGCCGGAGCGGCCATAGCGGTTAATCCACACGGTGCCGGCGGCGATGGCGCGCATCGCCCGCAGCGCGCGCTCCAGGCTTTGGGTATGCACCCCGGCGCAAAGGCCATAGGTGGGATGGGCCGCCAGCGCCAGCCCTTCGGCTTCGTCATCGAAAAGCTGCACCGTCAGCACCGGGCCAAAGATCTCTTCCTGCACCGCCGGGCTATCGACGGCCACGTTGGCGATCAGCGTCGGCTGCCAGAAATAACCTTCGCCGGTGCCGTCAAAACGCGCTCCGCCGACCAATATTTCACCGCCTTGCCGGCAGGCGGCATCGACAATCTGCTGCACTTTGCCGGCCTGGCGGCCGTCGATCAGCGGTGCGTAGCGGCTGGTTTCATCCCAGGTCACGCCGGGGCGAAACCCTTGGCAAAGGGAGATCAATTTATCGATCAGGGCCTCGGCAATGCCACGCTGCACAATCAGCCGCGTCCCGGCCACGCAGGCCTGGCCACCATTGGCAGTAAAGCCGCGCAGGATGCGCCCGGCGACCTCGCTGATATCACCGGCGTCGTCGAACACCAGCTGCGGGCTTTTCCCGCCCAGCTCTAGGGTGACCGGCTTCATGCCATTAAACGCCGCATCGCTCATGATGCGGGCGCCAGTCTGCGTCGAGCCGGTAAAAGAGACTTTGCGCACCAGAGGGTGCACTACCAGGGCGCTGCCGGTTACCGCGCCGCCGCCCTGCACAATATTCAGCACGCCGGCAGGCAGCCCGGCCTGCACCGCCAGCTCGGCCATCCGCGCCGTGGAGTACGGCGTTAGTTCGGACGGTTTGAGCACCACCGCATTGCCCGCCGCCAACGCCGGGCCACACTTCCACGACGCCATCGACAGTGGAAAATTCCAGGGGGTTATCGCGCCGATCACGCCATACGGTTCCGGCACCAGCATGCCTAGGCTGGCATCGCGCGTGGGGAGCAGATCGCCGCTGTATTTATCCGCGCATTCGGCATAGAAACGGATCGCCTCGGCGGTGAACGGGATTTCATGGTTAACGACATCGTTGATTGGCCGGGTCGACCCCAGCGCTTCCAACCGTGGAAGCTCGCTATCACTGGCGATCAAATCAGCCCAGCGCCTTAACACCGCGCCGCGCTGGCGGGGTGGGCAACTGGCCCAGCCACTCTCTTTTACCGCGCGATCGGCATTGTTGACCGCCTCGTCCACCAGCACCGCATCCGCTTGCGCCAACTCACCGGCAACCATGCCATCGGAAGGGCGTTTAACCACCAGGCGCTCGCCCTGCCCGGCCACCTGCCGGCCGTTGATATAATGGCCGGCGGGCAGCGCGATTTTATCGGGATCGAAACTTAACATAGATAAATCCTTATATTTATCATGCCGAAGGAATAATCACTGCCGATGTTGTACCGCCCGTTGACGGAATAAAAATCTATCTTTAATTACGCCGATTTATTTGAAGCAATGCAGAAAGCATGCCAGACGTTTGAGAAATAAAAATGCGAAAAACCGGCGGCAAAAAAATTTTATGCCGTAAACGAAGTGTAAAATTCACAGATAAACCGCACGCATAAATTAATGATTTAAATGAAAAATAAACGCACCAGCGTAGGGAAATGAAATGTTAAATCCGCACCAAACCAGAGCAGCGCCTTCCCGTGGCGGCATAATATTCCGGGTGAAAAATAATATAAAATCCCGCGCCGGCGAGTAAATACGGTCCGGCGGTAGCTTTATCTCTAATAAATTTTCCGTTATTAACCGGCGCAGAGAAAAGAAGCCCCGACAGCGGGGAAATATATCAGATGGTTATCTTTATAACGCCGCAGACCAATACGCCAACCGCCTGTAACGAACGGCCAGATGCCGGGCAACTTCATGCCGGCGAACCGCACCGCAAGACGGAGCGGCCGTTTGAACCCATTCAGTGACGATATTCAGCGTTGGTGGCCAAGATCGTGGAAGAAATACCCAAGAGCATTGGGCTCGTCATACTTCAAGTTACAGGTGCGTTGGCTTTATTACTGGCCCATCCCTGGGCCTCCCCCAGCGTTAGCACTGTTTAAAAACGCTTTCGCGTTTTTATCATGCAACTCAAATTATCGAGAGTATAAACCGTTACAGTTAAGCTTAACTTTCGTTGAAAAAATCATATAAAATTTACATAAATGGAACATTTATGCAGGCAATGCTCGATGGAACGAGGAAAAACATAAAATACCTACTTTATCAAAATGTTATGTGAGTAGTGGATATAATTACAGGGAAAGCGCTCCGCTAGGGCGTTTTTTGCGTTAACGGCAATTAAAACGAGGTAAGACTATGGGGAACCATTCCTCATCATCGCGCGTCATACGGTTCTTGACCGTATTGTTCGCTATTTTAAGCGGCGCCTATTTATTGGTGGGCGGAATCTGGCTGTCAGCGATTGGCGGCTCATTTTACTACATCATCAGCGGCGTACTGCTACTGGCAACGACGCTGCTGATCTACCGCCGCTCGACGCGGGCGCTGGCGCTGTATGCGCTGCTGCTGCTCGGCACCATGCTGTGGGCCGTGTGGGAGGTGGGTTTCGATTTCTGGGCGCTGGCGCCGCGTTCCGACGTGCTGGTTATCTTCGGCCTCTGGCTGCTGCTGCCGTTCGTTTATCGCAGCTTCAATGTTACCGGTAACTCTTCAGCCACCGCGCTGGCGCTGAGCCTGGTCATCAGCGGCGCGATCCTGGCCTATGCCGTGTTCAACGATCCGCAGGAAATCAACGGCACTCTGCCGGCTTCGCAGCAGCAGGCAAGCGCTGGCGCCGGCACGGGCATCGCTGACGGCGACTGGCCGGCGTATGGCCGCACCCAGGCCGGCACCCGCTACTCGCCGCTGAAACAGATCAACGAACAAAACGTGAAAGATCTGCAAGTCGCCTGGACATTCCGCACCGGCGATCTGAAAACTCCGAACGATCCGGGCGAAATCACCAACGAGGTGACGCCGATCAAGGTCAACGATATGCTGTACCTGTGCACCGCGCACCAGATTCTGTTCGCGTTGGATGCAAAAACCGGTCAGCAAAAATGGAAGTTCGATCCGGGCCTGAAGCCGAACCCCACCTTCCAGCACGTGACCTGCCGCGGCGTCTCTTATCATGAGACAGCGCAGGCGAACGGCAATGCGCCCATGCTGTGCGCGCGCCGCATCATACTGCCGGTGAATGATGGCCGCCTGTTTGCCCTGGACGCCACCACCGGCCAGCCATGCCCAGACTTCGCCAACAACGGCGTGCTGGATCTGCAGCACAAACAGCCGGTTACGACGGCGGGCCAGTATGAGCCGACTTCGCCACCGATCGTCACCAACCAGGTGATTATCGTCGCCGGCGCAGTGACTGATAACTACTCCACCCGTGAACCGTCCGGCGTGATCCGCGGTTTCGACGTCAACAGCGGCAAGCTGGTATGGGCCTTCGATCCAGGTGCCAAGGATCCGAATGCCATTCCGGACGACGAGCATAAATTCAGCCTGAACTCACCAAACTCCTGGGCGCCGGCGGCGTATGACGCCAAGCTGGACATCGTTTACCTGCCGATGGGCGTTTCCACCCCGGATATCTGGGGCGGCAATCGCACACCGGAACAGGAGCGTTACGCCAGCAGCATTGTGGCGCTGAACGCCACTACCGGCAAACTGGTGTGGTCTTATCAAACGGTGCACCACGATCTGTGGGACATGGACTTACCGGCACAACCGACGTTGGCTGACATCACCGACAAGAGCGGCAACACCGTGCCGGTGATTTACGCCCCGGCCAAGACCGGCAATATTTTCGTGCTGGATCGCCGTACTGGCGAACCGGTGGTACCGGCGCCGGAACGCCCGGTGCCGCAAGGTGCAGCACAGGGCGACCATTTATCGCCAACCCAGCCGTTCTCCGATCTGACCTTCCGCCCGCAAGATAACCTGAGCGGTAAGGACATGTGGGGCGCCACCATGTTCGACCAACTGGTGTGCCGGGTGATTTTCCATCGCCTACGCTATGAAGGGATCTTCACTCCGCCTTCCGAACAGGGCACGCTGGTGTTCCCTGGCAACCTGGGTATGTTCGAATGGGGCGGCATCGCGGTGGATACCGATCGCCAGATCGCCATCGCTAACCCGATGGCGCTGCCGTTCGTATCGAAATTGATCCCGCGTGGGCCGGGCAACCCGATCGAACCGCCGGCGAATGACAAAGGCGGTTCCGGCACCGAGTCCGGCATCCAGCCACAGTACGGCGTGCCGTATGGCGTGGAACTGAATGCTTTCCTGTCGCCATTCGGTTTGCCCTGTAAACAACCCGCCTGGGGTTACGTTTCCGCCGTGGATCTGAAAACCAACCAGATCGTATGGAAGAAACGCATCGGTACGGTACGCGACAGCTCGCCGCTGCCGTTGCCATTCAAGATGGGGATGCCGATGCTGGGCGGCCCGGTAACCACCGCAGGCAACGTGTTCTTTATCGCCGCCACGGCCGACAACTATCTGCGCGCCTTCAGCACCAATACCGGTGAAAAACTGTGGGAAGCGCGTCTGCCGGCCGGCGGCCAGGCAACACCGATGACTTACGAGCAAGACGGCAAGCAGTACGTGGTGATCGCCGCCGGCGGCCATGGCTCCTTTGGCACCACGCTGGGCGATTACATCATCGCCTACGCGCTGCCTGACCAGAAATAACTGCGGTTAATGCCAACGATAAAGCCCCCGCCGTGCAAACGCCGGGGGCTTTCCATTTAATAACCCCATAATTTTGCTGCCACGCAGCAGGCTTGGCACGAAAGAACCATGAAAAAGCCCACGCTGTTACCAGCATGGGCTTATTAATTTGGCGGAAGGACAGAGATTCGAACTCTGGGACAGTCGCCCGTCGACGGTTTTCAAGACCGTTGCCTTAAACCACTCGGCCATCCTTCCAATGGGCGCAGATACTAGCGATACCGTTATGAAATGTCTACTGTTTTTAAGCAAAAAAACGCAAAAAAAAACCTGTTTGCTCAAAGTTCACGCCGCGCTGGGCGATAAAAAAGCAGAACCCCGGTGACCCGGGGTTCTGCTTTAGCCGGTAGAAATGTTATTTCGGTTCGGAATCGTATTCTGCGCAGCTCTGGTAACCTTTATTCATTACGTGGCCGGTGTCGTTATAGCTGACAAAATACGTCTGCGCTTTGCCATCGCGCGGTGCTACCGCATAGGTATCACATGTCCCATTGGCATGAATCAATGTTGCAGAGGTTGATGGTGGCCCGGCAATGGCGCGCACTTGCTGTTTAGTCATCCCGACTTTTACATCGCTCACTACAGGCTCTTTTACGTAACTGGTAGCCCGGTCATAGGCCGTACAGCCTGCAAGAAGAGAAAATGCCGCAGCGGTACTCACAGCCAAAACCCATTGCTTTGTCATAGCTTGTCCCCTTATCGTGCGTTGTTGTCTTCTAAGTCTAGAAGATAAAAGGCTTTTCCACAAATCAGGCTTTGCGAAAGCGTGCGCTTTCCACTATTTTCTTTCCCCAAGTGAAAACGCACGCCGCCGCAGCCATTGCCAACGCAGCACATCACACAGCAGAAACACCAACAGGCTGGCCCCCATCACCGGCAAACAGAAGCCAAATAATACCGCCAACGCCACGATAACCAGCAGTAGCCCTTTCGGCGTTTGCCGCAACAACAGCAACGGCGAACCCAAGGGCTGCGCCAGCCGCCGCGTAGGCCTGCGGCGCCACCACATCACATACCCCATGATCACCATGGCCGCCAGGCCTGCGGCGAACACCACCAGCGCTAAGGTATTGGCCAGGCCGAACAACACCCCCATATGCAAATCGATCCCCCAGCGGGTGAGCTTGGCGGCCAGCGGATATTGCGCAAAACTGACGCGATCGATGATGGCCAAAGAGCGCGGATCGACAGCCACGGCGTCCACCTGCACCGGCCAACGGTGGTCGATTTCGCTGACCGTCCACGCTAACCCGGCTTTCAACGGCTGTTTGATTTCAATTTTTCCGGCATCAATCCCTGCCTGGCGGGCGCTGAGCAAGATGCGATCGTAGAGCGCGGCATCACCATCGCCCTCAACCGCAGCCATCGTCTGCATATCATGGCCGTGGTGCAGCGCATGTTCATCGGCCGGCGGCGCCGTATGCTCTCCCAATGCGGTCGACAACGTCGGCGTTGCCCAGCCGAACTGGTGCCGCCACGTCCCAATGTTGCCGCCGGCCCATTTCGACCAGGTTAACCCAGTGGCGGAAAAGAACAGCAGCCCAATCAGCAGCAAGCCCCCTGCCCGCGCATGCCACCGGCGCAGCCCCGTTTTCTTTCGCGCATGTTTTTTCCCGGCGCACCACTGCATCAATCCACCAAGCGCCAGCAGCCATAGCCAGGAAGCGGCAAGCTCACTGTAAATACGCCCCGGTTCACCTAACTGCAGGCTGCGGTGCAGTCGGTCCAGCCAGGTGCGCAGCGGCAGTATTCCGCTGGTGCCGTACGCCGCCAACTGCCCATGAGGCTGCGCCGTGATCGGATCAATAAACACCGCCAGGCGCTCAAACTCGCCTAATCCCGCCAACTGGAACAAAACGCGGGTGTTTTCACCGGCGGCAGGCGCCGGGCGCACCGCAGATAACAGCGCACCCGCCGGCGCCACCGCCTGGGCTGCCGCAATTTGCTGTGCCAACGGCAGTTCTTCACCTTGGCTGTGGTGGTAGAGCTGCGCGGCATAGATACGAGATTCAAGCTGCGGCGTCAGGGCGTATAAAATCCCACTGAGCGCGGCGATCAGCAAAAAAGGGCCGGCAAACAGGCCGATATAAAAATGAAGCCGCATCAATAGTGGAATAAACCCGCTCTGGCTTGCCCCCCGTGGTGCGGCATGAAATTGGGCGGCATCCGCCAACGGGGAACCCCGGCTTTCAGGCATGGTGACATTGTCCGTGTAAAAATAGGCGCCTGCGGAATTTATCCTATTCGGTTGGCATTAACAAATTAGCGCGCCGCAGCAACACTAGAAACCAAATTCGCCCAGCTCAGGAATATCCGCCGGGCGACGGCCTAATGGCCAATGGAATTTTCGCTCGTGCTCAGCAATGGGCAGATCGTTAATGCACGCATAGCGTTCGGCCATCAAGCCCTGTGGGTTGAATGCCCAGTTCTCATTGCCGAAACTGCGGAACCAATTGCCGGAATCATCACGCCATTCATAGGCAAAACGCACGGCGATACGCGTATCGTCAAAGGCCCACAAGCTTTTAATTAGCCGGTAATCCTGCTCTTTTGCCCATTTGCGCTGCAGGAACGCCACCACTTCATCGCGGCCATTAATAAATTCGGCGCGATTGCGCCAGCGCGTATCCGCCGCATAGACCTGGGAAACCAGAGCCGGATCGCGGCTGTTCCAGGCATCTTCCGCCATACGGACTTTAGCGATAGCCGATGCCAGGGTGAACGGCGGTATAGGGGATTTGATTTTCATAGCGGCACCTTATTTTTAGGTAGACAGAATTGTCTACCTATTTACGCTAGCGCAAGTAGACAGAGCTGTCTACAATAGACTGACATTCTTTTTGCCGGTAGCCACCATGCTTCACCCAACGGAAACATTACCTGCGCGCCAGCGCATTCTTTTGACCGCCCACGATCTTTTTTATCGTGAAGGCATTCGTGCCACGGGGATTGACCGCATCATCAAACAATCCGGGGTAACCAAAGTCACCTTTTACCGCCACTTCCCCAGCAAAAATGCCTTGATTTTGGCCTTTCTCGACTACCGCCATGCGCAGTGGTTGGCCTGGTTCCAGCAGACGCTGGCCAGGCAAATGCAACGGCATGGCGATGTGTTCACAGCGTTGCCCGGCTGCCTGGCCGAGTGGTTCAGCGATCCGCACTTTCGCGGCTGCGCGTTTATCAACACCGCGGTAGAGCTGGCCGATTTGCTGCCGGAAAGCCTGGCGATAGCCCACGGCCACAAGGCGGACATGGCGCAAACACTGGCGAGCCACCTGCCGGCCAACGCACACAGGCAGCCACGGGCCGCCACGTTGGCGATGCTGATAGACGGTGCGATCGTTAAGGTGCAAATAGACCAGCAAGCCGAGGAGGCGCTACAAGCGTTAGGTGAGGCGCTGCGGGCGCTGGCGTTAGCCTGGCATGAAGAATAGAAAAGAAAAAACGCGGCCCGAAGGCCGCGTTGCATGATAAACGCTTACGTTGCTGCTTAGAACTGGTAAACCAGGCCAACGCCAACCACGTCGTCGGTATTGGTACCGGTCGCACGGGTGAAGTCGTTTTCATCCAGCAGGTTGATTTTGTAATCAACGTAGGTAGACATGTTTTTGTTAAAGAAGTAGGTAGCGCCGACATCCACATATTTCAGCAGATCCTGATCGCCCCAGCCGCGTTCGATGTCTTTACCTTTCGACTGCAGGTAAGCCACTGATGGGCGCAGACCGAAGTCGAACTGATACTGTGCGACCACTTCAAAGTTTTGCGCCTTGTTAGCAAAGCCATACTGTGAACTGCTGGCGGAGCCAATACGGGTAGCGTTGTACGACTGGGTGTACATGGCAGCCAGGTACACGTTGTTGGCGTCGTATTTCAGACCGCCGCTATAGGCTTCAGCCTTGTCACCCTGGCCCAGAAGCGTTGCGGAGTTTTGATCGTTAGTACGATCGGACGAGAAGTAGGCACCGGCGGCGCTAACACCCCAGCCCAGATCGTAAGACAGCGACATACCGTAGCCGTCGCCGTTCTGCGCCAGTACGCTGCGGCCATTGTTGGATTCGGTGGCGCTGCCGTTTTTACCTTGATACTGAACGGCAAAGTTCAGGCCATCAACCAAACCGAAGAAATCGCTGTTACGGTAGGTTACTACGCCATTGGCGCGCTGGAACAAGAAGTTGTCCGCGCCGTAGGTATCGCCGCCGAACTCAGGCAGCACGTCGGTCCAGGAACCGACATCGTACAGGATACCGTAGTTACGGCCGTAATCCAGTGAGCCGTAGTCGCCAAAACGCAGACCGGCGAAGCCGACACGG
Organism: Gibbsiella greigii; assembly: GCF_039540155.1. Classification (NCBI taxonomy): domain Bacteria; kingdom Pseudomonadati; phylum Pseudomonadota; class Gammaproteobacteria; order Enterobacterales; family Yersiniaceae; genus Gibbsiella; species Gibbsiella greigii. The sequence goes on from NZ_BAABEM010000021.1 coordinate 290,865, forward strand.
GTGAAGGAGTTGTTTTCTGACTCGGTGTTATTCAGCTGAACCTGATATTCCCACTGGCCGTAACCCACCAGTTGGTCGGAGATCTGGGTTTCCCCTTTCAGGCCAAAACGCATGTAGGACTGATCGCCATCCAGCCCATTGTTATCCGAGAAATAGTGAAGCCCGTCGATTTTACCGTACAAATCCAGTTTATTACCGTCTTTGTTATAGATTTCCGCCGCACCTGCGGTGCCTGCGACCAGCAGTGCGGGTACTATCAGAGAGAGAACTCGGAGTTTCATCTTTATTATCCTCATTTATTACGTCGAGCTAGGGCCACTGCTCTTCTGAGCATATTAGCGCGACAGTGCATTACCATTCTGGCAACAGGTGGATATTAATCCATAAAGAAATTGATACCAAGCATCAAATAGTGTTTCATGACCTACGCAATTCGTTTAAAAATGTAAAAACACGGGAACTATCACAAAAGATTACAGTCATCAGAAATAGGGCACGGAAACACAAAAAATAAATTTAACAAACAAAATCAACAATTTATAAAGTTCAAACAAAAACTTTTCATAACTATACAAAACCGATAAAAATAAGCACGTAGTGATAAAAAAACTGACGAAAATCGGATCTATACTCAGCCTGCTATCATCATTATTTTCATTATTACCTTCATTATCTTATTCAGTACATTAACCGGCCAATGGCCGGTTTTTTTATTCCCTCATCACACACTGAGCGCCATAACCCCAGGCCGCACTTATTGCTAAAAAAAATAATAACATGCAGATATTATCCCACGAATAAACTGGCGCACAATATGTTAAAAAAAATACCAGCACGGATAATCAAACAATTCATAAAAAATAAAAATAACAACCCACTACGCATATATGCCAACGTCATTCACGCTGCAGGATAAAGGTGTTGAACCGCGTATGTGCCGGCTCTGTTTGGGTTAGGGCCCGATGATCTGTTATCCTGTTGTGGTTATTCACCCGGCCAGAAACCCGCAATGAAACTCGATTCCGAAGCACTTTGGCGGCGGCTGCAAAGTTCGCCGTTCCGCGCCAAATTCCGCCTAAACACAAAAGACCAACACTATTTTGCCGCTAAGGGCATGCCGATAATCCTCAGCCATGCGCGCGATTTTATCGATCGGCGCCTGGCGGCGGCATACCCTAAAAACGACGGTAAACAAACGCCGATGCGCGGCCACCCGGTATTTGTGGCGCAGCATGCCACCGCCACCTGCTGCCGCGGCTGCCTGGAAAAATGGCATGGGATCGCACAGGGAAAGGAACTGAACGAAACGCAGAAAGGTTACATTGTTCAGGTCATCGCACTATGGCTAACGCGCCGTGCCACAGACGGCGGCGGCGAGTAGAGCGAATCTTTTCGACCCGGATCGCGGTTTGTGATAAAAACAGGCTTCATTTTTAGCAAACTGCCGCTGTTGATGCCACGATTGAGCCCGGTTCACGCCCACGCGCGGCATCGGGCACGTATTGCCTACCGGGCAACGGCGTGCCAACGCGCCGCCATCATCGGCATTGTCAACACAGGAACGCACCGTCAACCATGCAAAACAAACAACTGACGATCAGCTCAACCAATCTGACCCGCTGCTTCCTGCTGTTTATCGTACTCCTGCTGGTCTCACTTGGCCTGTACGGCTATAACTACACCAATTCCTGGCTGGCGGAAAAAAAGTACGCCTTGAATGCCATCAGCAACAGCCTGCAGCAGCGCATTGACTATTACCGCTATGTGACCTACCAAGTCTACGATCGCTTTGGCAACGCTTCGGTACTGACGGCCACCCCAGATCTGCAGGAAACCCGTCTGCGCCCGGACGTGTATTACGTCGAAAAACCATATAAGAAAACCGACGCCGTGATTTTCGGCACCCATGACAGCAATACGCTGGCCATGATTGCCGGGGTTTCGGACTATCTGGACATGCTCTGGGGGGCGGAAAAAGAGCAGTACACCATGTACTACCTCAACGGCCTGGATAACAGCCTGAGCATGGTGACCACCCAACCGGTGAAAGAGCTGATTTCCCGTTATAAGGAAAACTACCTGGCCAATTCGGCCGAAGACCGCCGAGCGGAAATGTTGCAGCAGGCCAATATGCTCGACGAACGCGAAAGCTTCTCTGAGCTGCGTAAGCAACGGGCCCCCAACGCCTATTCATTCTCTATCCATACCACATTCAACCAACCGGGGCATTTGGCGACCGTCATCGCCTTTGAACTTCCGGTCAACGACATTATTCCCGCCAACATGGCGCGTGCCAACTTTGCGCTGCTGCCGAACAATGTCGATCCGGAAAGCACGGCCGAGCCAAACGCGGCCGCCGGCAGCACCGCCCTCACCGGCAGCTGGCTGGAATTCAATATCCCGTTGGCCAACGCGCCGCTGAAGCTGGTCTACCATGTGTCCAGCATCAGCCTGGCGTTCGATCTGCTGCACAACAATATTTGGCTACTCGCCATCCACCTGCTGCTGTTGCTGCTCTCCCTGCTTGGCATCTACTTTATTCGCCGCCAATATATCCACCCCAGCGAAAGCATGGCCGCAGAGCTGGAAACCGAACGCGCACTGTGTAAGGAGATCGTCGCCAATCTGCCTTCCGGCCTGTTGGTATACAATTTCGCCAGCAACACCGTCATCGCCAGCAACCAAACGGCGGAGCACCTGCTGCCCCATCTCAGCCTGCAAAAAATCGCGCATATCGCCGAGCAACATCATGGGGTGATCCAGGCAACGGTTAACAATGAAGTGTATGAAATCCGCCTGTTCCGCAGCCAGCTGTCGCCGGACATTTACCTGTTCCTGCTCAACGATCAGGATAAGGAAGCCATCGTCAATAAACGGCTACAGCAGGCGCGGCGTGAATACGACAAAAACGTGCAGGCGCGCAAGCTGATGCTGCACAATCTGGGCATTGAACTGAACCAACCGGTGCGCCAGATCCACGATCTGGCCGGCCAATTGCACAATCAGCCGGATCCGCAGCAACAACAGGCGCTGCTGGGCCAATTGTCCACCGCCTCCAGCGCGGTGCTGGCGCTGATCGACAACATTACCTTGCTCACGCGCCTTGAAACACAAGATTGGCAACCTTCGCGGCAATCATTTACCCCCGTTCAGTTGATCGACGATCTGTTGCTGGAAGCCTTGCCGATGATCAACCAGAAAGGGCTGGCGCTGTTCAACCATTGCCAGTTGGCCGCCGATCAAAACTATGTCGGCGATGTGAATGCGCTGCGCAAAATCCTCTCCATGCTGCTGCACTACGCCATTATCACCACCGCCTGCGGCAAAATCTCTGTGGTAGCGGAAACCGATCCGGCAAGCCCGGATCGCTTGATATTCCACGTTAATGACACCGGCGCAGGCCTTTCCAGCGATGAGCTCAGCAACCTGGATTACCCGTTCACCAGCCAGGCGCTGGCCGATCGTTTCAATCAGGGTTCCGGGCTGACGTTCTTCCTGTGTAACCAACTGTGCAAAAAGCTTAACGGCCAACTGGATATCCGCAGCAAACCAGACATCGGCACGCGCTATATCATCCACGTGACGATGGAAGCCGAGCAAAAGGAAGAAGAAGAGCCGGAAAAATTGCTGGACGGCGTCAAGGCGTTACTGGATATCACCTCTGAAGAGGTGCGCAGTATCGTTACCCACCTGCTGCACACCTACGGCGCGGACTGCCTGATTGCCGAAGAACATGCGGCCAACCACGACTACGACATTCTGCTGACCGACAACCCGCAGCGGGCTGATGACTATACCCTGCTGCTGGCCAGCGACGAACCCGGCTGGCAGCAGTTGGAAAAACGTTATATTCGGGTGAATTACAACCTGAGCAGCGCCATGCTCGATGCCATTCTGGTGCTGATGGAGCAACAAATGGCCGCTCTGGAGCAGGAGGACGATCTGCTGTCGTTAACGGCAGAAAATCTGCAACACTATGAAAAACAATTGAAATCAAGTGATTACTATGGCTTGTTTATTGATACAGTACCCGACGATGTCAAAAAACTGTATACTGAGGCGGGCAGTAGTGATTTCGAGGCTCTGTCACAGACCGCACACCGCCTGAAAGGCGTATTTGCTATGTTAAATCTGCTTCCGGGCAAGCAACTGTGTGAATCGTTGGAACAGCTCATCGCAGATGGTGATGCGCTTCAGATAGAGAACAACATCAGTCAGATTGATTTTTTCGTCAGTAGACTGCTGCAGCAAGGTAGCCAACCACATGAATAACCTGAACGTAATTATTGCTGATGATCACCCTATCGTGCTTTTTGGCATCAGGAAGTCACTTGAACAAATTGAATGGGTGAATGTCGTTGGGGAGTTCGAAGACTCAACGGCGCTGATCAACAATCTGTCCAAACTTAACGCCGACGTATTGATCACCGATCTCTCAATGCCGGGTGACAAGTACGGCGACGGCATTACGCTGATCAAATACATCAAGCGCCACTATCCGCAGTTGTCGATCATTGTTCTTACCATGAACAATAACCCGGCGATCCTGAGCGCCGTCCTGGATCTGGATATCGAAGGCATTGTGCTGAAGCAAGGCGCCCCGACCGATCTGCCCAAAGCGCTTGCCGCATTGCAGAAAGGCAAAAAGTTCACCCCGGAAAGCGTTTCCAAGCTGCTGGAGAAAATCAGCGCCAGCGGCTATGGCGACAAACGCCTGTCACCGAAAGAAAGCGAAGTGTTGCGCCTGTTTGCTGAAGGTTTCCTGGTAACGGAAATTGCGAAGAAGCTTAACCGCAGCATCAAAACCATCAGTAGCCAGAAGAAATCGGCGATGATGAAGCTGGGCGTCGACAACGACATCGCTCTGCTCAACTACCTTTCCTCCGTCAGCATGACGCCGGTGGACAAAGACTAACCCCAAAGGCCAGCCAACGCCGGCTGGCCGTTTTTAGCTACGCCCCACCGGGTTCAACACGCTTTCCCCCTGAAAGAGCTTATTGACGCACCGCGTTTACCCTCACGTCGTTGGTCTGCCACAGGCGGTATTTCACTTCCACATCTTGCGGCACATACACCACGATCGGCAGGCGGCTGTTGTAGCGTTGCATCGCGGCTTCACCCAGGTTTGCGGCGACAAACTGCGTGTGCTTGCTGCTATCCGGGCAGGCCATTCGAGTGGATGCCGGCGGCGAGAGTTTTTCCAGCACCAGATAATCGTAGCCCCATCCTTCCAGCGTGTTGCGCTCAAGGTTGCCCCCCATGAAATGGCGGTTGCAATCCACCTGCAGCGTTTTACCGATCAGCAATTCCACTTTCATGTTCTCTTCGTGCTCCTGCGGCGGCAGGAAGATCACCTGGCGGCTCATACCCTGTTCCGCCTGCGGATAGGGAGCAATACTTTCCAGCGACGGTTGGCCTGCGCCAGCCGTTGCGGCCGCATTCGCCCCTGCACAAGCAGCCATCAGCAGGCCAGTGAGAACCAGAGAAGTCGTTTTCATCCGCAATATCCTTATAATCTTGATAAATGGTAAAATTCAGCTAAAACGTTACGTTCACTGCACAGCCTACCACAAGCCAAATTAAATAAACCCTCAACAGCCCCCCAGATTAAGCGCCCTTCCCTTTACTCGCTGGCACCATACTTTTATGGTTAACCGCATTTTTGGCTTACTTGTCAGCGGGTTGCTACTTTCGAGCCATGCTGTTCGCTGGCAGCGCCTCGTGCCGCCAAGGGCAGCAGCGGGAATGGCTAATCAACTGGCTGTTTATTGGTGGGCAAACGGCAGGCAATACCCACTGTGAGGGAAACATCATGGAACAACTGAATCACGTGCTTTTCATCGCGATCGATGCCACCCCGGCATCCCCCAAATGGCTGATTGAATTCGCCCTGTTCCTGGCCCGCGATATGATTGCCATCGTACCGCTGCTGATCGTTGGGCTTTGGCTATGGGGTCCGAAGGATCACCTGGTATCACAGCGTGAAGTGGTCAGCAAAACCACCATCGCGCTGCTGTTTGCCATGGCCACCGCCACGGCGATCGGCATGCTCTTGCCCTATGAAAGGCCGTTTGTCCCCGGTTTTGGCTATACCTTCCTCGCACATAATCCGGATAGTTCATTTCCCAGCAACCACGGCACGGCCATCTTTACCTTTGCGCTAGCCTTCCTGTGCTGGCACCGGGTGTGGTCCGGCATTCTGCTGATGGCGATCGGCGTGGGCATCGCCTGGGCGCGGGTGTACCTTGGCGTGCACTGGCCGCTGGACATGGTGGGCGCGTTCTTGCTGGGCATCGTCGGCTGCCTGTTCGCCCAGTTGGTCTGGAACCTGTATGGCGATGCCATCGCCAGCACGCTCGGCCGCCTGTATCACGCCCTGTTCGCCTTGCCGATACGCAAAGGGTGGGTAAAAGAATAATCCGCAAACGGTCAGAATGTTAATATCAAAACATTAAATGTTATAAAAATCACAACTTAAGCGTTAAAAGCTATGTATATAAGCCTTTTTAGCGGTTGATGTATTATTTTCTCACGAAAATGTTATGATAATAACATCACTACTTCACCGTATCAGGGATCACAATGACGACCGAACACATTGATTATGCGCGCTATATCGACCACACCTTGCTCGCCATGGACGCCACGGAAACGCAGATCGCCAAGCTGTGCGAAGAGGCCCTACAGCACCATTTTTATGCAGTCTGCGTGAATTCGGGCTACGTCCCGCTGGCGGCGCAATTGCTGCAGGAAAGCGACGTGAAAATCTGTTCGGTTATTGGCTTCCCGCTGGGCGCAGGCCTGACCATTGCCAAAGCGTTTGAGGCCAAAGCCGCTATTGCCGCCGGCGCGCAAGAGATCGATATGGTCATCAACGTCGGCTGGTTGAAAAGCGGCCTGCTGGACGCCGTGAAGGCAGACATCGCGGCAGTACGCGAAGTGTGTGACGCAATCCCATTGAAGGTGATCCTGGAAACCTGCCTGCTCAGCGATGAGCAGATCGTTCAGCTGTGCGAAATCTGCCGTGCGCTTGACGTCGCCTTTGTGAAAACCTCTACCGGCTTCAGCACCGGCGGCTCCCGGGCCGAACATGTTGCCCTGATGCGCACCACCGTCGGCGAGCAAATGGGTGTGAAAGCCTCTGGCGCCGTGCGCGATCGCGCGACTGCCGAGAAAATGATCCAGGCCGGCGCCACCCGTATCGGCACCAGCTCCGGCGTTGCCATTATCGCCGGTGAAAAAGCTGCCGACGGCAGCTACTGACGTAACTTCGGCGCCCTTCCAGCAAGCGCCTCCTTACACAGGCATTTTTTGAGTAGCAGAAACCAATGGAAACCCGGCGCGCAGAACGTATCAAGCAGCTAAGCCTGGCCCTGAAAAAAGCGGACAAGCTCCATGTGAAACAGGCCGCCGCCCTCTTGGGCGTTTCGGAAATGACGGTGCGCCGCGATCTTAGCGCAGGGCATGCCGCTGTCACGCTGCTGGGCGGGTATGTGGTGGCCGATTTACGCCACAGCGCCGCCACGCGTTATTCGCTCACCGATCAGCAAACCCGGCGGCTGCCGGAAAAACGCCGCATCGGTGCCCTAGCCGCGGCTCTAATTAACAGTAACGATACGGTTTTCTTCGACTGTGGCACCACCACCCCAGCCATCATTGATGCGATTGACGACAGCCGGCCTTTTACCGCCATCTGCCATGCGCTAAATACCTTCCTGGCCCTGCAAAGCAAGCCCAACTGCCGCGTGATCTTGTGCGGCGGTAGTTTTAATCCCGGCAATGCCATCTTCAACAGTCTTGGCCAGCATAGCGAGCTGGATCATATCTGCCCAACGCTCGCTTTCATTTCTGCCGCCGGTCTAAGCCTGCAGCATGGCGCCACCTGTTTTAACTTCGACGAACTGGCCATGAAGCACCGCGCCCTACGCATGGCCCAGCAGAAGATCCTGGTGGCCGATCACAGTAAATTCGGCGTAGAAAAGGCCGCCGTCATCGCCCCATTGCCCCAGTTTGATCGGGTGATAACCGATCGTCCGCCAAACGCTGAATTTAGCGATTTCTTCACCGAACACGGCATAACGCTCCATTGCTAATGGCCATTGCGTTCTTCCCTGCGCGCAGTAGCAAAAGCCCCCTGCCCCGCATTGTATTTACATGCCATATTTCATGAAAACGTGACACCAATCACTAAAAAGGCTTAATCCGGGTTTTTAGCTAGATCTACACGAGCAGTTAAAATATATTTCCACCCATAAATAAAAGGGTAGTTTTTTGTATGGTTAATTATCCACCATGCAGAATGAAAAACAGGCAACAAACTTTCGCCCCCGCAAGATAAAACATCCGTTACCCGCGCCGCATAACGCACAAAAAAACGACAAAATAATAAATTTATGCACAAATAACGCACAATAGAGCAAGATCACAGTTGTTTATGCCAAAAGCAGCTATCTTGCGGCCATCAAAATCGGGCGCCTTCACCCTAGCGGCGATGGCGCCTGCGTTTTCGATTTTATGTTTCGCCTTGGACGTTAAAAAAACGTGTTCACTTCGGAGATATCTATGGACACCATACAGACCGGCACGATTGCCTCTACAACAGTGGAATCCAGCAGTACCTGGCGTAAAACAGATACCATGTGGATGTTAGGCCTGTACGGCACCGCGATCGGCGCCGGCGTGCTGTTTCTCCCGATCAACGCCGGTATTGGCGGCCTGATCCCATTGGTTATTATGGCGATTATTGCTTTCCCAATGACCTTTTTCGCCCACCGCGGGCTGTGCCGCTTTGTGCTGTCGGGTAAGAACCCCGGTGAAGACATCACCGAAGTGGTGGAAGAGCACTTTGGCATCAGTGCCGGTAAGCTGATTACCCTGCTCTACTTCTTTGCGATCTACCCCATTCTGCTGGTTTACAGCGTTGCCATTACCAACACCGTCGACAGTTTTATGACCCACCAATTGGGCATGACGGCACCGCCGCGCGCCATCCTGTCGCTGATCCTGATCACCGGCCTGATGACCATCGTACGCTTTGGCGAACAGGCCATTGTGAAAACCATGAGCATCCTGGTGTTCCCGTTTGTCGGCGTACTGATGCTGCTGGCGCTGTATCTGATTCCCAACTGGAGCAGCGCCATTTTTACCGATGCCATGCTGCCCGCCAGCGGCAATGCGATGGGCCACGGCCTGATGATGACCCTGTGGCTGGCGATCCCGGTGATGGTATTTTCCTTCAACCATTCACCGATCATTTCCGCTTTTGCCGTGGCAAAACGTAACGAATACGGCCCGGCGGCAGAAAAAAAATGCACGCGGATTCTGGCTTATGCACACATCATGATGGTGCTGACCGTCATGTTCTTCGTTTTCAGTTGTGTACTGAGCCTGTCGCCGGCGGAGCTGGCCGAAGCGAAAGCGCAGAACATTTCCATTCTGTCTTACCTTGCCAATCACTTTCACAACCCGATGATTGAATACATCGCGCCGGTGATTGCCTTTGTGGCGATTACCAAATCCTTTCTTGGCCACTATCTGGGTGCGCGCGAAGGTTTTAACGGCATGATTGCCAAATCGCTGAAAAGCCGTGGCAAGACCATCAGCACGCATCGGCTTAATCGCATCACCGCGGTGTTTATGCTGGTGACCACCTGGGCTGTCGCCACGCTGAACCCCAGCATTCTGGGCATGATTGAGACACTAGGCGGCCCGATCATCGCCATGCTACTGTTCCTGATGCCGATGTACGCGATCCGTAAAGTGCCGGCCATGCGCAAATACAGCGGGCATATCAGCAACGCTTTTGTGGTCGCCATCGGCTTGATCGCCATGTCGGCCATTCTGTATAGCCTGTTTAGCTAGTCAATTATCGGGGGGATCGACGGATTTGGTTCCCCTCACCCCAGCCCTCTCCCACCGGGAGAGGGAGCCCCCCGAGTCCTGCTGAAACATTAGCGTTCATTTGCCAAACCTGACGCAAACTATTTCCTCACCCTTAGGGAGAGGATTAGGGTGAGGGCGAAGTTAGCAGACCGTTGCCCCAACCGAGCTCGGACCGTCCCCTCTCCCTTGGGAGAGGGTCAGGGTGAGGGCGAAGTTAGCGCACCATTGCCCAAACCGGGCGCGAACTGTCCCCTCTCCCTTGGGGAGAGGGTCAGGGTGAGGGTGAAGTTGGCGCACCGTGGCCCAAACCGGGCGCGAACTGTCCCCTCTCCCTTGGGAGAGGGTTAGGGTGAGGGCGAAGTTAGCGTACCGTTGCGCAAACCGGGCGCGAACTGTCCCCTCTCCCTTGGGGAGAGGGTTAGGGTGAGGGCGAAGTTAGCGCACCATTGCCCAAACCGGGCGCGAACTGTCCCCTCTCCCTTGGGAGAGGGTTAGGGTGAGGGCGAAGTTAGCGCACCGTTGCCCAAACCGGGCGCGAACTGTCCCCTCTCCCTTGGGGAGAGGGTTAGGGTGAGGGGGTTAATCAGCCAAAGATACTGCTAAACCACTGGGTCACCGTCATCACGATGCGGTCCCAAATCCGGCTAAAGAAGTTGCCTTCTTTCACTTCCTGCATCACCACCAGCGGCCGCTGCTCAATCGTTTTGCCGTCCAGTTGAAAATCAATCGTGCCGACCACCTGGTTCTTCGCCAGTGGCGCTTCAAGCGTTGGCTGGGTCAACTTGTAGCTGGCCTTCAGATTTTTCATCTGCCCTTTCGGGATGGTGATCGCCGCATCTTTCGCCACACCCAACGGCGCTTCGCTCACCTCGCCGAACCACACCCGCTGGGTCACAAAGGGTTTGTCAGCCTTGATCGGCGTGACGGTTTCATAAAAACGGAAGCCCCAGGTCAGCAGCTTTTCGCTTTCACTAAAGCGCACGCGATCGCTCGGCGCGCCCAGCACCACGGAAATCAAACGCATGGGGCCATCGGTGGCGGAAGCCACCAGGTTATGCCCAGCGCCGCTGGTATAGCCGGTTTTGATACCGTCTACATTCAGGTTGGAGCTCCACAGCAGACGGTTGCGGTTTACCTGGCGAATCTTGTTAAAGGTAAACTCTTTTTCTTTATGCAGCGCATATTCTTCCGGCACATCGCGGATCAACGCCTGGCTCAGCAGCGCCATATCGCGCGCCGTGCTGTATTGCCCTTCCGCATCCAACCCGTGCACCGTCAGGAAATGCGTATTCTGCAGCCCCAGGCTGTTGGCATAGTTGTTCATCAAGCCAACAAAAGCGTCCTGGCTGCCGGCCACATAATCGGCCAATGCGATGCTGGCATCGTTGCCGGACTGTATCACCACCCCTTTGTTCAATTCAGACACCGGCACCTGATCGCCCGGCTTGATAAACATCAAAGAGGAACCCCGCAGCACTGGGTTGCCGGTTGCCCAGGCGTCTTTGCCCACGGTAACAATATCGGTCGGCTTAATCTTGCCGGCCTTAACCGCCTGGCCAATGACATAGCTGGACATGATTTTGGTCAGGCTGGCGGGATCCAGACGGGAATCAGGGTTGCCTTCGGCCAGAATCGTGCCGCTGTTATAATCCATCAGCACAAAGGCTTTTGCGTCAATCTGCGGCGCGGCCGGGGGCTCTGCAGCTTGCACGGCGGGTACGGCCAATAAAAGAACGCCGACGCAAAACGTCAGCCGTTTTAATGAGTGGGGAAAGTGTCTTTTCATCATGCGTCGCCAGAGTATCCATTCAACCTATTGAAGTAGCGTTAACTTTCAAACATGTTTACGTTTTCAGCCAACCAGCGAAAGCAGCCCGGTGCGCCTGCATCTGCCGCAGACTCCCTGCGGCCGCACTCAAAGAAAGGAGCGCACCCGAAACGCCTTTTAGTGAGTTTATTAGATTCATCTTATTTTTGCAGGGTTTAGCATCAATTTTCAGCATTTTTACATAACTGTACATGTGCAGAAAAATGGCCAGCCTGTTATGTGAATCGTCAACAAACTGCCGCCGAATTGTCATGCGCTTTTTTTATCATGACCAGAGCGCCGTTTAATCAGCATCTTTGCTGGCTGGCGGTAAGCGTTATCCGCTATGCTGAGTATTCACAGACAGCCGGAGAAAACCGATGGATTTAGCCCTGTTCGATCTGGATGAAACCCTGATAGATGACGACAGCACCAGCCTGTGGCTACGCTGGCTGGTGGCCCAGGGCTTTGCGCCTGAAGCCTTGCAGCAGCAGGAACAGCAACTGATGCAGCGCTATTATCAGGGGACGCTGGCGATAGAGGATTATATGCGCGCCACCCTGGCCCCGCTGGAAGGGCTCAGCGCCCAGACCGTTGCCGGTTGGATTGCCCGGTACGTGCAGCGCGACATTCTGCCACGCGTCTACCCAGCGGCGCGTGAACGCCTGCAATGGCACCGTGAACGCGGCGACTACATTCTGATCGTTTCCGCCAGCGGCGAACATCTGGTGGCGCCGATCGCCAGCCAATTGGGCGCCGATGGCGCACTGGCGGTTGGCGTAGAGATCAAAGAGGGGCGCTTTACCGGCAGCATCTATGGCACGCCAACTTATCAGCAAGGCAAGGTCACCCGCCTGCAACAATGGCAGGCACAACACCCGGCGTTACGTTTCGGCCATAGCCACAGCTATAGCGACTCGATCAACGATAAAGCGCTGCTGGCGTTCGCCGACAGCGCCACGGTGATCAACCCAGACAGCGATTTGCACGCGCTGGCGCTGCAACACGGTTGGGAAATCCGCTACTGGGAACGTTAGCCCACGGGTTTTGCCGGCGTGCGGGGCGCTGGGGGCAGCGGCCCGCACGCACGATTGCCGGCCAAAACCCGGGTTTACGATTCCCCCACGCGCAGCAGTTTGCCGTTTTCCTCGTCGGTCAGCAGGTAGAGATAACCATCCGGCCCCACGCGCACATCCCGGATGCGCTGCCCGCGATCGGCCAACAGGGTTTCTTCCGCCACCACCTTATTTCCCTCCAGCGTCAGGCGCAGCAGCGAACGATGGGCCAGCGCACCAATAAAGAGCGAATGCCGCCAGGCTGGAAAGCGCGTGGCGTTATAGAATGCCATTCCGCTCACCGCGGGGGAGGCCTGCCAATAGTAAAGCGGCGGCTCGGTGCCGGGCGCTTGCGGGCCCTGGGCTTCGGGGATCGCCAGCCCGGAATAGTTAACGCCGTGGGTCGCCAGCGGCCAGCCATAGTTCTTGCCGGCCTGGGGAATATTGATCTCATCGCCACCGCGCGGCCCGTGCTCGTGCAGCCACACTTCCCCGGACCACGGATTGAGCGCCATTCCCTGCGCATTCCGGTGGCCATAGGACCAAATCTCCGGGCGTGCGCCTGCCTGGCCGACAAACGGGTTATCGGCAGGCACGGCCCCCGTAGCCGTCAGGCGCACAACCTTACCCTGCAGTTTGTCCAGATCCTGCGCCGTTAGCCGTTGGTTATTTTCGCCCAGCGTAATGAACAGGTAACCCTGACGATCAAAAACCAAGCGCGAGCCAAAATGGTTGCCGGTCGAAAGCGCGGGTTGCTGGTGCAACAATACCCGAAAATCATCCAACTGCGTGTTGGCCGCGTTCAGGCGTCCCACGCCAACCGCGGTGCCCGCTTTGCCGCCCGGCGCCGCTTGCGCAAAGCTCAAATAGACCAGACGGCTGCTGGCGAAGTCCGGCGCCAGCGCCACATCCATCAAGCCCCCCTGCCCGCGGGCATACACCTGTGGCACACCGGTAATCGGCGGCGACAGCCCCTTGCCCGCTTGCCATAGCCGCAGCCGCCCTGGCCGTTCGGTGATCAATATCCCCTGCTCGCCGGGTAAAAATGCCAGCGCCCACGGGTGTTCAAGCCGATCCTGCAATTGCGTGACGACCGGCGCCGCGTACAGCAGGCCGCTGCTAATCAACAAAAGTCCGCTAATCAGATAATGACGAAGCATGGGCGCCTCCGGGGCGTTGGAAAACGGTCCCTGTCAGTTTAGCCCACGATATGGATAGGCGTGGCGTTTGGCCCGCGGCCAGCGCGCGCGGGCGAAAGTTCAGCTCACCGGCATCCGTGCCGGATCGGGATATTGATATTCAAACCCCAGTTCGCTACAAATCCGGTTGCCGTTGATCAGCCGGCCATCCTGTTCCACCTCATCCGCAAAGCGTGGCGGTTCCAGATGCAACTGCTCGGCCAGCGCCGGATAGAACGCTTTTTTCACCGGGTGGCCCGGCGCACACAGGTTATAGACGTGGCCGCCTTTCGGCCGCTGCAACAGCAGTTGGATCGCCGCGATCACATCATCCTGATGCACCAGGTTAACCCCCTGCGAGCCGCCCTTCACATCCACTTTTCCCGCCAGGAAGCGCCCCGGGTGGCGATCGGCTCCAACCAGCCCGGCCAGCCGCAGGATATCTACCGAGGTATTCGGCAGCTCATGCAGCCAGCGTTCCAGCTCAACCAACACCCGGCCGGAAGGCGTATTCGGCCGCAAGGGCGCATCTTCGCGCAGCGTGCCGGTGGTTTCACCATAAACGGAGGTGGAACTGGTGAAAATAATGCGAGGCACGCCAAAGGCCATGGCGCTATCCACCAGCATTCGTACCGCTTCAAAGTACCCTGCGCTGCCCTCGACCGTGCGCCGCGCCGGCAACGTGATCACTAACGCATCGACGCGCAGCAGTTGCTCCAGATCGTCCGGATCGCAAACCAGTTCCGGCGTCAGCTCCAGCCGGTAGCATTCAATGCCGCTCATCCGTGCGGCTTCAACGCCGTCCGGCGTGGTTTTACTGCCGACCACCTTATAGCCGCGCCCCATCAACGACAGCGCCAACGGCATACCCAACCAGCCAAGGCCAACAATGGCTACTTTTTTCATATCTTCCTCTCCTGAAGATCGCCGCGCCTAGGGGTTTCAGGCTACGCCTGTCCTGCGGGTGATACAATCTGCGGCGCGTAACGTTCGGTAAATCAGCATCCACCTTATATATGTCATATTACCAGCCGCAAAGGCATTGGCCGCCACGCCAGTTATTTCAGGGATTAATTCATACTGTTTCAATAAATTAAAATTATGCGGGCAAAAAAGGGTTGCATAAAACCCCCTGTATAGTTTAGGTTAATTAGCAATTCAGTCAGTACGGCATTTTCAAGAGAAAACACAATGACACGCATTCAGTTCAACCACCATCATCACCATCATCCTGACTAGTCTTTCAGGCGGATGTGTGCTGGAAGACGGTTTACGGATCTTCCAGTGGCTAGCAGAATGCAAGAGAGAGCCCTCGGAAGATTCCTTCCGAGGGTTTTTTTTTGGATCCGGACAGACAGATTAAGCGTTATTTTTAATAAATTCATAAAATTACAGGTTAAACAGAGGTTACCATGCTGGACAAAACACGTTTACGGATAGCAATGCAGAAGTCAGGCCGCCTGAGCGAAGATTCCCAGGAGCTGCTGGCGCGTTGCGGTATCAAAATCAATCTGCAGCAGCAACGCCTGATCGCCTTTGCGGAAAACATGCCGATTGATATTCTGCGCGTTCGTGATGACGATATTCCCGGCCTGGTAATGGATGGCGTGGTCGATCTGGGCATCATCGGTGAAAACGTGCTGGAAGAAGAGTTGCTCGATCGCCGGGCACAGGGCGAAGACCCACGTTACTTCACCCTGCGCCGCCTGGACTTCGGCGGTTGCCGCCTGTCGCTGGCCGCACCGCTGGATTGCGAATACACCGGCCCGCAAAGCCTGCAAGACGCCCGCATCGCCACCTCCTACCCACACCTGCTGAAACAATACCTCGATAAACAAGGCGTTCGCTTCAAATCCTGCCTGCTGAATGGTTCGGTCGAAGTCGCACCGCGCGCCGGCCTGGCCGACGCCATCTGCGATCTGGTCTCTACCGGCGCCACCCTTGAAGCCAACGGCCTGCGCGAAGTGGAAGTGATTTACCGCTCCAAGGCTTGCCTGATCCAGCGCGACGGCGAAATGCCGGAAGCCAAGCAGCAACTGATCGATAAACTGTTAACCCGTATCCAGGGCGTGATTCAAGCCCGCGAATCCAAATACATCATGCTGCACGCGCCAAGCGAACGCCTGGATGAGATCGTTTCGCTGCTGCCGGGCGCCGAACGCCCAACCATCCTGCCACTGGCCGGTTCGCAAAACCGCGTGGCAATGCACATGGTCAGCAGCGAAACGCTGTTCTGGGAAACGATGGAAAACCTGAAGGCCCTGGGCGCCAGCTCAATCCTGGTATTGCCAATTGAAAAAATGATGGAGTAACACGCCATGTCGAATTTCAATACCGTCGTCAATTGGGCAGAATGCAGTGCGGAACAGCGCACGGCACTGCTGATGCGCCCAGCGATTTCCGCTTCAGACAGCATTACCCGCACGGTGCGCGAGATCCTCGACAACGTAAAAGCCAACGGCGACAACGCCCTGCGGGAATACAGCGCCAAATTTGACAAAACGGCGGTCGATACGCTGCGCGTTACGCCAGAACAGATAGAACAGGCCAGCGCGCGCCTGGGCGATGAGATCAAGCAGGCGATGGCCACCGCCGTTGCCAATGTGGAAACCTTCCACAATGCACAGATTCTGCCGCCGGTGGATGTGGAAACCCAGCCGGGCGTGCGTTGCCAACAGGTTACCCGCCCGATCGAGTCCGTCGGCCTATACATTCCCGGCGGCTCCGCACCGTTGTTCTCCACCGTATTGATGCTGGCGACGCCAGCGCGCATTGCCGGCTGCCGCCGCGTGGTGCTGTGCTCGCCGCCGCCAATCGCCGATGAGATCTTGTATGCGGCGAAGCTGTGCGGCGTGCAGGAAGTGTTCCAGGTCGGCGGCGCACAGGCAGTTGCCGCCCTGGCCTTCGGCACCGAATCCGTACCGCGCGTGGATAAAGTCTTCGGCCCGGGCAACGCCTTCGTCACCGAAGCCAAACGCCAAATCAGCCAGCGCCTTGACGGCGCGGCCATCGACATGCCGGCCGGGCCTTCAGAAGTGCTGGTGATCGCCGACAGCGGCGCCACCCCGGCATTCGTGGCTTCAGATTTGCTTTCGCAAGCCGAGCACGGCCCGGACTCCCAGGTGATCCTGCTCACCCCGGACGCGGCCATCGCCCAAGCGGTCGCCGGCGCTGTGGAACAGCAGTTGGCGACATTGCCGCGTGCCGAAACCGCGCGCCAGGCTCTGGCCAGCAGCCGCCTGATTGTGGCGAAAGATCTGGCAGAATGCGTCGCCATCAGTAACCAGTACGGCCCGGAGCACCTGATTATCCAAACCCGCAACGCCCGTGAACTGGTCGACGGCATCACCAGCGCCGGTTCGGTGTTCCTGGGGGATTGGTCACCGGAATCCGCCGGCGATTATGCTTCCGGCACCAACCACGTGTTGCCAACCTATGGCTACACCGCCACCTATTCCAGCCTGGGGCTGGCGGATTTCCAAAAACGCATGACGGTGCAGGAACTGACGCCGCAGGGCTTTAGCAGCCTGGCTGCCACCATCGAAACCCTGGCCGCCGCCGAACAGTTAATCGCGCACAAAAATGCCGTGACCTTACGCGTCGCCGCCCTGAAGGAGCAAGCATGAGCATTGAACAACTGGCGCGCCAGAATGTGCGCGAGCTTACCCCTTACCAGTCGGCCCGCCGTCTGGGCGGCAACGGCGATGTGTGGCTGAATGCCAACGAATACCCACTGCCGCCGGCGTTCCAGCTCAGCCAGCAGACGCTGAACCGTTACCCGGAATGTCAGCCTGCGCAGGTGATCGAACGCTACGCCGATTACGCCGGCGTTAAAAAAGAGCAGGTGCTGGTCAGCCGCGGTGCCGATGAAAGCATCGAATTGCTGATCCGCGCCTTCTGCGAGCCCAGCAAAGATGCCATTTTGTTCTGCCCACCGACTTACGGCATGTACACCGTCAGCGCCGAAACGCTGGGCGTTGAGCGGCGCGTTATCCCGGCCAAAGCCGACTGGCAGTTGGATCTGGCCACCATCGCCGACAGCCTGGACCGGGTTAAGGTGATTTATGTGTGCAGCCCGAACAACCCCACCGGCAGCCTGATCAACCCAGACGATCTGCGCACGCTGCTGGATATGGCGCAAGGCAAAGCGATCGTGGCGGTTGACGAGGCGTACATCGAGTTCTGCCCGCAGGCGAGCGTGGCCGGTTGGCTGCGTGATTACCCGCACCTGGCGGTGCTGCGCACCCTGTCCAAAGCCTTTGCGCTGGCCGGGCTACGCTGCGGTTTTACGCTGGCGAATGCGGATCTTATCGCCCTGCTGCTGAAAGTGATCGCCCCTTACCCGCTCTCTACGCCGGTGGCCGATATCGCAGCCCAGGCGCTGAGCCCAGAGGGCATCGCCATTATGCGCCAACGGGTAGCGGAAGTTTCCAGCAACCGCCGCTGGCTGCAACAGGCGTTGCAAAACTGCGCTTGTGTTGAACAGGTTTACGACAGCGAGAGCAATTACCTGCTGGCGCGCTTCACGCCGGCCAGCAATGCGTTCAAGGCATTGTGGGATCAGGGCATTATCTTGCGCGATCAAAGTAAACAACCTGGGTTAAACGGCTGCCTGCGCATCACCATCGGCACCCGCGAAGAATGTCAGCGCGTCGTTGACGCACTTAATGCCCTGCCCGCGAAGTAATTCAGGGCGTTTAATATCATGGCTGTTGCCCGGTTGCGCGGCACAGCCTTAACTCGTCAGGAGCCAATGTGAGTCAGAAATTTCTCTTTATCGACCGTGACGGCACGCTGATTGCTGAGCCACCCGAAGATTTCCAGGTCGACCGCCTGGATAAACTGGCGCTGGAGCCAGACGTGATCCCTTCGTTGCTGGCCCTGCAGAAGGCAGGCTATACGCTGGTGATGATCACCAACCAGGATGGCCTTGGTACCGCCAGCTTCCCGCAGGAAACCTTCGATCCGCCGCACAACCTGATGATGCAGATCCTCACTTCCCAGGGGATCACCTTCGAAAATATCCTGATCTGCCCGCACAAGCCGGAAGACAACTGCGATTGCCGCAAGCCGAAAATCGCAATGGTCAAAGGCTACCTGGAGCCGGGCGTGATGAACGCCGCCAATAGCTATGTGATCGGCGATCGCCAAACCGATCTGCAACTGGCCGAAAACATGGGGATTCAAGGGTTGCTGTACCAACGGGACACCTTTGACTGGAAAGAAATCACCCGCCGCCTTACCCAGCGCGATCGCCATGCGCACGTTAACCGCGTCACCAAAGAAACCCAGATTGATGTTAACGTCTGGTTGGATCGCGAAGGCGGCAGCAAGATTAAAACCGGCGTTGGCTTCTTTGATCATATGCTGGATCAAATCGCCACCCACGGCGGCTTCCGTATGGATATCCAGGTGAACGGCGATCTGTACATCGACGATCACCACACGGTGGAAGACACCGCGCTGGCGCTGGGCGAAGCGTTGAACAAGGCGCTGGGCGATAAACGCGGCATTGCGCGCTTTGGTTTTGTGCTGCCAATGGACGAATGCCTGGCGCGCTGTGCGATGGATATCTCCGGCCGGCCGCACCTGGAATACAAGGCCGAGTTCAGCTACCAACGCGTGGGCGATCTGAGCACCGAAATGGTCGAGCACTTCTTTAGCTCGCTGTCTTACACCATGGGTTGCACCCTGCACCTGAAAACCAAAGGCAAGAACGACCATCATCGGGTAGAAAGCCTGTTCAAAGCGTTTGGCCGCACGCTGCGCCAGGCGATTCGCGTTGAGGGCAACACCCTCCCGAGTTCGAAAGGAGTGCTGTGATGAACGTGGTGATTCTGGATACCGGCTGCGCCAATCTCTCTTCCGTCACCTATGCGGTACAGCGGTTGGGCTATCAGCCCAAAATCAGCCGCGATCCGAAAATCGTGCTCAGCGCCGACAAACTGTTCCTGCCGGGCGTGGGCACCGCGCAGGCGGCGATGGATCAGTTGGAAGCGCGTGAACTGATTGCGCTGATCAAAGCCAGCACCCAACCGGTGCTCGGCATCTGCCTGGGCATGCAGCTGCTGGCTTCGGGCAGCGACGAGAATGGCGGCGTCAAAACGCTGGGCATTATCGATACCCCGGTGAAGCTGATGACCGATTTCGGTCTGCCGCTGCCGCACATGGGGTGGAACCAGGTGACGCCGCAGGCTGGCCACCCGCTGTTCCGCGGCATCGAGGACGATGCCTACTTCTATTTCGTTCACAGCTATGCGATGCCCCTATGCTCAAGCACCATTGCCCAGGCGAACTACGGCGAGCCCTTCACCGCCGCCGTGCAAAAAGACAATTTCTACGGCGTGCAGTTTCATCCAGAACGTTCTGGAGCCGCCGGCGCGCAACTGTTGAAAAACTTTCTGGAGATGTAGGCAGCATGATTATTCCCGCTTTGGATTTGATCGACGGCAACGTGGTGCGTCTGCATCAGGGCGATTACGGCCAGCAGCGCGCCTACGGCAACGATCCGCTGCTGCGCCTGCAGGATTATCAGCAACAGGGCGCGCAAGTGCTGCATCTGGTGGATCTCACCGGCGCCAAAGATCCGGCGGCGCGCCAGATCCCGCTGTTGCGCACGCTGCTGGCCGGCGTGAACGTGCCGGTGCAGGTTGGCGGCGGTATCCGCAGTGAACAGGATGTGGCCGCGTTGCTGGAAGCCGGCGCCAGCCGCGTGGTGGTGGGTTCCACCGCCGTGAAACAGCCGCAGCAGGTGCAAGGGTGGTTCGAGCGTTACGGCGCGGATGCCATGGTGCTGGCGCTGGACGTGCGCATTGACGCCGCCGGCAACAAGCACGTCGCCATCAGCGGCTGGCAGGAGAACTCCGATCTCACGCTGGAACAGGTGGTGGAGCAATACCTGCCGTATGGCTTAAAACACGTGCTGTGCACGGATATTTCCCGCGACGGCACCCTGGCCGGCTCCAACGTGGCGCTGTATCAAGAAATCAGCAGCCGTTATCCACAGATCGCCTTCCAGGCGTCTGGCGGCATCGGCAATCTGGATGATATCGCCGCGCTGCGCGGCAGCGGTGTGGAAGGGGTGATCGTTGGGCGCGCCCTGCTGGAAGGTAAATTTAGCGTTGAGGAGGCAATCGCATGCTGGCAAAACGGATAATCCCGTGTCTGGACGTCAGAGACGGCCAAGTGGTGAAAGGCGTGCAGTTCCGCAACCACGAAATCATCGGCGACATCGTGCCGCTGGCGCAGCGCTATGCGCAGGAAGGCG
This sequence comes from Gibbsiella greigii, assembly GCF_039540155.1. Taxonomy (NCBI): domain Bacteria; kingdom Pseudomonadati; phylum Pseudomonadota; class Gammaproteobacteria; order Enterobacterales; family Yersiniaceae; genus Gibbsiella; species Gibbsiella greigii. Next base: position 312,054 of record NZ_BAABEM010000021.1, read on the forward strand.
CAGATGAGTTGGTGTTCTACGATATCACCGCTTCCAGCGATGGCCGGGTGGTGGATAAAAGCTGGGTTTCGCGCGTGGCGGAAGTGATCGATATTCCGTTCTGCGTGGCGGGCGGGATTAAAAGCGCCGAAGACGCCAGCCAGATCCTGTCGTTTGGCGCCGATAAAATATCCATCAACTCACCGGCGCTGGCGTACCCAACGCTTATCAGCCGCCTGGCGGACCGCTTTGGCGTACAATGTATCGTGGTAGGGATCGATACCTGGCACGACAGCGCCACCGGCAAATACCATGTGAACCAATATACCGGCGACGAACACCGCACCCGCGTCACCCAATGGGAAACGCTGGACTGGGTGCAGGAAGTGCAAAAACGCGGCGCCGGGGAAATCGTGCTGAACATGATGAACCAGGATGGCGTGCGCAACGGTTACGATCTGGAACAGCTGAAGCAGGTACGCAGCGTGTGCAAAGTGCCGCTGATCGCCTCTGGCGGCGCGGGTACCATGGAGCACTTCCTGGAAGCGTTCCGCGATGCGGGCGTTGACGGCGCGCTGGCGGCTTCAGTGTTCCATAAACAAATTATCAATATCGGCGAACTGAAAAAGTTCCTGGCCGAGCAAGGCGTGGAGATTCGCGTGTGTTAACAGAACAACAAAAGGCCCAGTTGGACTGGGAAAAAACGGATAACCTGATGCCGGCAATCATTCAGCATGCCGTCTCTGGCGAAGTGCTGATGCTGGGCTATATGAACCCAGCGGCGCTGGCAGCCACCGAAGAAAGCGGCAAGGTGACCTTCTTCTCACGCACCAAACAACGCCTGTGGACCAAGGGCGAAAGCTCCGGCAACTTCCTGAACGTGGTGAGCATCACGCCAGACTGCGACAACGATACGCTACTGGTGCTGGCAAACCCGGTTGGCCCAACCTGCCACCAGGGCACCAGCAGTTGCTTCCACCCGGCGACCAGCGACTGGGGCTTCCTGTACCAGTTGGAACAGCTGCTTGCCGAGCGCAAAAACGCCAGCCCGGATACCTCTTACACCGCCAAACTTTATGCCAGCGGCACCAAGCGCATCGCACAAAAAGTGGGGGAAGAAGGCGTGGAAACCGCATTGGCGGCAACGGTGCACGATCGTGACGAGCTAACGAATGAAGCATCCGATCTGGTTTATCACCTGCTGGTACTGCTGCAGGATCAGGATCTGGATTTAAGTAAGGTGATCGGCTGCCTGCGCGCGCGGCATCAGAAGTAATCGCCTTTCGCCCTCACCCTAACCCTCTCCCGCCGGGAGAGGGGATCTCCGTGCACACATCGGCATCCATCCGCACTGGGTAGCCCCATGCCGCATATGCGCCCCCTCTCCCATTGGGAGAGGGCCGGGGTGAGGGGCAGCCTAATTAAGGGTTAGGGTACCCACGGCCCTTTTACCGCATCACCAGAAAAGCCGTCGGTCAAAATACGCAGCGCAACATCGCGGGGCGTATTATCTCCTTGCCCCTGAATACTGACGATATCCTGCGGACAAGCGGAGAACGCCACAAAACAGGCCATTTCCGCCCGCAAAATAATGTAATCACCAGGCTTGGTGACCGTTGGCAAGGTTTTCAGCGTAATGCCATTCGGCTGTACCTGAATATTCATAAAGATATTCAACGAGGCCAGGTTGCCATGCGGCAACTTAACCCCCAGTTCAGCCATCGCCTCATGCAGATTATCATGGCAGTTGCGGTGCGGTTCTGTGCACCCAAGCAGTTCATAACGCCGGGCATCGCAGGCCGCCATAAAAGTGTCGTGCACGCCCGGCGAAGTGTCTTCCACCAGCGTCAGAATCGGATTGCGTCGGTTGGTGATAAAGCTGTCGCCGACCTGCGGATTCAAACGTTGGTTCCATACACGGCTAGCTTCCATGCACATATATTCATTAACATCGTCAGCATTATAGGCCCAGCAATCCGCCACCTGAGTACCATGCAGATTGATTACCTGGACGGCTTCACCGGCAGCCAGACGAATCGCCTTGCCAAAACGTGCGGGAACCAACTGCTCATCGCGGCAGCTGTAAGACTTAGTCATTATATTCTCCTGAATATTTTCTTGGTTAATGGGGTAAGCGCTGGCTATACCGCGTCATTCGCTGCTCTAACCGGCGCGCCAAAAAATCGATAAAACTACTGATAACCCAGTAGCACAGAGCGACCGTGAGATAGATCTCCAGCGGCGCATAGGTAGCAGAGATGGCCTGTTTCGCTTCGTACATAAACTCCTGCACGGAAACAATCGACAACAGGGCCGAATCCTTGAGTAAGCCGATGAGTAATCCCATCAAGGGCGACAGCATTTGCGGCAACGTTTGCGGCAACACCACATCGCCTAGCGCCCTAAGCCGGCTTAGGCCCAACACACGCGTTGCCTCCCACTGGCCACGGGGCAATGCCTCGATAGCGGCACGAATGACGTGAGCTATATAGGGCGCATAGTAAAGCGTCAGCGCCAATACTCCGACGACGGGCGACGAGAAGGTGATGTTGTATTCCGGCAACACGAAATAGAGCAGGTAAATCACTACCAACAGCGGCAACCCCAGCGTCAAGGCCGTCCATACACGCACCAGCGCTTGCAGAAAAGCTGGCGCACGCATCAGCAACAGCGCCAGAAATGCGCCCAGAGCTAAAGCACAAAACGCAGCGATAGCGCAAAGCTCCAGCGTGATTTGCAGCCCCTGCCAAAGAGACGGCACAGAGGAAATTACCGCTTGCCAGTCCATTATGCCCACCTCCCTTTGCCTTCGAGATAACGCGCCAGGCCAATCATCGGCAAGGCAATCAGCAGATACCCCAACGCGACCAGCAACAGTACCTGAGTGGGCTCATAACTGCGGGCGATCACGATCTGCCCGGCATAAGTCAGTTCCGTCAGTGCGACAACCGAGGCCAACGGCGTTGTCTTGAGTAAGATGGTGAACTCATTAACCAACATAGGAAGACTGGCGCGCATCACCTGTGGGTTAACCACATACCACCAGGTTAACCAACGCCCCAATCCCAAGGTACGACAGGCTTCCAATTGTCCTGGCGCCACCAAGCGGCGGTTTACACGTAAGATCTCGGCAACGTAAGCGCCACTGTTCATCCCGATGGCGATCACCGCGGCCAAAAGCGGCTGCCCGCCAAGCCCTATACGGGGCAAGGCGAAAAACACCACAAACAGCTGAACAATGGCCGGCGTACCGCGCATCAGGCTGACGTATAGCCGCCCCAGCATGCGCGGCAATCGATGGCGGCGCAGTTGCAAATAACAGCCAAGCTGGCCCAACACCAGACTCAACAACGCCGCCAGCACGGTCAGTTCCAACGTGACCAACAGCCCTCTTGCCAACTCCGGCAATCCGGCGCTGACCTGTGCATCCAGCCACATTAGCGCCTCACTCAGATGGGAATCCCATCAGATCTTCTGCCACCGAAAGCCCAAGCGGCGCGGGACGATCGTTACCCTCGATCCCGGTACAGCAGGCTGAAACAATAAAATGCATATCCGCCACCACACGACAGATAACGCTATCCCCCCACCGGGTCAGATTTTCTTGCGGCATAAGGTCGCCATTGCGGGCCAGGCCAACGTGCATAAACAGGTTGATAGGGTCAGGCAATTTCGGCACGTTCAAACCGACACGCGCCAGTTCCAGCGCCAATGACTCCATGCAACCCTGCTGGCCAGCATAGCCTCGTTCGGCAAGCCATGGCGTGGTAGACCCCGGTAACAACAGATCGTGGTGGCGCACGCTGTCCTTGCCCAATACCATTACCGGGCGCCGACGGTTATTCACCATGCGCATGCCCGCCCCCAGCAAATAGCTGTTGCTGAATACCCGGGTGTGATGTACCGACAGCCACACGCCCGGATCGTCAAGACTGAAGCCGAACAGCGACGCAACCGCGCCATCGCCAAGGGCCGTAATACATAGCAACTGCCCGCGCAGCACGCGGATCGAACCGGCTGTTCCGGGTGCCACGACAACGCTGGGCGCCAGGCTGCGTTGCGCGTTTGCACCCACCAAACCGTCTTTCATCAATAACATTTCAGGCCTCCAGCGGGTTCACGTCGCCAATGCGAACGTCAATAGGCGTTACCTGCAGCCCATTGCCGGGAATAATGTCCTGCGGGCAAGAAGAAACCGCACACACCAAATCACACAGCGCCAAAAAGGTGATGCTATCACCCGCACGGCTTTGCGGATCGGTCACTTCCATATGGCCGTCGGGCGTAACAGGGCCGTTTTGGAACAGGTTAAATGGCTCCGGCAGGGTGTAGTAATTCACACCGTAAGCGCTCATGCCCTCCAGCAGGTTGTCCACGCAGTTGCGGTGCCCTTCGACGCCGAAATCAACGCTAAACCGCGTACGATCGCAAGCCGGAACATTGGCATCATGAATACCGACCGTATCGGCAATAATTTGCAGCATGGCGCGGTTTTCGCTCGACCAGAGCGCGTCCCCCGGTTTGAAGAACAGTGAACGCAAATGCTGGCGCGTATGAACCGGTGACAATTTCTCGCGGATATTCGCCGCATTGACCGCCACAAAATCCGCGGCCTGCTGCCCCTGCGTATCAACAATGGTCAAATATTGCCCCTGGCGCACGGCGAATGCCTGGCCGTGCCCAGCCTGAATATGAATGTGTCGCTGGCACACAGGCTTACTCCTGAGGGATAAAATTATCGGCAGGAACCGTAAACGTGGTGCCCAGATAGCGAGTTTGCAGCTTGCTCAGTTCTCCAGAAGCCTGCATCGCGAGGATCCGATTGCTTATCGCTTTATTCAGCGCGGTATCCTCTTTGCGGGTGGCCCATGCCATCCACTGTGAAGGCCCGATTTCGCTCACCAGCGATACTTTTTGTGGGTATTTCTTCACAATAGGCGCCAGAACGGCGATATCGTCGATAACAAAGTCGGCGCGTTTGGTCATCAGCGTGCTGACTGTTTGATCCAACGTGTCCACGCTAATAATGGTGATGGGCTTCAACCCTTTGCTTTTCAGCGTTTCATTAAAGGTTTTCAACAGAGATTCCGGCATGCTGGCGCTTTTTGCCGCCCCGCGTAGGCCAGCCAGATCTTCCACTTTCAGCGGTTTACTGGCGAGCTTAGCGTTTTCATTGCCGCTACGAACCAGCACGCCGTTTACGGTTTTGCTGTACGGCACGGTGAACAATACTTTTTTCGCCCGTTCCGCCGTCACATTCAGTGAAGAGCCTTCGGCATTGAAAGATCCCGCGATCAAGCCAGGTATGATTCCGCTGAAGGCTGTCTTTTGAAATTCGAGTTTCACACCCAGTTCCTGAGCAACAGCGTTCATTATTTCAACGCTATAGCCCACGACCTCGCCTTTTTCATTGGTGTATTCATAGGGGGGAAAGGTAGGATCGATACCCACGGTCATCACCCCGCTGGCTTTAATATCATCCAGCGTGTCAGCCTGGGCCTGGCTACAAAGCGAACCGGCCGTGATTAATGCGGCGATAAGTAATGTAATTTTATGCATTTTAGGTGATTCCCTGGTATTGGTGAAAGACACCAGGAGTAAAGCATCATCCGTGCCATTTCATCGTGATGGCACTCCAGGGAACACCTTGAGAGATTTAATTTTCGTTAAGAATCATCAAGAAATTATTGTTTCATAATGATGTTAATTTTTTTCTTTGGTTTCACATCACTCTGTTTTAGATCTGCCCGTGGGCCAAGCATTGCACCACCATCAGGCAATTCAAGCACTCCACCGCACCGTTTTAGAACGTTTTAGCTGCAACAAGTGAAACATCATTCCAGTTCATCAAGCCACTGGTGAGCAGATTCGATCAGCATCAGTTGGTCATTGCCCGCCTTCCCTCGCGCCCGCGCCACCAGTGAACACAGCAAATTACACACGCCGGAAAGAGAAACCGTGCTGTCAAAAATCAGATCCCCTTCGGTGTGGCAGCGGATCACCCAATCAGCCTGTTTTGAAGGCTTGCCGGAGAGCACATCCGACAAGTAGAGAATAGGCACGTTAAGTTCCGCCAATGCGTGCATGGCCGCCTGCAGGGCTGGCATACGGCGGCGCAACCCGACGCAAATAGCCACATCTTGCGGCCCGGATGTCGCAAGGTATTCCGCCAGTGAATCCCCGGCGCGCGGCAGCAAACGCACATCCGGATGGATATGCACCAGATCGCGGTAAATCAGCGTGGCGAACGTATGGCTGGTGCGCCAGCCGAACACCAGAATCCGGCGTGCGGCCGCCAATGCCTTCACCACTTCATTAAGTTGTTGAACATCCAGGGCACGGTACGAATTCACCAGATTGGCGACTTCGCGCTCCAGATGCCCCTGAACGATCACATCCAGCGGTGATGAAGACTGGAAATGTTGCAGATAGAGCGGCGAGCCGCTATTTTGCATTTCTCGCGCCTGGCGGCGCGCAGCCTCGTAGTTTTCATACCCTAGATGGCGGAAAAAACGCGTGGTGGTAGCCTTTGATACCCCTGCGCTGAGCGCCAGTTCGGTGGCGGTATTCATCGCCAACTGGCCAGGTGCGGCAAGAATAACGTCCGCCAACCGTTGTTCATGGCTGGAAAGCTCATCCCAGCACTGGCGAATGCGGCTTTCAAGAGATGGCGCTTTTACACTCATTGGTATCCCCTGGAAAAAAATATCATCCTGCACAGAGTGTGCCGCCTTGTCATGCTGAAAATGCGAAAGTTCGAGTTGCAGGACAAAGCGTTGCCTTTTTGTTTTGTGCGGCGCAAAGAATGGATGAAGAAGGCGTGTAAAGCGCATTAGTGACGACGGTTCACGATCGTGACGAACCGACGAATGAAGCATCCTATCTGATTTATCACCTGCCGCCGTAGGATCTGGATTAAAGCAAGGTGATCGGCTGCCTGCGCGCGCGGCATCAGAAGTAACCGCCTTTCGCCCTCACCCTAACCCTCTCCCGCCGGGAGAGGGGATCTCCGCGCCCCATGCCACATCTGCGCCCCATCTCCCTCTGGGAGAGCGCCGGGATGGGGGGATCACCGCGCCCCCATCGGCGCTTGCCAATAACACCCCCTATGCCACATCTGCGCCCCCTCTCCCATCGGGAGAGCGCCGGGATGAGGGGATCTCCGTGCCCCATCGGCTCTTGCCAATAACACCCCTATGTCACATCAGCGCCCCCTCTCCCATTGGGAGAGCGCCGGGGTGAGGGGATCTCCGTGCTCCCATCGGCTCTTGCCAATAACACCCCCTATGCCACATCTGCGCCCCCTCTCCCATTGGGAGAGCGCCGGGGTGAGGGGATCTCCGAACCCCTTAGCTCTTGCCAATAACACCCCCTATGCGACATCTGCGCCCCCTCTCCCATTGGGAGAGGGCCGGGGTGAGGGGCTGCGCCCCCAGGGCATGTGATACAGGCTTGACGTTTTTTCCGCCAGACTATTTTACGCTGACCACCGCAATATAATTCAGCTTATGGCGGTTGCGGCGAAAGTGATGAAACATATGCCAAAATGGCTGACGGTTCTCTTTTTTCAATGCATTGCGGATGATGGTCAACGCGCCGCCCAGCCCTTCATCGCGAATCAAACCTCGCGGTGACAACAGGCTCATCGGGCCTGAGATTGTGGTCACCTGGCGAAAACCCGCCGCTTGAAACAATTCAACCCACGCCTCCTTTAGCATCGGCTGTGCTTTTACGTGGATCGCCTGATGCATCTGCGCCAGCAAATCGGCGCGATCCTGTGCCGTTTTCAGCGAAATATCGTGGGTTAGCAAGCGCCCGCCGGGCTTCAGCACCCGCAGATATTCCTGCAGCAAACGGGCTTTGGCTTTATCCGCATACATAGTCAGCATCGCTTCATTAATCACCACATCAAAACTGTTATCGTCAAAAGGCAGCTGTGACGCATCCGCCAGTTGGGTGGAAACCAGGTGGGAGAGGCCCCGTGCAGCGATATTTTTCTCCGCACGGGCAAGCGCCTGTTTATCCATGTCAATGCCGACGATATAGCACTGAAAACGATGGGCGATATCAATGGCCGTGGTGCCCATATTACAGGCGATTTCCAGTACCTTTGCGTCTGCGTTCAACCCAGAATGCGCCAACAGCCATTCCGTTGCTTCCCGCCCGCCGGGGCGCAGCCGCTTTTTACCCAGCCGCGCCAGGAATTTATGACCAGCCTCGTGGTGCGTAGTGGCGTTATCCATAGTGCGTTCCTTATTTCCCATTGGGTTCGCGTAACATGATCAGCAGCATTTTTGCCCGCTCTGGCGCATCGACGGCATGGGGGATATTCGCGGGCATACGCACAATTTCACCCGGCAACGCCGACATAGGCAGACAAATTTGCCGGTTTGCTATATCGCTAAATTCAATAGTGCCCCGCACCATCTCAGTTGCGGCTCTGGCTATGACAATCATAGGAATAATGCATTTTAATATTCTGATTTTCATAGGGTTATTCGTAGCGGGATGATAACAATTACATTGATAATGCGTGCCATTATCACTTATGATCACTTAATTCTAGGGCAAGCTAACAAGGATGACCTATGACATTTGTCAAACACACACTGCCCAGAGAAGCGCAACTGCGCTGCCTTAAATCATGCCCGTTATTCAGCGCACTCCCGGACGTAGGGCTGTCGCTAGGGCTTGAAAACAGCGCTTATGTGCAGTTCAACAACGGCGATATGCTGAACCATGACGGAGATGCCTTTAAATACTGCCCGCTGTTAATTTCCGGTCAGATAGAGGTCTTACGCCATGGCTTTCTGGGGGAGGAAAAAGTATTTGGCATTTTTAACCCAGGTGAGATTGTCGCGATTGCCGCCGTCTTTATGCCACACAATCGTTACCCGATGAACTTGCGAGCAAAAACCGCCGGCGATGCCTTGTTGCTGGACAAACGGGATATACTGCAACTCTGCCACCGCTATCCCATTGTTATGGAGAGGCTACTTTCCCGCTTCAGCCTGAAGCTCTATGAGCATATTAACTACATCGATTGGCTGACTTCCAGTTCCGCAGAACAACGGCTAGCTGCCTATTTACTGGATCTCCGCAAAAACCAGCATAGTGATTTGGTGGCATTACCCCTATCCCGCGGGCAACTAGCGGCTAAATTGGGAATGAGCTATGAAACGCTAAGCCGGTTGTTCTCCGGGTGGCGGCGCAAGGGGTTTATCGATGTGCATAAAGATGCTGTGCATATTAAGGATGATGCCTATATAAACCGGCTGGCAACTTCAGCACAGCGGCCGTTTTAACGCCCCTCAATACGGGGGCCTGTCGATGGTTGATGAGCCCCACCCCATGCATAGAAAAATAATCACAGCATCACAATTCAAAAACCTGTAAGTCAGTAAAAAAAGCATATGTTTTATAAAATGTTTTTTATTCCTATGATTTTCATCCTATTTTTACCCTTATCACTGGTATATGAATGGTAAGTTCATTTTTATTGAACTTATATTCAAGATGAACATCTTGCCGCCTTTGATAATGGAGCGGATATTAAATAATAGTTATCAACCAGACATTATCCAGTATTCAATACAATTCATTGTTATATTTTTACGTAACAAAATAGCAACAAAAAAGCAAATAAACCTAATTAAACACACCCTACGACAAAAAATTTAAAAACCGAGGATAAAAATGAAAACAAACGCACCAAATAACGATAGGTAAGGCATAAAAAACAAACTTTCAATAAAAAGGTTGCATTGTTTTATTGTAAAAATCCATGCTAAATGGAGGAAAAAATGGCTGAGAAAAAACCAAAAAACCAGGCTCAGCGGCTGATCGGGTTTGGTGGTGCAGCATTTCTTATTCTACTGATCTGTTTGCTGCCAACGCCAGAGGGCTTAACGCCGGAAGGGCAAAAAGCATTAGCATTATTCGTTGGGATAATTTTCCTGTGGGCCACAGAGCCAGTACCGCTGGCGATCGTCAGCCTGATTATGGTACCGGTTGTCGTTTCAATGGGCTTGTTGACTGTCGGCAGAACGCTAAATAACTTCTCGACATCATCTATCTTCCTCATCGTTGCTGCGTTATTAATGGCACCCGCGATGTCAAAAAGTGGTTTTGCCGACAGGTTAATATACTGGCTGCTTTCTAAAGTGGGCTGTACCGCCGTTCGTATCACATTTGGGATCACCGTCGCGAACATTGTGCTGGCATTCATTATTCCTTCAACCGCAGCCCGAACCGCAGCGCTGCTGCCCATTTGCCTGGCAATCATCGAGCTTTTCAGAAAGAACAGTAAACAACCGAAGGGGAGCCGAAGCAAGTTTGCGGTGGGGTTGCTCTTAACGCTGGCCTTCACCAATTCGATCATCAGCGCCGGCATACTCACCGCGACGATCCCTAACCCAGTCACCGTAGACTTTATATTTAAAGCCACCGGGCACTCAATATCTTATGCAGAGTGGTTTATGTATGGATTCCCACCGGCGTTAATCATGACGATTTTCGCATGGTGGCTCATCAAGACCGTCTTTAAAGCTGAAGCGAATGAAATACCCGGCGGGAAAGAGATTATCGCAGAGAAACTGCAAACAATGGGGAAAATGTCCCTAGATGAGTGGAAAAGCTGCCTGATTTTCTTATTTGTGGTTTTACTCTGGATGACCGGTAGTATTACCAAAATAGATACCACCATCGCAGCCATCATCGGTGTTTGCCTGATGTTTTTGTTTGGCGTGATCAATTGGGCGGATGCATCAAAAACGGCGGCTTTTCAGTTCATGTTAATCATGGGGGGTGGTTTTATTATCGCAGACCTGTTGATCGTCACCGGGGCGGCCAAATGGGTAGCGACCAGCCTATTTAGCCTGCTGAAATTTGATGGTGGCATATCGATTATTGTCCTGTTGCTGATCGTGATTTTTATCGTGCAATACATGCATATTCCCTTTATGGGAACAACAAAAATGACCACGATGTTGATCCCTATCGTAATTAGTATTGCAGAAGCCGCCAATATCAACCCCATGATATTAGCGATGCCGGCCGGCATGATCATTGGGGGGTTCCCCCTGTTCCTGTTCTATAACACCATTTCCAGTTTATTGGTTTACGGCACAGATGAATTGCGAATGAGTGATTTCCCTAAAGTCGGCGTGCCTATCTGTACGGTTGCGGTGCTGGTTTATAGCCTGATGGCAGCGACATATTGGCGTTGGCTGGGGCTTTTCTAACAACATGCTGATAATGATTTAATCTGAGGAGACTTGAAATGAGTAATATCGGATTTAGAGTTTTTTCAAAAATTAATCGCCCCGATGCAAACCTGGTCAGCAAGTTCAAAGCATTGCCCGTGGCCAATATCGCGGACATGATGAACCGCTCAAATGTTCTGGACGCACGGTTGCGTAAAATCGGCACAAACAATCTTTTGGGGGTGGCTTTTACCGTTAAAACCCGCACTGGCGACAACCTGATGGTGCATAAGGCACTGCAAATGGCGCAGCCAGGGGATGTTCTTATCGTCGATGCCCACGCTAGCCTAACCAATGCCATTATGGGGGAACTGATGGTGCGTACGGCGGAGCAAAGAAACCTGGCCGGCATCATTATTGACGGCGCAGTGCGCGACGTAGCGGTATTATCCACCCTCAAGATCCCTGTTTATGCCTCTGGGGTCACGCCGGCCGGGCCCTACAAGGACGGCCCGGGTGAAATCAACACCCCGATTAGCGTTGGCGGCGTAACGATTCACCCCGGCGATATTCTGGTGGGCGATGACGACGGCATCGTTGTGATCCGCCCCGACGTTGCGCAAGATATCTATGAAAAGACGCTGATAAAAAATAAAAAGGAAGAGGAACTGGTTCGCTTAATCAAGGAAGGGCGCCGGGATAACTCATGGATTGATCGGGCGCTGAGTGAAAGAAAATGTGAGTTTATTGATGATGTCTATACCCAATAGGCGTTTGACCACAAATCCTCAAAAACGCCATTAAACATAGCGGGAATATCACCCAATCCCCTCGCAACGCCCGGCCATGGAAAAGCCGGGTTTGCTCCGCTTTCATGCCCATCACGCACGCCGCGAACATGATGTTATTCTCGGCACTTTAAGATTTCTTTAATTTTCGTGTGCGAGACTCTGCTTAAACCCAGAGGAGCGTTATATGAAACAGAAAAAAGTATGGTCAATCAGTGAATACGTTACGGTGATTTTCTGTACCGCTATAGTCCTGCGTTTCTTGCAAATATGGTTTACGACGTAAAGATTTTTCGTTTTTCACTTAGGGATGTTGAATCGCACCCATGCCCGGCAGCCGGAGCCATGCCTGTGGAGTACGCAGTTCATGGGCCACATCTAAAACAGATCAGGTAGTGAGTTTTTTAAGCTGTTCAATAAATATGGCAATATAGGGGTTGTTGTTTTTGGGGTTATAAACCGCATAAATGCAGCAAAGACAGCGGAAGTCTTCTATTGGCAGGAAAACAATATCCTGGCGATTATTGGGTATCGTCATTTTCCCAACCAGGGTCACCCCTAAACCCGCGCCGACCAACGCAAGCGCCGTATGAATTTCCAAAGCATGGTGGGAAATAGCAGGAACAATACCGTGCTCTTTAAACTTCTCAAAGAGCTTACCGGAAAACCCACTTTTTTGGTCGTTCGGGAAAACGATAAAAGGCGAGTTACAAAAATCGCGTAATGTAATAAATTTCTTGCGGCTAAGGTAGTGATTCTTAGGGATTGCCGCTATCAAAGGATCAACCAGGATGAGTTCATGACGTAGCCCTTCGTCAAGGATATTATCGTTATTCATTTTCCTGATAAAGCCGATATCAATGATGTGATTTATCAAAAGTTCTGGCTGGTATGCCGATAACACCTCCTTAAGATTGATATCAATATGGCCGTGGCTTTCAGAGAAATTTTTTATCGCTTCCGGCAGCAGATTGAACATAACCGAACGGACAGATCCCAGCGTGAGCGTTGTTGATTTCGCATTAACATGCTGCCAAACGTCCCTTTCCAGCTTTTCAAAACCAAATATCACCTCCTGCGCCCGGTGGTAAACAAACTCACCAAGCTTGGTGAGCGTCATTGGCCTGGAGCTACGGTTAAACAAAGCACCGTTAAGCTCCTTTTCAAGCGCCGTTATTTGCATGCTGATGGCTGTGGGAGCAAGCAATAGCGTTTTCGCCGCCTGGCTGGCACTGCCCGCTTCAACGACGCGACAAAAATACTGCAATTGTTTTATGTTCACCGTTAATGAACCCCATCACAGACTGCGAAAACGCCCTGAATACCTGCACGATCACGCTGATGCCAGGCAGCAGGTTACCATGCTGGGGCTGGCTACACCGTTATTCTTCCCACACATTACGCATTTGCCGCTGGTATCCGCCAGCCCAGATTGTGGGCAAAAAAAAGGCCGCCAGGTGTTAGCCGGCGGCCTTTTTATCAACGATCAAACTAAAGCATTATTCCAGCCATTCGGTATGGAATACGCCTTCTTTATCGATGCGTTTGTAGGTATGGGCACCAAAATAATCGCGCTGCGCCTGGATCAGGTTAGCCGGCAGCACCGCAGAACGGTAGCTGTCGTAGTAAGCGATAGCGGCAGAGAAGGTTGGCGTTGGGATACCGTTTTGCACCGCATAGGCCACCACGTCACGCAGCGCCTGCTGGTATTCGTCAGCGATTTTCTTGAAGTACGGCGCCAGCAGCAGGTTAGCGATGTCGGCGTTTTCAGCGTATGCATCGGTGATTTTCTGCAGGAACTGCGCGCGGATAATACAGCCGGCGCGGAAGATCTTGGCGATTTCGCCGTAGTTCAGATCCCAGTTGTTCTCTGTAGAAGCCGCTTTCAGCTGTGAGAAGCCCTGAGCGTAGGAAACGATTTTCCCCAGGTACAGTGCACGGCGCACTTTCTCGATAAATTCGGCTTTGTCGCCAGCAAAGGCAGCCACTTTCGGGCCGCTCAGCACTTTGGATGCGGCAACGCGCTGATCTTTGAGGGAAGACAGGTAACGTGCGAACACCGATTCAGTAATCAGCGACAGCGGTTCGCCCAGATCCAGTGAGCTTTGGCTGGTCCACTTACCGGTGCCTTTGTTAGCGGCTTCGTCCAGGATCACATCAACCAGGTAGTTACCCTGCTCATCTTTTTTGGTGAAGATGTCTTTGGTGATGTCGATCAGGTAGCTGCTCAGTTCGCCCTTGTTCCATTCGGTGAAGGTGTTGGCCAGCTCTTCGTTGCTCAGGCTCAGCGCCTGTTTCAGCAGAGAGTAGGCTTCCGCGATCAGCTGCATATCGCCGTATTCGATGCCGTTGTGCACCATTTTCACGTAGTGGCCGGCGCCGTCTGCACCGATGTAGGCAACGCATGGCTCGCCTTCAGCCACAGCGGCGATTTTCTTCAGGATTGGCGCCACCAGCTCATAAGCTTCTTTCTGGCCGCCAGGCATGATGGAAGGCCCTTTCAGCGCGCCCTCTTCACCACCGGAAACGCCGGTGCCGATGAAGTTGAAACCTTGGTCAGACAGTTCGCGGTTGCGGCGAATAGTGTCTTTGTAATAGGTGTTGCCACCATCAATCAGGATATCGCCTTTATCCAGGTGCGGCGTCAGTGAAGCGATGGTTTTGTCCGTGGCTTCGCCCGCTTTCACCATCAGCAGAATGCGACGTGGTTTTTCCAGGGATTCGACAAACTCTTCAACGCTGTAGTACGGCACCAGGTTTTTGCCTGGGTTCTCAGCAATAACTTCGTCAGTTTTGTCGCCTGAACGGTTAAAGATGGAAACGGTATAGCCGCGGCTTTCGATGTTCAGCGCCAGATTGCGGCCCATTACCGCCATGCCGACAACGCCGATTTGTTGCTTGGACATTTAGTAACTCCTGTCTGAAATATATGTCAACTTCGAGAGAAAATAACCTGTTGAAAGAAGAGGTTATTTTGCATCCAAAGCTGTGATAGCGATCCTAACCATTGTACATGAGTATAACGGAGCATGTACCTATCATAGTCATAACATTCTTCACACATACGGTGGCGACGTCGATTCGTATAACCACCGCACTTGCTCTTAACCGCCCACTAGATTACCGGTAACATTGAGAAATGTAAGCATTAGGATGTGCCACTCATCCAGCCAGGCTTTCACTCCCCTGACATTACGATGATTTTTCTGATGGTAAATTCGCCAAGCAACGTTTGTTTAGTTGATTACGTTGGCGATCATGTAACCACCCCCACTTATTGAAATACCGAATCGCGGAAGTGATATGGTAAAACAGAAAACGGAAGTTAGTGTATGAACGGCGCTGTGATTCGTGAACAACCAACGCGTCCGGGCAATAAGTTACCGGGCATGAGGATTGACATACCCTTCGGGACAAATCGACGTCTTCAAGATACAAGAAGAAACGCGGATCAAACCCTTTCACTTCACGCAACGCCTGGCGGCTAATCAGCATAAAACAGCCGGATAATGAAGGCGCGAAAAAAGGCTTGCTGTAATCAGCCTGTCGCAATTCATAGTCATCATTGATAGCGTGCGAAAAAGTGGACAGAAAGCGCCGAATCAAAAGCTGATACGGGGTTGGCAACAGCTTAGTACCATGCTGCAGGCTACCATCGGGGTAAACCACTTTCGGGATCGATAATCCCGTTTTGTGCTGCAAGCTAAAACGGTAAAGCTTATCGACTTCACCTTTTGCAAAGAAAATATCCGGGTTGCAAATCAGTATAAAATCCGCTTTGTCGCCATATCGTTCAAAGACGACATTGTGCCCAGCGCCAAACCCCTTGTTCTCGGGTAAACGGATTACCTCCAACTTTTCATGGGTGAAGTTGGAAAGCCAATCGCAGAAGCTACCATTGTCAATGAGTACAACCTTCGACACGCTCTCCTCGCCAAAAAGCGAGGATAAAGTCTGCTTAACATCTTGATACTTATGCTTATAAAGCACAAGCGAAGCTATGATTTCCACAGGTTACACCAAATTATATTTTATTAAGCAGCACGTAAGTTAACGTTGTCACACTACCCAGCAACTGCTGGTGATAAATGCCCGATTCACGCATTAAACGCAGTCGGCCTAACAGGCCACTGTTGCGGATACGGCGAAAAGCCCCAAGCGACCGTTTAGCTTTGGGTGTCAAATCATCCGATACACAGTTTAGCACCTGCCAATTTTGATCATTCCATGTTGCTGTACGGCCACCATGGGCAGCAATAAAATTACGTAAACGTACCCAGGGTGCCATGCTATTACCTATCACATTATGGCTATGCTGCCGATAAAGCACCGTTGATTGCGGATCATAATGAACTACCCCGCCACACCCAGTGACAATCTGGTATAAAGACCAGTCATGAATCACCATCGGAGCCAAGCTTGCCTTACTTAACAACATTCTCGCCCGATGATTAAACACCATCGTATTTCCGCTCGCGATATTTTGTAACAGCGCATTCCCAAAACCCGGGGCCTTGGCGTAACCGGGTGAGTATCCCACTGGAGTACCATTACTGTCGATCAACCGCGTCCGCGAGCAATACAGGGCAGGTTTGTCTGGAGGTACCGTGCTTAACCACGCAACGGCACGTTCTAACTTGTCATCAAGCCAAACATCATCTTGATCGGAAAAGGCATAATACTCCGCCTGGATCGCCGTATTAGTAACCAGCGACATGAAATTCTGGCACACCCCCTGTTGCGGACCAGTCAGTAAGTGAGCATTTTGCTCCAACGACCGTATAAAGTTGGCGGCAATGGTTTGGCTGCCATCGGTGGAACCATCATCGGAGATCCATAGAGCCCAATGGTTATATGTTTGGCGACGAAACGACTCTAATTGCGCTTTAAAATACTCAGCACCATTTCTTGCACCAAGAAGGATGGCGACGGTATCACACTGCTTATTCATGTGAACTCATTACGTAAACCCTACAGACACTGGCCGCAGGCTCCCCTGCGGCCACGCTTTTAGCTAATTAAGCCACGGCCACAATAATCATCATCAAGGATGAGTCGTTCCAGCACTTTGCTTTGCAAGCCTTGGGAGTGAATGGTAAACCCTTTGTAAAGTTCATCGGCAAAAGTCAACGATGGTTTGTAGCCGGGGTAAATCGCTTCACGGACTTTCACTGCAGCAGCAACAAATGCAAAACCACCAGCCTGCAATTCATCCCTTACTGGGCGCGTAGAAAGCTCACCTTCTCTCAATGTCTTATAGATCGGTGCTAGCTCACGATCATCCGAAAGAACATACTTCACTATCTGCGGATCGCTCGCGCTCAACAGTTTTTCCAGGTTAAAACTGTCAGAGAAAATACGAGAGTCATTGAAGCAAGCCTCAGACTCATTGACATAACAGCCCTGCGTTCTTGCCAGGGGAGCCATACCATCCCGAACGTTGTTTGCTGTAGCAAAGTAATAACCATGAACAGGCCCCTCAACCAAACGATTAAGGGCTTTTTGTATGGTCCCGGAGTACCCGACATCCACGACAGCGAGATTTTGCTTTGATGTAAACCCGCAGCTCGCCAGATACTGCATCATCGCCTGCTTCTCCTGCCGGGCTTCGTTGAGAATATCCGGCAGCAAGAATTGAAGCAGTGGCTCGATATGCTGAACATTTTTCTGCTGAATTTCCAACAATCGGCCTTTAGCCCACAATCCCTTGTTGTAGATCTCCTGCCAGCGTTGCTCACTCAACTCAAGGCCAAAACGTTCGTAAAGGAAATTGCATATTTCATTCGCGAAGTAATCGGATTGACCAATAGACTTAACATCATCAAATGAAACAATGTTAGGCACGTTAACAGCACGGCGGGACACTTGTAAGTAATGACTCTTAGGCGCGCCAGGAACAGATACGGACCATTGATCATAAATCTCTTTGATGAGCTTACCTTCACGCGCCAAGAAATATAAATTATCGACTTTATCTGCTTTAGCAGCTTCAATAAGCCATTGGCAAAATGCAGATACAACAGGCCCAACAACGTTGAAACCTATTTGATGGGGCTCAGAACCGAACAAGTTAATATCATTCTCAGTAAAATCAGCGATTTTGTTCAAGTTCTCTTTAACAAGTAGACCTGCCGTGATCTCAGTATCAATATTTCCATCGATAACCTCTGGGGAAACATAGGATTCATAAGCAGGCAAAGAGCGCGCCAAGTCATTAGCTCGGAACAAGTGAATACAACGAATACCAAAGAAATCGGCTGGCAACTGTAAATCTGAGCGTTCGTTGTCACCAATCATAACAACTTCACTACCCGTCACAGACTCCTCGGCCATCATCAGCTTATAAAGCTCCCCGGTATCTTTCCTAACGCCCCGATCAGAAGAAAGATAAAGCTTATCCCATCCTTCAATGCCATTATTTTCCAGCATCGCTTCAATCGTGGGTTTTGGCAGGAACATATCGCTAATCAGTACAACGCGCTTACCAGCATCTTTCGCAAGTGATATTAAATCGACAGCTTCTTTCCTTGCGCTAACGGAGCCAAGTTCTACCTGTTCCTCAAGTGAACGAATACGCTCTACCTGATCTTTTGACATCCCGGACACACGCGAAAATTCTACGTAAATATCACCCAGATCTACATCTTTACCTTTTTTATTTCGAGCTTGAGATTCAGCGACAACACGATATTTATCAAAATATTCTCTCGCCACAGGATCCAACTGAAGCGAGACCAATTGCTTCGTGTGTTCAGGGTTAAGCAAAGGCCTGACTAATAAAGTATCAAAGATATCAAAAGCAACAACTTTAGTGCCGCCATCCTCTATCAGATGATTATAAGTTCCTTTATTACGGGGCAGGTATTGGTGATCCAGGCGGAACGGAGACCAAGATAGTGTCTGCATATCTTTGATAATACAAGTTTCATAGCCCGTTGCCGTAGGAACTATACCTAACAGACGTTCGATAGCGTGTGCTGTCGTGCCATCGGTTTGCCCTGCCTCCTCCGGAAAATCGTCCCAGCTCAGGTTGAGCTCAAAGAGTGGACGCATAGCATCCATTCGTGCCCAAAACATTGAACCAGCCGGGAAGTTAAAATAACTCTCCGGCATGGCAACGCCCATACGATGGCAAAGCCGCGCCCCTTCGGCACGGTTTGCCAACCAAGTAAACGCCGCGTAAGGCACCTGAGTAAATACTTGCGGATAAACAATACCTAACTGTGGATTTTTCTCGAAATGAGAAAAAATGCGTTTTACATTGCTTGTTGAGCCTAATAGCGCATTGAATAAGTACTCACGCCACCCAAGAGTCGTCCCTCCATTATAAAGCGACTTTTTGCTCTGGATATGCCCGATATAATCGTACTCTTTTAATTCCTCACCGAAGGCTGCAAACATAGGCGCAATATCTCGGCCACGGTTAGGGACAATCTTAACCACCAACTTACCTATGTGGGTAACTTTCCGCAACTCATGAACACAAACATCGTGGGCTTCCTGAGTGGTCACCGAAACAAATACATCAAAAGTAAACGGCACCGTCGATAAATGTTGTCGAAACTCATCGATCAGATCGTAATAAAAGATATGGCAATGAATTGCCACTTTGCCTGGGGCACCCTGAAGATCGTCACTCAACGTATTGATATCAATCATCAATCCCTGAGTTTTCCCTCCTTGCTCGCCAGAAAAACCTTTCGCCTGAAGAAACTGCGGGTGATGCTGGAACCAGCTCGGCCTAACCTTGAATGCAACCTGCAGCAATGACGCACGAAAACGCACCGGCGTTTTATAATAAAGCTGCTTTAGCTTCTCGCGAGCTATCCCCTTGACCGGTTGCAAGGCAACATGATATTGCCCTCGTAGCAGACGGAAAATGAAACGTAATGGTTTAGTTATTTTCCATGAGCGAGTACTCAGCAGTGCATCTAATTCCCTTTGTTTTTGAATTAATGCAGAACTCAATAACTCTACTTTATCAGAGTGCTTTGATAGATTTATCTGATGGATCGCATCCTGGCTGCTCACTCGTTCTTGATGAGCCATAATTTCTGCAGCCATTTTTTCAACATCAGCGTGTTTTTCCTCAATAATTTTACTCTGAGTCTCAAGTAAATCAGCCTGCTGCTGACACTGTATATTTTTTTGTTCTATTTCTTGCAGGCGCTCGTGGGCTACAGCCTCTAGATGTTGAACATGTTTTTCAAGGCCAGCGGCATGCTCACTTAGTTCAATCTGTACTTTATTGAAATCTTCACGTTCTTTGTTTATCGAGGCGTGTAAAGTAACCAACTCACCAAGACGAGCAAAAACATCATGAAGAATTTCATCACCAGCAATCGCATTTAATTTTTCACTGAGAATCGTATGGCTTTCTTTACCAACAAACAGCACACCTAGCCCATGTGAATGCTTAAACTCAAAGTGGGGATACTGTTTGCATAACTCTTCCCACAATTTCCATACGCCAAAATTACGTTCATGAACGTTGGTATCATGGAATAAAACAATTCCACGATCAGACATCTTTGGCAGCCAATTGTCGAAGTCGTTCTTAACCGCTTCATACGTATGAAGGCCATCAATATGAAGAAGATCAACGCTCTTATCGTTAAAATAGTTCGTTGCCTCATCAAATGTCATACGCATCAGATTAGAGAATGAAGCATAATTTTCCTGATTGTAAGCAAAGAGTTCATTATAGACATCTTCGCCATAATTCCCTGCATGCTCATCGCCCATCCAAGTATCAACCGCATAACACTTTGTTCCAACGGCATTCTCAAGAACAGATTGACACATAGCCAGGTATGAGTTCCCAGAGTGCGTACCTAACTCAACTATGGTTCTTGGCCGTTGTTCTTCGATCAACCAACCGACAAAAGGAATATGACCGCACCAACCAAATGGCCAGGTGAGTTTCCGCGGACGATATAGCATAGTCTTATTCATTTTAAACATTAGTTTTAACACTCTGTTGTTTAGCCGTGAGTTTTATATTTTTCATTGGGATACCAACTAGCCCAGTTACGGTACTAGATGCGTGAGACTTAAACATCACAGCATCATGAATCCAATGATGTTGTACATGATCTTGTTGCGTCCCCTCAGCAACAGCAACACAAATACTGTACGTACCCACAGGCAAAATAGGCATACGGAAATCAAATTCGCATTCTAGCATTTCGTCTTCAGAGAACGAAAGAGGCTGTTCTAAATAGGTCAGGAATGTATTATCACCAAATAATGTTTGCCCTAATCTGTCTTTCACAAAGAAACCAACTATTGGGCTATAAAGTGATTTAATACAATGCGCGGAAACTTTCAAGCAAACGTCCTCACCACCAATAACCCACGATAAGGTTTCTCCTTGGGCATCGTATAATGCGACATTTACAATTTCTACACCTTTGGCACCAAAGTGCTTACCTTCATCGCTAAAGGTAAACAATTCAATATCGTTGCGCAGATTTGTCTTATTAATAAAGTCAAGACGCATATCCTTAAGAGGATGATCATTTTTAAGAGATCTTTCTTCTCCTTTTTTATGCCCAGTGACATTTTTTTGCTTAAACAATGCGGCCAAATAAGATTCAGAAACATCTTTAGCTGGCCCTTCCATTTTTTTCACGCCATGGCTAATCCAAATAGCACGATCACATAAATTAACAATGGAGGCAGTATCATGGCTAACGAACAAAACCGTTCCCCGGCTCATGAAATCACGTAAAAAACGCATACACTTTTGTACAAAGAAAGCATCACCCACTGATAATGCCTCATCAACTATAAGCACATCTGCATCAACATGGGCTATAATCGCAAAAGCTAAACGCACAAACATACCGCTAGAGTAATTCTTAACGGGCTGATCGATAAAATCGCCAATCTCAGAAAAATCTACGATACTTTGGAAACGCTCTTTTATCTGATCGTCAGAGAGACCCATTATTGAAGCAGAGATAAATACATTATCCCGCCCAGTGAATTCTGGATTAAACCCAGCCCCCAGTTCTAACAGCGCAGCAACCCGCCCTTTCACTGAGACAGTTCCCAGAGTTGGCGCCAATGTACCACAAATAATTTGCAATAATGTTGACTTGCCAGCACCATTGGCCCCGATGATACCGACCGTTTCACCCCGCTTGATAGTCAATGAAACATTGTCTAGTGAGCGAAACTCCCGATGAAAAGCACACGGTTTAGCGCCCAACATGCCTCGAATACGATTTACAGTAAACTCTACTAACCGATCTTTCGGTGACTCATAGATACGGAAAACCTTTGAGACATGGTTAACGTCAATCACATTGTCCATAGTTTGCTCAATTTTATTATCAAATGACATCTGCAAACCCTTTTTTAGTTTTTTTAAAAACATAGAAAGCGAAAGCAAAAAAACAAACGCTAATGATATAGAGCATAACAAAGCTCATTAACGGAATAACATTACCCATGATTAGCAATTCACGTGTATTCTCAATAAGAAATGCTAATGGATTTATTGCCATTATTGGCCTGTACGCTTCAGGTATAGCACTTAACGGATAGAATATTGGTGATAAAAACATCAAAAAAGTAATAATAATCGGAACTGCCTGAGAGATATCACGTAAATAAACACCCAAAGAAGATAGAATGAAAAGGAGTGCTATACCAATAATAAATATTGGCAAGAAAAAAACCGGAAATAGTAGAGCAGAGAGAGGAATATGTCCAAAAACAATCAACTCTGCAATCAACAAAATAATAAAACTTACGAAAAAATTAAACAAAGCTGACAATGCAGCACTGATAGGCAAACAGCCAAGAGGGAAAACAACTTTTTTGACATAGTTAACATTACCAGTAAAAACAGAAGGCCCACGCCCAATACACTCAGCCAAAAAGTTAAAAATAATCAAGCCGGCGAAAAGAACAACAGCAAAGACACCTTTGCCTTGAGGCAAAGCCCCCCACTTAGCTTGAAAAACAACTGAAAAAACAAAAGAATACACACACAGCATGATAAGAGGATTGACAACGGCCCACACCGTTCCCATTGCAGACCCTTTGTAACGCGATTCGATATCGCGCTTTGTTAATTTATAAATCAACGATCTATTTCTAACTACAGATTGGAACATGTTTCAATCCTATCAAAGCTTTGCATTAAGAATTTTTTACAATTAAGATTAACAACAACCACTGACTGCACTCGTGCCAAGCACTTAGTAATTACATTGATTAATAAGAAGCAACGAGCGCTCATAGCAATCGCCAACACGCAGACCATGCAATACGTAGCAAAATCAGGATAGCGAGCAACGCCGACTGGCCATAGCACTAATGCTTCCTTGCCCCCACCGTGAGTTCTTATTGACATAATCTCCATTACTTATCATGTAGTTATCTAAAGCAGAACGCAATTATCTGGCACGGATGATATACAAACCACAGTACATGCCAAGACCAGAACCCCCAACAGAGCAGCAAAACAGGCCACTACTCACACCGGGCAGCCTCTCCCCAATGGCCTGATTTTCCAAAGGACATTTTACCCCGTTCCTGGCATCATTCCAAATCAGCTTCCCTCTACCATAAAGTGAGATAGTCGCTGATAAGATCAGTACACGAAATCAGCTAACTCTGAAAATGCTATGGGCCGTAATATACGGATGATAAAGGAAAAATTACAGGAAATTGATAGGAATGGATATATAATCACTGTTAGTTAAACGTCATTACGTTTATATATACTTTCCAAATGAGACATAACGCACTAAATAGTAAACGATTCTACCATTCAATAATACTGTGGGATTAGGCAAATACGATAAATTCTGAAAACTCTCTACTAAATAAGTCGTATGGTGAAATCCAATACTATGATGATATATGCGTTCGTGAACCATTCAATAATCACCATCAATGAAGAAGTTGCATTCATCATATTTATGATTTCTGTTCACTGACTTTCCTTGCCCCGGAAACTTACTGGTGAAAAAATCTCGGGACTCGCTGAATAAAGGGTATGATAACTTATACTCAAACGAACCCCCATATTCAGGTGCTGTAAGCAGCACCTGATAAGTTACAGGATGAAAAGCCAAGCCTATTTATATTGCAGAAATCACATCCACGACTTTAGCTTCCCAATCAGACAAGATAATCCCCAGCGCTTTGATTTTCTCACAATTTAGCACAGAGAATGCCGGCCGCTGCGCTGGCGTTGGGTACTGTTCCGTGGTAATGGCATTTACCCTCGGCACGCGGGCCAATTTTCCCTGTTTCAATGCCGCGGCAAAAATCGCTTCGGCAAACTCATTCCACGCCACTTCCTTATCACCACAGAAGTGATAAATCCCACCCTCGGCTTCTTTCTGCAGCAAATCAATAATCGCCTGGGCGATATCACCGGCATAGGTCGGGCAGCCGTATTGATCGGCTACAATACCCAACGTATCGCGATCTTTCGCCAGGCGCAGCATGGTTTTCACAAAGTTATTGCCATACTCACTGAATACCCAGGCGGTACGGATAATAATCGCTTTCGGCAGTACCTCTGCAACCGCCAGCTCACCGTCCAGCTTGGTTTGGCCATACACGCCCAGCGGGTTGGTCACATCCGTTTCCACATACGGGGTCGTTGCTTTGCCGTCAAAGACATAGTCCGTGGACACATGCACCAGCCGCGCACCCGCCTCTTTTGCCGCCAGCGCCAGGTTCTTCGGCCCGGTGGCATTTATCAAGGCCGCCAGTTCCGGCTCGGTTTCCGCCTTGTCCACCGCGGTATACGCCGCCGCGTTCACGATAACGTCCGGCTGATACTGCGCAACCGCCTGTTTCACCTTGTCCAGATCGGTAATATCCAGCGTGTCCGAATCCGTCGCCCACACATCCCAGCCCGCCGGCAGGCGGTCCTGGAAACAGCTGCCCAACTGCCCTTTTGAACCGGTCAGTAACACTTTCATTTCGCCAGCTCCTTCAGGCGCTTGCCCACCTTGTCTTTTTCGGAAAGCAGCGGGTTATCAATCGGCCAGTCAATACCCACGTCCGGATCGTTCCACAACAGGCAGCCTTCATGTGCCGGGTTGTAGTAATCCGTGCATTTGTATTCAAAATCCGCCGTGTCGGAGAGCACCACAAAACCGTGCGCCAAACCTGGTGGCACCCAGAACTGGGTTTTGTTTTCTTCAGACAGGAGCACCCCTTCCCAGGCACCATACGTGGGCGAATCCGGACGAATATCCACCGCCACGTCAAACACTTCACCACGGACCACGCGCACCAGTTTGCCCTGCGGGTTCACCTTTTGAAAATGCAGACCACGCAGCACCCCTTTGGAGGAACGGGAATGGTTATCCTGCACAAAATCCAGATCGATATTCAGCATCTCCTGGTAGCGTTTCTTCTCAAAGGTTTCCAGGAAAAAGCCGCGCGCATCACCAAACACCTTTGGCTGGATGATTTTTACACCATCAATTTTTGTATCAGTAACCTGCATGTTATTTATCTCCAACCAAATTCGCCAAGTATTGCCCATAAAGTGTTTTGCTCAGCAGTTTAGCTTCGGCAGCAACCTGTTCCCGTGCCAGCCAGCCCTTACGGAAGGCAATTTCTTCCAGGCACGCCACTTTAAACCCCTGGCGTTTTTCAATGGTGTGGACAAACTGCGAAGCTTCAATCAGACTGTCGTGCGTGCCGGTATCCAGCCAGGCAAAACCACGGCCCAGCAATTCAACGTTCAGGTTGCCCTGGTCCAGATACATCTGGTTCAGGGTGGTGATTTCCAGCTCACCGCGATGGGAAGGCTTCACCTGCTTCGCCATTTCCACTACCTTGTTGTCATAGAAATAAAGCCCGGTCACCGCCCAGTTGGATTTCGGTACCGCAGGTTTTTCCTCGATAGACAGCGCGCGGAAATTCTCATCAAAATCCACCACGCCGAAACGCTCGGGATCCATCACCTGGTAGCCAAATACAGTGGCGCCTTCTTCACGGGCCACCACATTTTCTAACTTGCGACCAAAGCTTTCGCCGAAGTAGATATTATCGCCCAATACCAATGCGCAACGGTCGCCATCAATAAATTCCTCGCCAATCAGGAATGCCTGCGCCAAACCGTCTGGGCTGGGTTGCACTTCGTAACTTAAATTAATGCCAAACCGGCTGCCGTCACCCAACAGACGTTGAAAAGACGGCATATCTTCAGGTGTAGTGATAAGCAAAATATCGCGGATCCCTGCCAGCATCAGCACGGAGATGGGATAATACACCATCGGCTTATCGTAAATCGGCAGCAGTTGCTTGGATACGCCGCGTGTAATCGGGTATAGGCGCGTTCCAGAACCACCCGCTAAAACAATGCCCTTCATAGGGTTTTCTCCTGATTATTTAACGGGTTAATCCTAGGCGTTCGCCAGCGTAAGAACCGTCTTTAACCCGGCTCCACCATTTTTCGTTTGCCAGGTACCACTCCACCGTTTTACGGATGCCGCTTTCAAACGTTTCCTGCGGTTTCCAGCCCAGTTCTGCCGCAATTTTAGAAGCATCGATCGCATAGCGCATATCGTGGCCGGGGCGATCGGTTACGTAAGTGATCAGATCTTCATAGTGGCTGATACCCTGCGGTTTGTTGGGCACCATCTCGTCCAGCAGGCGGCAAATGGTTTGCACCACTTCAATATTTTTACGCTCATTGTGGCCGCCGATATTGTAGGTTTCCCCCACTTCGCCTTCGGTAACCACTTTGTACAGTGCGCGGGCATGATCTTCCACATACAGCCAATCGCGGATCTGGGCGCCATTGCCGTAAACCGGCAACGGTTTGCCATCCAGCGCATTCAGGATGATCAGCGGGATCAGTTTTTCCGGGAAGTGATACGGCCCATAGTTATTCGAGCAGTTGGTCACGATGGTCGGCAGGCCATAGGTACGCAGCCAGGCGCGCACCAGATGATCGCTGGCGGCTTTGGAAGCGGAATACGGGCTGCTCGGGGCATAAGGCGTGGTTTCGGTGAACAGATCGTCCGTGCCATGCAGATCACCATACACTTCGTCGGTAGAAATATGATGGAAGCGGAAGGCTTGTTTAGCGTCTTCACCCAGCGTATTCCAGTACTGGCGCGCTGCTTCCAGCAGCGTATAGGTGCCCACGATATTGGTTTCGATAAAGGCCGCCGGCCCATCAATGGAACGATCAACGTGGCTTTCCGCTGCCAGGTGCATTACCGCGTCCGGCTTGAACGCATTGAAGACACGATCCAGTTCACTGCGGTTACAAATGTCGACCTGTTCAAATGAATAACGTTCGCTGCCAACAATCGGGGCCAGCGACTCAAGATTACCGGCGTAGGTCAGACTATCCATAACCAGGATCTGGTCTTGTGTATTGCCAATGATATGCCGTGCAACGGCAGAGCCAATGAACCCGGCACCGCCAGTAACGATAATTCTCATAAATCCCTCTGAACAACAAATTACGGTTATATAAACCATAAATTTTATGTTTAGCAATATAAAATCATGCCGATGACTGCTCGTCAGGGCTCTTGCCACGAACAGATAGCTTGCAATCCCGTAGAGAAAACCCGGAATAATACGCAAAATGATAAACCATCGCTACCTGTCGTTTCTTGATAACGTTACAAAATGCCTCAGCGATAACCCTGTGGGTTTTTGCTTTGCCAGTTCCAGGTATCACGCATCATCGCATCAATACCGCGTTGCACTTCCCACCCCAGTTCCTTTTTCGCCAGGCTGGCATCGGCCCAGAAAGCGGGCAGATCGCCGGCGCGGCGCGGCAACACCTGGTAAGGAATGGTTACCCCAGAGGCCTTCTCAAAGGCGTGCACCATATCCAGCACCGAGTAGCCAACCCCGGCCCCCAGATTATAGGCCCTGAATCCGTTGATTTTCGCTACGTGATCCATCGCCGCCAGGTGGCCTTCCGCCAGATCCATCACGTGGATGTAATCACGCACCCCGGTGCCGTCCTTCGTAGGATAGTCACCGCCGAACACGCCCAGCTTTTCCAGTTTGCCGATAGCAACCTGCGCAATATAGGGCAGCAGGTTATTAGGGATGCCGTTAGGATCTTCACCAATCAGCCCAGACTCATGAGCGCCCACCGGGTTGAAATAACGCAGAGCAATGATGGAAAACTGCGGCTCGGCCTTGGCGAAGTCTTGCAGGATCTGCTCTACCATCAGCTTGGAGGTACCATAAGGGCTGGTGGTGCCACCGATAGGCGTGGTTTCCACATAGGGCACCGGCGCATTTTCACCATACACCGTGGCGGAAGAGCTGAAGATAAACTGGTGCACGCCTGCATGGCGCATTGCATCCAGCAGCACCAGGGTGCCCGCGACGTTGTTTTGGTAATATTCCAGCGGCTTGCGGGTGGACTCCCCCACCGCCTTCAAACCGGCGAAGTGAATCACTGAAGAAATTTTATGCTCCGCGAAGATACGGCCCAGGCACCCGGCATCCTGCACATCCCCTTGGTAAAACACCGGCGCTTTGCTGGCCAACTGCTCCACACGGTGCAGGGACTCTTCGGATGAGTTGACCAGGTTATCCAGCACCACCACATCTTCACCACGCGCCAACAACGCCAATACGGTATGGGAACCAATGTACCCGGCACCGCCAGTGACTAAAATCGCCATTATGACTCCTTAATGTGCGCCACGCCTGTAGCGTGAAAACAATGAGTTAGTGGCCTATTTTACGCCTTAATCTCTCTGCGGCCATCCCCAGGCGGCAAGAACAGAATAAAAGCGCGGCCAACTGATTGCTTAACATACCCGAACGCATAACGAAAAACCGGTGTAACCCTGCGCTTTCAGAAAAGACCTAATCCCACTGGGTTCACACACTGGCGGCACATCACCTGATACACTCTTTGCCAGTATCCCATCTCACCGGAAAAGGAGCAAAGCCCATGGGGAAATACTACCTGTTGCGCATTGAACTGGCAGACATCACCCCGGCAATCTGGCGGCGTATTGTGGTGCCCGCCGCCATTACGCTGGATCGCCTGCACGATGTTATCCAGATCGTGATGGACTGGGAGGAACAGCATTTGCACCAGTTCAGCTACAAAAAACGCTACTACCTTGAAATGCCAGAAGCCCCTGAAGAAGAGAGCGAAGCGGCTGTCAGATTAAACCAACTGCTCACCCGCCGGGGGGCTACGCTCCACTACATGTATGATTTTGGCGATAGTTGGCTGCACACCCTCACCCTGGAGCACAGTAACTACCCGGAACAAGAGCTGTTGCTGCCTATTTTTTGCCTTGATGGCGAACGGGCGGGCCCGCCAGAAGATTGTGGTGGAGCAGCAGGCTATGCCAATTTGCTGGCCGCCGTTGCCGATCCGCAAAGCGAAGAACACGGCAATTATTGTGATTGGCTGGGGCTAGAGGAAGGCCAGCAGGCCGTAGAGGCGATAGCAGAAATTATTTCGTTCTTTTCCGCAGATGAAGTAAACGACCAACTGGCACTCTATCTGCGTTGGTCAAGAGACCGGCAACTGCCGCTATTTGAAAAATAAGATAACGCACCCGCGGGGAAACGGTTTTCGGCAGCGGGTGGTTTTACCCACCTGCCAGCCCCACGCAGACCGGAATACTCTGAATCCCCTCTGTCACACCCCGGCCTTGCTTGACAAAGAAAATCTTTGCATCAAAATATAACCAAACCGTTCAGTTTTAATATGCAAGTAAAAAAAGGTTTAACACATCAGCCAGACCAACCGACTGGGGTTAAACCATCCACCGTTATACGACAAACAATTCAGGTTACGCAGAGCGGTAACCTAAACGTTGGCAGGTATAACGATCGCTTTAGAAGGAGCGCCACTATGAAGAAAATCATCACAACCAGTTGCCTGCTTGCCGTTTTCCTATTGAGCGGATGTATACATGTTGGAAGGCACGGGCATCCAGATAGACACGATAACGACAGACATGGTCAATACGATAAAAGCCATCGCAATGACAGGCATGACAGACGCTAATATCGCTCCCGCATCTATATCCTGTGCAGCAAACGCCGCCCCTTCTTCCACTGAGAGGGGGCGGCGGCAAAAAACCGCCGCCCCAGCAATGTTGAACCATTCCCTATAGGCATTATTGTTGCGGGACAGTGCGCTTGGGCACAACCCAGGTTCAATGCCTAAACGAATAGGCGCTTAGTGGGAGCCGATGTTACGTAGCGGCTTACCGGCCATCAAATTACGTTCAATATGTTCCAGAGAAATGTTTTTGGTTTCCGGGATCAACGCCAGCGTAATGAAGATAAACAGCACGTTAAGCCCCGCGTAAACCCAAAAGGTATGCGCATTGCCGAGTGAATTCAGCATTGTCAGGAAAGTTGCGCCAACGATCATGTTGGCGATCCAGTTGGTCGCGGTAGAGCAAGTGATGCCAAAATCACGGCCTTTCAGCGGTTGGATCTCAGAGCACAGTACCCAAATCAATGGCCCGGCACTCATCGCAAACCCCACAATGAACATCAACAGCATAATAATGGCAACGTATTGCATCACCAGCGAGTTCATTCCGATGCTCATCATGGTGCCCAATGCCCCCATACCCAGCGCCATAACGATGAAGCCCAGGATGAGCGTGGGCTTGCGCCCCCAGCGATCAACCAAGCCAATCGCGATAAACGTGGCCAACACATTCACCAGGCCCACCACCACGGTGCCCCACATTTGTTGCTCCGTACTGGCAAACCCAGCCAGGCCGAAGATCTTCGGCGCGTAGTACATGATTACGTTCATCCCAGTAAACTGCTGCATCACCTGCAGCAACACGCCGAGAAAAACCGCACGCCGGAAGTTTTTATTACCTTTGAATAGCGCCCAACCGCTTTGCTTAAGCTTGAGGCTCTCACGAATTTCATTCAATTCATTATGGGCCTGGGCACTGGTGTCGCGCAGTTTTTCCAGCACCTGGCGCGCCTGTTCATGGCGATTACGTGAGGCCAGCCAACGCGGGCTATCCGGCAGGAAGACCACTCCGACCAACAACAACAAGGCGGGAATTGTGATAACGCCCAGCATCCAACGCCAGGCGCCGGTATAGCTGAATGCGGTGTCAGAAAGATAGGCCCCGAGGATCCCGATAGTAATCATCAATTGGTACATTGAGATCATGCTGCCGCGAATTTTCTCCGGCGCAATCTCAGAAAGATAAATCGGCGCAGTATAAGAAGCGATCCCCACAGCCAGCCCGAGCAAAACGCGCGAAATTAACAGTATTTCAACGTTAGGCGCCAGAGCGGAACACAGTGATCCGACAACAAACAGGATTGCGCCAATCATCAAGCTGTATTTTCGCCCTAAGCGAAAGTTCATCCAGCCACTGCCCACCGCCCCGACTGCCGCGCCGAACATCATTGAGCTGACCACCCACTCCTGTTGAGAACTGGTGATATTAAATGAATGAGTGATAAACGGCAGCGCACCAGCAATAACGCCGATATCCAGGCCAAACAACAAACCGGCTAACGCAGCCAGGAAGCAGACGAAAAAAGTCATGCCGGCATTCGACTGGCTTTTTTCAGCCGCTGAAACTTTGATGGTAGCACCCATACAGCCTCCAATCGGTAGTCTTCATCCACAAGTCAAGTCACTCCTTATGATAGGAAGCCATACCAAGGATATAAGTGAGCGCGATCACACAAGTGATAACGGTTACACAAAAACGGCGAACCCAACGCCGC
Organism: Gibbsiella greigii; assembly: GCF_039540155.1. Taxonomy (NCBI): domain Bacteria; kingdom Pseudomonadati; phylum Pseudomonadota; class Gammaproteobacteria; order Enterobacterales; family Yersiniaceae; genus Gibbsiella; species Gibbsiella greigii. The sequence goes on from NZ_BAABEM010000021.1 coordinate 343,744, forward strand.
TTAGAACCAAAAACAAAATACATAATAACATGAAAAATATAAAATAAATTAAGTATCCAATACCTCCCCACAAAACACAAAAATACACCAAAATAAAACAAACCAAAAACCCATTTAAAAATGTAACCGATTACAATAATGAGATACGGCCCAGAACAGCATAAAGCACAGATGCAGGCTTCAAGCGCACTTCCCCCCTCACCGGCACAAAGTTCAAAAAGTGAGCAGCCGATCACGGTAAGCCTGAACCTTCACGCTATATTTGAGTAATCGATTACCCAAAATAAATTAAACATGAAAAGTAAACTTGCAATTCGTGATATTGCTCAGATGGTGGGGGTTTCTACCGCAACTATCTCGCGCTATCTAAATGGGAAATATCACTCTATGAGTAATGAAACACGCCTGCGGATTGAAAAGACCATTGCTCAAATGGGCTACCAACCCAATAACGTGGCCCGTTCACTACGCAGCACGCAGAGCAAGACCATTGCGGTAATTATGGCTGATATTTTCAACCCTTATTCGATGGATGTTCTTAAAGGCATTGAAGAAATATGTTCTAGCTGTGGCTACACCATTTTTATTTGTGATGCCAGAGATTCAGGGGAACGTGAAAGGACGCTGATTGAAGAAATGACCGCTAAATGCGTCGATGGTTTTATTATCAACACCACCGGCGAAAATGACGATTATATTATGGGGCTTTCTCTTGAATACCCCGTGGTATTGGTTGGCAGGAAAATCCAGAACACGCGGATCAACTCTGTATCGGTGGATAACCTTCGCGGCATTACGTTAGCGATGGAACACCTGTGCAGCAAAGGTTGCACCGCCATCACTTTTTTATCGCCCACACCAGGGAACATTTCACCACGTCTTGAACGTATAAAAGCCTTTACCACGCTGGCACAGCAGGCCGAATTTACCACGATTGATTGCCGCCTGGAATTGCTCACGCAAATTGATGATGCCGCGGTGGCCCACATCATCCACCAACTGGGCACGCAGCGCACGGCCAGGCCGGCGCTGATAACCAGCAATGGCAAGCTGTCGCTGCATACCGTAAAAGCATTTAAAGCACTCAACAGGCGAGTGCCTGAAGACATTCTGATGGTTGGCTTTGATGATACCGATTGGGCGCAGATATTGCGAAGCCCCTTAACCGTTATCGCTCAACCGACTTATGAAATAGGCCAGGCCGCCGCCAATAAATTAATCCCCATGCTCACAAAAGAAAAAGGCTTGAAAGAAACTACCGATACCGTACTGCCCCCTACCCTTATTGAACGTGAATCAACATGATTCCGGTGAGGTAATGATGAAAATAACAGAGATTAAAACCTGGGTTCTGAAAGATAAACTAACCGAGAAATTTGGTATGTCCCAGTGGTTTTGGGATACGCGCGCCATTTGCATTGTGGAAGTCCTGACCGACGCAGGCATCAGCGGCTGGGGAGAATGCTTTGGCCCTGCCCACGCCAACGCCGGCTTGATCAACGAACTCTTTGCTCCGCTCCTGGCCGGCCAGGAGCCACTTCGCCGCCGTAGCCTGTGGGAAACCATGTACAACCGCACCCGCGAATTCGGCCGCAAAGGCATTGCAATTTCCGCACTTTCAGGCATTGATATCGCCTTGTGGGATATTTTTGGCAAGTACACCAATAAACCAATCAGCACGTTATTAGGCGGCGATCCGGATGAACAAATCACGGCCTATGCCTCAAGCTTTTACTATTCGCCACAGGATAACTTCCGCCAGATTGAACGGGATGCTCAGGCAACCTTAGGCTGCGGATTCAAAGACTTCAAAATGAAAGTGGGCGGCCTCCCCATGCAAGAAGACGTGCAGCGCGTGGCACGAGTGCGCGAACTGATCGGCCCCGACGCAACCCTGGCCGTCGACGCCAACCGGGCCTATACCCTGCATGAGGCGCTGCGTTTTGCCCAATCAATTGAGCGCTATGATATCGCATGGTTCGAAGAACCTGTGCTGCCAGATGACTTTAGCGCCTACGCAGCGCTGCGCAAGCAGGTCAGCATCAAAATCGCCGGCGGTGAATCGGAGTTTACCCGTTTTGGGTTCCGGCATTTCCTGGCAGCAGACTGTGTTGATATTGTCCAGCCGGATGTGGCGGCTTGCGGTGGTATCAGTGAGGCATTGAATATCGCCACCCTGGCAACGCTCTGGGGCGTGGAGTGCTATCCGCACCAGTGGGGTTCCGGCATTTCGCTAGCCGCCACCCTGCACCTGATGTCGGCTATTCAGCCAGCCGTTCCCCGCCAGGCAAAAACCAGAGCGCTTCTGGAGCTCGATCAGGCGCCGAATATTTTCCGCGAACAGTTAACCGACCTTACCACCGGCCCGATGATGCCCGTTCCACGAGGGCCAGGCCTGGGTATTGAAGTTGACAGAGCCATGATCGCCCACTATTCGGCATAGCAAATATCCCTTTCAAACATCCCAGGAAAACACCATGCTAAAATCCAAATGGTTCCGGATAGGCGTTACCCTGATGGTGGGCTTATTCGTGGCTTATCTTGATCGTTCGAACCTTTCCATTGCGCTTCCCGGCATGGAAAAAGATCTCGGTATCAATGGTTCCGCCACCAAAAGCTTGGCGCTGACCGGCTTCTTAATTGGCTATGCGCTGGCGAATTTTTTTGGCGGGTTCCTCACGAATAAACTTAACCCCAAAGCGACTGTTGTGACGATGGTGTTGCTTTGGTCTATTCTGCAAATCATGACCGCTTGGGTAACTTCACCCGCGCTGCTGATTTTCTATCGTATTATCCTTGGCATTGCCGAGGGAATTTACTGGCCACAACAGTTCAGGTTTGCCCGTGCCTGGTTTAACAAAGATGAAATAACCCGTGGCACCAATCTCATTCAGTTTTATGGGCAATTCATGGCGCTAGCGCTGGGCTTTGTGATCCTAACCCCCATATTCACACTGCTGGGCTGGGAGTGGGTATTTTATATTACCGGTGGGCTGGGGGTATTTATTGTTGTGCCAATGTTCCTGTTCTTTCTTAAAAATGCACCGGATGAGACAGATCAGGTTACTAATACCGAGCCAGAAGCAGAAGCACCGGTCAGTAAAGGAAAAATCACCTTCAGCGATCTGGGGGGCGCACCATTCTTGCTGCTGATCTTTAGCTATTTTGCAAACGGCATGCTCTTTTGGGGGGTAACCCTCTTCATCCCAATGGTCGTAACTTCACTAGGCTTTACGGGAACATCACAGGGGATAGCCAGCGCACTGCCCTATTTCCTGGCAATAGTGCTGGCGATACCGATTTCCTGGTACAGCGATAAAACACAAAAACGCGGCCCAATAGCCGCTTCGGGCCTGGCGGTTGCAGGCTTGCTACTGATAACCCTGCCATTGATCAGCAGCCCGTTGATAAAACTGATCGTGATTACTCTGGCGATAGCCTGGTTTACCAGTTGCTTCACCACCAATATCTGGTCGATTATTACTTCCAGTGTGAAGAAAGAAGCGGTTGGGCCCGCCGCCGGGGTGATTAACGGCATCGGCGCCGGCTGTGGCGGCACCACCGCAGGCTTTGTGGTGGAGTATCTTCACGCTTTTAGCGGCTCTTACCTGCCTGGGTTTGTGGTACTTGGCGTTGTTGCCATTGCCGGGGGGATAAGCGTTTATACCTACTGCAAAATTATCGATAAACGCCGCGTCGTGAGTTAGCCAATCGGGATGACAAAGTGGTCGAATGGAACGGCCACTTTTTATTTGTCACTGCATATGGCTGGCACCGAGACAGTTCGCCACTACCAGCCTCGTTTAAGCCCCCCAGAGTTTCTCAATTATCTCCACATTGATCAACAAAGGAGCTTTTGCATTAAAAAAACTGGATAGAATATTATTGTGGATAATTTCAATACATCAATCTATGACACAAAATAAATGATACAGCACAACACATTAAAAAAACAAAGATACTAAAAAAGGCACTAAAAAAAATTACCAATGCAAGATATAATATAAATAAAAAAAGAAACAAATAATAACAAATTAGTTAACTTCATATAGATAAGATGTATAAATTTCACAGAATTCCATTTTTAGTAAAAATGGTTATCATTGCGATCACTGCGTCTTTACAGGAATAATTTTTAATGGTAGGATTTTTTCTAAATGAGGAAAGTATAATTAGTAATCATCAGTTTGAAATCAACTAAATAATTAGAATATTTACAATATCGCTGGTTACTAAAAAAACCGTCAATCTTGATCTTATAACATACTAAGATTGAGCTTTACACCCTATTAAACAGACATTAACAGCTAATGTATCGTGCTATTGTGTTAAATATACAGAAGCGTTATAAAAGGTGATAGCTTAATGAGCTTACTCTCAAATGCAAAATGGAATAGTTTTTCACAACTATTTAAAATTGGCATTCAATTAATCAACGTCGTTTATCTAGCGAAAATCATTCCACCTGCAGAATATGGAATAATGGCAATGGCTCTTGTTGTCCTAAATCTAGGAATACTTCTTAGAGATCTAGGTACATCAGCAGCAATAATTCAAAGAAAAGATCTTACAAACAGCTTGATCAATACTGTTTTTTGGCTAAATACATTTATGGGTATTGGGTTGGCTATTATTATTTGTATCGCATCACCATTGATAGCAAAGATTTATAATCAACCTGAACTTTTACCCGTTTTAATAATGTTAAGTATTACCTTTCCACTTTCTAGTTGTGCTGCTGCACACCTAGCATTAATGGAAAGAGAATCACTTTTTAAAAAAATATCTAAAATTGAAATATCTTCAGCTATCGTATCGGTTGTGTTTGCTGTTGTATTGGCTAACAATGGATATGGTGTTTACAGTCTAGTTATCCAAGCAATCGTTTTAAACTTAATGTCCGCGACTCAGTTTTGGATAGCATCATCGTGGCGTCCTTCTTTTGGTAAGTTTATAGACAATGAAGAAATAAAAAATATATTTGGATTTAGTGCTAATCTATCATTATTTAATTTTATCAATTATTTTTCAAGAAACACAGACAGTTTTATAATTGGTAAATTTATGTCAGCTGCAATCCTTGGTAGCTACAACCTCGCTTACCGAATTATGTTATTCCCACTACAGAGTCTGACATTTATCGTTTCTCGGTCACTATATCCAGTATTAAGCCAACACCAGGATAATACAGAAAAACTTAGTAAAGCCTATATGAATTGTGTCTTCGTTATTCTTTTGATCACTGCACCATTAATGAGTGGGATTGCAATTTTCAGCAAACCATTTATATTACTAATATTTGGCCACCAATGGTTTTTAACAGCCAATATACTAAGGTGGCTAGCACCGACTGCGATTATTCAATCAGTATTAAGTACAACTGGATCCGTTTTTATGGCAAAAGGTCGTACAGATACACTAATGAAATTAGGTATTATTGGTGCAATTCTACAAGTTGGTGCATTTCTTGCTGGTGTTAATTTCGACATTACTGTATTTGCAATATTTTACCTCATTGCAAATGTAATTAATTTCTTCCCGGTAATGTTCTGTATTTTCAAGATAATAGGTGAAAGCTTTTATTCATTTTTCAAAAAAATAACACCAATTATAATATCCACAATCATAATGGTTATTTCATTAATAGCCATAAGTAATAATTTCACATCAAAAAATGGAATACAAAGCATCTGGGTCCTTATTCTTTTATCCATCATCGGAGCTTTAATCTATACAGCTTCAATTTTCACACTCTCAGCACAAGTGAGAGTTTTTTTAAAAGGTCATATAATACCTAAATAATAGATTTGACCATACTGAACACATAATAAACAAACAAAGAAAACTCGTTTTATCAAGGGATACAACGAGTTTAATATTATTTAATAAACTATATAACTAGACAATCAATTAGATTAAAAAATCTAGCTTGCTTATAAAAAACTTATATCACCTCACTTAATAAACACAAAAGTGTTGCAACTTACTCGCTCATCACCTTCCTCTCTCAAAACTAAGCCCTACTCCTAAAAACTGTTCAAAATCAAGCCACATAGCATTACAAGTAACACACACAAAATGTATGTGTTAGTAACAATCAAAAGTACAATAATCAATCAATACAATCTTAAACACTACGTATTATTCTGAAATAGTGTATCTAGACTGCTCTTTTTGACTCTCATGCGTTATCTTATGCGCTAAGTGTTGATGATAATGGTTATCTGAGGGTTGCGGGGAGTACAGAGCTAGTGGCATAGAATCCCAAAGAACAAAATAAAAACCATTAAAAACAATGTATTATGCATTATGTATTTGTAACAATTGATGTCTGACATACACCAACACATCGGACTGTATGCAGATACATCTAAAAAAGTAATGTTTTCCGAATCAGAAAGTGGTAACTGTGAGCCAGGGGCGGTAGCGTGAATGAGAATCTATTTAGTAAGCATGTTTACTAAAAATAAAACATAAGAATCAATACGATAAAAGAACCTAAACTAATTTCAATATACAACTATCGGATGAACAATTTTATGGGAGTTTATTCACGCTTTTCCAAAAACAGGTCGGTGCTTAACATGCTGTGGCTTTCAGGCGACAGTATTTTTAGAATGGGACTAGGATTCATCGTTAGTGTCTGGCTCGCCAGATATTTAGGCCCAGAAAAGTTCGGTTTGTTCAATTATGCTTTAGCTATTATAGCTATATATACGTCTGTAGCGTCCCTAGGAATGAATGGGGTCGTAGTTCGAGAATTAATCAGAGCCCCTGAAGATTCGGGAAGAATTATGGGGACATCATTCTTATTACAGGTATTAGGCAGTTTCGTTGCAACCTTATTAGTTATATTAACGACAATACTTCTAAGACCAAACGAATGGGATATTCTTCTGGTGGTATTAGTAATGATACCTTCAATATTATTTAGATCAACTGATGTAATTAAATACTGGTTTGAATCTACAATATCATCAAAGAATACAGTAATCGCTCAAAACATTGCATTTATCGTAAGCTCACTAGCAAAAGCAGCAGCAATGCTATTGGGGGCTTCGTATATCACCTTAGCAATTACAGTTTCTCTAGAGGCATTGATAGTTGGCATAGTACTTATAATCCTATACAAGAGAAAACGAATATCTATACGATGGATCGTTGACTACTCTGAAGCAAAACGATTATTTTCGCAAAGTTGGCCTTTGGTTTTATCAGGTCTTGCGTTTATGCTATACATGCGCATAGATCAAATAATGATTGGTAATCTTATTAGCAATGCAGCTGTTGGCGTATATTCTGTTGCAGTAAAAATGATTGAAGTTTGGTACTTTTTCCCAATCGCAATTGTTTCATCTTTATTCCCAAAAATAATAGAGGAAAAATATAAAAGTGAGGACAAGTATAATAATAGGATGCAGTTTCTATATGATTTAATGGTTATATCTGGTGTTTGTCTGGCGATAGTCGTAACTTTCCTTTCAGATATAATTATCGATTTCTTTTATGGATTACAATATAACGATGCATCATCATTAATCAAGATATACGCGTGGGTAAGTATTTTTTATTTCCTCAGTTCTGCTAGCGGCAGATGGTATATAAATGAAGGTTTGCAGATGTATGCATTCACAAGAAATCTTTTCGGGCTAATTATATGTGTAGCACTTAATTTCATTCTCATTCCTTTATATGGATTAAAAGGTTCGGCAATAGCAACATTGGTAGCTTACTTTTGTGCAGCCTATCTATTCGATGCCTTCCATAAAAAAACACGAATTTCTTTTTTACAAAAGTCACGGTCTCTTTGGATACCAGGTGCTTTACTTCGAATCAAAAAAAATATCCTAGGGTAAATTTAAACATGATAAATAACACTTCTGAAAAACGCCAAGTGATTTTATATGGTGCATTTGATCGGTATAATTATGGCGATAATTTAATGCCTATATTGCTAGAAATGTATTTTAAAAAAGAACACCCAGAAAAAACCTCAGATATAGATTTTATTTTTTCCTCGATAATGGATTCGGATTTAAGCCATTTTTCTTGCAAGCCATCTATTGCCATGACTAAATTATTGTCAGCCAAAGAAGGTTCAACCGTTATTGTTGTTGGTGGTGAAGTTTTAGGGGCCGATATTGGCACACTGTTTATGCATGTCCAAGAAAACTTACTTATCTCAAAATTGTTACGGATCACAAGACGATTTACGCCTAGAATAGTTACTCAAATAGCTAAAAGTCGTTACAAATCGGTATGGGATTATCCATACATTCCAAACAAAAAATCATTCTTGAATGATATCAAAGTTGTTTACAATACTGTTGGTGGTCATGCCAATAATTCACAGATAGATGTATTAAAATCTGCAGATTATATTTCCGTTAGAGACGAAAGAACATATCAGGCATTGCCTACAATTCAAAACCGTAAATTAGTTCCTGACTCAGTATTAATGGCTTCAAAAGTTGTAGATATAAACTTCATTTCATCTCAAGTTAGAGATAAAGTAAAAAATATAGTAGGAAATAAAAAATTTATAACAGTACAAGCTTGCCCGTATAAAGTAAATTTCACAGAAAAAGAATTAGCAGACGAGTTATCAAATGTAGTTAAAAGCAAAGGAGTCAATGTTGTACTTTTGCCAATCGGATATGCAAGTGGACACGATGATATAATATTTCTTGAAAAAGTAAAATCATATGCAAATGAAAAACTCCTACTTTTGAATGACCTTACAGTATGGGAGATTATGTATGTAATAGCCACATCATCTGGGTTTTATGGTACAAGTCTTCATGGAGTAATAACAGCGATGTCGTTTGGCGTTCCTCACTTCTGTATTAACTCAGATATAAAAAAGTTGGTTTCCTTCCTTGAGACCTGGAGTGTAGCACCATTTACAAAACCAATTAGCGGAACGGAAATATCGACGGCTTTTGATAGTGTTAATGAACACTCATTAATAGAACTAAAACATTCCGTAAAAAATGCCCAGACAATAATATATAACAGCTTGGAGGATGTAGCTAAACTAATTTAACCATAAACCAATTAAAAAAGAGGCCCCCCCTCTTTTTTAATTAAATAATTACCATTTAACCAAATTAGACTTATCACCTCATTCATAGTTAACATCTGATATAAGTATTGAAGACTTTCATACAAAATTATTTATGGAACTTTTATATTTAAACAAGTATTGTTAAATAAACATTTCCAGATAACTCTCATACTTTCTAGTAACTTTGCATAATTCATTTTTAAATTAACCCAATTAATATTTTTTATGTAGTGACAGCTCTCATGACAGAGAAGATTCGCCTGAACATCATTGAATGCGCGACAACAACTTCTGATCCTATCCGCGTAATGTGGACACAGTGATCCTACCTACGAATAGCCGGTAAGTGTCAAGATAGTTGGCACCCCCATCAAAAACACTAATGACAAGATGGGACCATATCGTGAAGCGTATTTCACCAGAACGTAAATCGGCCGCACTGGCTAAACTACTGCCGCCCTACAACATGACCGTCACCGCAGTTGCACAGATGGAAGGGATATCAGAAGCTACGCTCTATAACTGGCGTAACAAGGCGAAAGCAGAGGGAATACCGGTGCCGGGTGCAGACAAAACCACAGACCAATGGTCAGCCGATGCCCGGCTGGCTGTGATTATCGAAACCGCCACACTCAGTGAAGCGGAACTGGCGCAATACTGCCGTAAGAAAGGGATTTATCCTGAGCAGATTAGTCAGTGGAAACAAGGCTTTTTGCAGGTCTCTTCGCCTAATGATAAAGCCGCGCTCAGACAAAGCCAGAAAGAAGTCAGGCAACTCAAACGCGAACTGGTTCGTAAGGAAAAATCTATGGTCACCCCCATTTTTGCAACACTGATTTTTGATTAATGATGGGCTTGCTTAAATCTATCCGGCGTCACTATGGGCAATGATGCCCGCGCCACGATGAGTTCCGCGCCTG